>JARDZZ010000039.1 GCA_029240595.1 Nitrospira sp. | reverse complement strand
ATGATCATGATCGATCAGCTGCCCAAGGCGGCACTGACCGACAATGTGACCTACGGTGAGAAGAGCACCACTGCGGTGCTCGCCAGCCCGGTTGTCGGATAAGCGTCGGGTTCAGAAAGGGGAACGGAGTGGCCACTACAGCGCAAGACACGAGGGAAAAAATCATCGTCCCCGGACCGGCCGGGTTCCATCCGCCGTCGGCGGCCCAACTCGGCGTTTCGTTGCCGGATCCAGGTCAGGGGCTGTTCTACGGGCTTCTTGAGCCGAACGAAGAAAAAGTCATCGAAGAGATGGCCCGTAAGATGTTGACCAGTCCCAATGCCACGATCTTCCCCGGTCCACTGCTCCTCTGGGCGTGGAACGACCACGCTGTCGAAAAGGCCAAGGCGACGCTTGAGATCGCGGCGCAGATTCCCGAAGTCATGATCATTCCCATGCCGGATTACAGACCCAAGTATCCCAAGATCGACCCCGAAGAAGTCATCAATCCGAACCATCCCAATCTGACCATTTGGGGCAACAAGATCGAGGCCTGCATCTTTATTGGCGTGCACTGCCACTATGCCAATTTAACGCTGAAGATGATTCGGGCCGGAACCAACTGCTGCACGATGGCCATCTGCGCCGAGCAAGGCCATGAGGATGCCATGCTGACGATTCGCGATTCTGACACCGCCAAGATCAAGCGGGTGGCGCAGATTTTTAAAAAAGTGCGCGAGGAGATGGGTATCAAGCTTCCCGAGAACGGAGAAAATGTCCGTTTTACAGGGACTCAGTCAAAAGTGCACGGCGGGAAAACGCATACCAATCCCGTGACATTTGCTCCATCTCCGACCGGAACTGGAAGTGCCGCGCTGTTCGGTCATTCTGCAGAACACATGAAACGCGAAGGATAGGCCGAGCAAACGGCGCTCACCACTTTTTAACGAGGTGCGATCATGAGTGAAGCTCTCGAGGCTCAACAAAAAACCAACCCCCAGGGCGACCCGATTACCAGCGTTGCCGCTCCAAAAGCGGATGGGAAAAAAGATCCGCATTTCGAGGCCAAGCGGCAAAAGATCGTGACCCCGGAATACATGTTCCATGAAGCGCCCCGGACCAAGGAATTCATTACCGGTAGCGAGGCGGCCAAAGAGGCGATCCGGCGTTCGAACGTCGATCTCGCTGTGGCATATCCGATCACGCCGCAGAGCGAAACCATGCAGTTGGTCGGAGTGCTCTATGGTGAAGGCTACGTGAAGGAGTATTACCGCGGGGAAGAAGAGGTGGGCGTGATGGCTGCGATTGCCGGCGGTTCGCGTGCCGGCGTGCGGTGCTTTACGGCGACTGCTGGTCCTGGGACATTGCGGGGGATGGAAGGCATTGCCTCATGGCCCGGCCATCGGTTGCCTGCTGTGGCCATGTTCACCTGTCGTGTCGTCAATGCGCCCCTGGCCATCCAGCCGGACAATATCGAGGTGGCCTATCTGTTGAATTGCGGCATGATCGTCTTTCATGCAGAGAATCAGCAGGACATGTTCGATTTCATCATGGCCGGCTTTACAATCAGCGAAAAAAACGATGTGACGTTGCCTGTCGGCGTCTGCTGTGACGGCTTCTTCGTCACGCATGCGCGCGGCTACGTGCGCATGCAGGACCGCGGTATCAAGCTCCCCCCACGCGAAGCCTGGCGAGGGGCCGTTCCTGTGCTCGATGCGGAGAATCCCCCCGCCCGACTCTCGCGCGACGCCCCGGTGCAAAAATCCAACTTCATGGCCTACAACATCCATGCGGTGTGGCAACAGGAAGTGTGGGCGGCCGTGGAGCGTTCCCGCAAATACATTAGTCGATACATGGGCGGTATGCTGACCGCGGAAAACGTGGAAGGCGCCGACGCCGTCATCATCGCGTCCGGCAGCGCGGCCGCTCAGTCGCGGGAAGCGGTTCGCCTTTGCAAGGATAAAGGCCTCAAGGTCGGATTGATCAAGGTCCGCTCATTACGCCCCTTTCCGACTCTGGAGCTCCGTCAGCTCTGTACACAGGTCAAACTCATCGTCGTGCCCGAGTTCAACTACGTCGGATGGTTGGCAAAAGAAGTGGCGACCGCGATCTACGGCTACTCAAAGGCCAAGATCATTGGCGGCCCGCGTGTCTATGGCGGCCAGTCGATGCCGGTGGAATTGATTGTAGACGAGGTCGAATCCGGTCTCACCGGGAAGAAATCCACCAACGTCGCGATGTCCTCGATCATGGGCGGTGCCGTCAATCCAGATGAAGTCGCTCATTTCATGCGCAGCATCTGAGTTCTCGTGCTGAAAACTGAAGAGCTCGTCAGGATGGCATCCTGACGAGCTCTTTTCATTTCTCGTTCGTACCGCAGCCTATCCTTGGATTTCGTCTTCCACCATTTCCTCGCTGGCAGGCATGCCATAGGCGACATATTTGGCATAGGACAGATAAATCATGGCGCTGTCCCGCATGGCTTTCGATCCCTGGGTCATGCGCACGACCTTGTCGGAACCGGGGGCTTCCGTGTTTTGGAGCATCAGGACATGGTCCTGCAGCAACTTGGTATAGCGCTCGACGGCCGTTTCAACATCCTTGTAGGCCTGCACAATCGGGTCGTTCATGGTTGTCCTCCCTCGCAGGCTCAGCATACACTAGGGCATGACGGCTTTCCAAGCCAAGGGAGCGGCCCGGCTCTCACCTCTTCTGTCACGGATTCTTGAGGCCATCGAACCGGAGCAGTCCGATGTTGGGACGGCCGTTGCCGAACTCTCGCGTTTGTTCACGAAAGAGCGCGAAGCGCTGGGCACGGCCTATTTCGACGATCCTTCCCTGGCACGGGCGTATCTCACATACTTTTTTCCTGTCAATCTTTCCAAAATCCAAGTCCTGCTCGACGAGCTGCCGGAGGACTGGCACAAAGCTGAAGGGAATCGGCCGCTTCGCGTACTCGATCTTGGAACCGGACCAGGCACGGGTGCCCTGGCGGTCCTCGACTGGCTCAACCAGCATGATCCTGATTGGCTCAAGCAACTGACCGTGGTTGCCGTCGATGCCTCAGCGGACGCTTTGCGCCAGGCCCGACACGTGTGGGACGCCTATGCGCGCCAGGGGCATATCAGTGATGCGAGGCTGATCCTCCATGAAGGTGATCTCGCGCGTCCAACGAGCGGCTGGCGGGATCATGCTGTTCAAAGTGGGCCCTACGATCTGATTATCGTGGCAAACTGCCTCAACGAATTGTTCGGCCGAGCACGCCATTCCTTGAAGGAGAAATCCGGGCTAACAGGTGAGCTTCTTGGGCTGCTCGCGCCCCATGGGACCCTGATGCTCCTCGAGCCTGCTTTACGCGAAACGTCACGGGCGTTGCATCAAGTCCGTGATCTCCTACTTGTCGAGAAGCGGTGCACCGTCTACAGTCCATGCCTCCATGACGGAAATTGTCCCGCCCTGGCTAATCCTAAGGATTGGTGTCATGAGGAGCGTGCCTGGGAGACTCCCGCGTCTATCCAGCGGATCGATCAGCAAGTGGGGTTGATCAAAGACGCCCTGAAATTCTCCTATCTGCTGTTGAGAACCGACGGGCGGACAATCGTCGAGCGCAGTCCACACACTTTCCGGATGGTCAGTGAATTACGCAAGCTCAAAGGCGATACAAGGGCCTGGCTGTGTAATGAACTTGGTCGATGTGAGGTGGGAAGACTGGACCGCGCAGAAACTGACGTGAACTTAGGTTGGGACGAATGTCAGCGGGGGACCATCGTGCAGATTGAACATATCACGCGCAAGGATGGGGCGTCGCTGGGAAGAATTGCCGACCGCTCGGCGGTCCACATCGTGCGTTCCGTATGAGCACTGTCCAAGGAGAAATATGAGCTTCATCACCCCTGATTATTTCATACACGCCGCCAACATCCTCTTACTGGTTGCGTACAGCGTTCGCGACGTCCTGTGGTTGCGCTTGTTCGCGGTGGCAGCTTCCCTCATTGCCATTCCTTTTTATCTGTTTCAGCCTACCGTGTTGTGGGCGCCGCTTGCTTGGAGCGTGGTCTTTGCAGCGATCAATCTCTTTCAATCGTGGCTGCTTTTCGTCGAGCGTCGTCCAGTCAAGCTGACGGCCGAGGAGGAGGAAATTAGCCGACTTGCCTTTCAGGGATTACCTCCTCGGAAAGTCTTGCAGGTGCTGAGCATAGGATCCTGGATCTCGGCGGACGTTGGCGAACACCTAATCGAACGAAGTAAGCTTCCCGACGCCATTTCGCTCATCACGCGTGGCAAAGTGCAGTTGTCGAAAGATGGCCACGTGCTCGGGGATTTGATCCCAGGTGACATCGTGGGCTCCGCTCTCATCCTCAACGGCATCCCGTCCAATGTGGATGCGGTGACAGTTGAGCCCCTGCGCGCCATGCGTTGGCAGATTGGGACATTGCAGAAGTATCTCAGCGCCAACCCTGAGACGCGTACCGTCATGCAGCGGCATCTCGCCCGAGATCTTGCCGGAAAGATCGGGCGCCTCGTCACGGAGCCCTCCTAAACCTCAGCCTGACATGTTGCTGGCCGATTATCATCGGTTGATCGCAGCTTTTTCGGTTCCAAGCAGATGGGATTGCCGTCGGATCGCGTCTATCACATGGCTGAAGCATCGAATTGATTCTACGTAGAGCAGCGCTGACCGGTTCTGCCTGCGATTCGTGAAGGCGAGGGCACCGCGCTTGCCGAAAGGCTGCGGTCCGAAGCAGAAGGACGGCGGCGCATGTGTGAAGTTCAGGTCGAGCGCAGCGGGGCCTGAACGAGTTGCGACGCCGAGCAGGCTGAGGCGTTAATATATTTTAATCGAATCAGAGATGGATTGCTTGAATCAATCGGCTTCGGGTTCGGAACTGCCGTGCTGGTGGTTCACCTTGTCCTCTTCGAACATCTCTTCCATCTCTTCCGCGATCATGTCGCGGTCGTTCGGGACAGAGATGAGCGGGATCTCTTTGCGGGCTTTCGGCTGCTCCGGCTCTTCGGATGGTTTGGGTTGTTTTGGCTGCTCACTCATCAGTAGAGTATACACCAGGCTCATAGGAGGATGTTGAAAAAGTAGCCCAGCACCGTTTGGACTCTTATTCGAAGGCTTCGAGGGAGGATTTCTCGGGGAACTGCCGCTTACAGCCGCCACAGGTGACAAAATATATTGACTCGCGGACCGACATCGTTGCGCGAAAATCCAGGCTCACCCCTCGGTGCTTGCAGACCGTACAGGAGATCTCTCGTAGACGGTAGGGCACATCAGGCTGGGTGCGGAGATAGAACTCCATGTCGGTGTAGACAGGGAAGCTGTAGAAGCACTTCTTACAAATTCCCCGCCATTCGCCATCGGCCTGCATGAACCGCTGATCGATGCCGAAGCTCGACCCTTTGCAGACAGCACATTGAACGGATGCCAATCGGTCTTCAACCTCTTGAACCGTCGGTGCCGGCATTCGATTACCCTCTTATTTGGAGTATACGTTCGCGAACACTCGACTGCAACCGGTGTCGTCAAGCTTTCTGCTTGACCTCTATGCCGGCCTCTCTAATACTGGATTGACTTCATGTACCAAATTACCGACACGCTTTACGTGGGAAACATTCTGGAAGCGGAGCGGCCTCCGGCTCACATTGAGGCGGTGCTTCTCGTTGCGGAGGAATTCACCCCGAATGCGCCGGCCGGCGTCATCTATGAGAGAATTCCGCTGAAAGAGTTCGGGGAAGCGAAGCCGGCTTCCCTGAACCAGGCCATTGACTGGATCGCGCGCCATCATCCGGACAAGCATGTGATGGTCTGCTGCAGGGCCGGAATGGGCCGTTCAGTGTCCGTTGTCATGACCTATCTCTGTTGCATCCAGAAAATGGAGTACCCGGATGTGTTCCAACTGATCATGAGTCGCCGGCCAGGGGCCTGTCCGCTTCCCAACATCCAAGCAACCATTAAGCAGGTCCATGAACTCCGACAAGCCCGGCGCGGCTAGATCGCCACTACGCTCTGCCCATTGCCTTTTTCCCCAGCCAATGGCCTAATCAGAGTCATGCCTGAACTTCCTGAAGCCGAAGTTGTCGCCCGGCAGATTCGCGCCCGCTTGGTCGGGGCCAGGTTGACGGGCAGTTGGTTCGGTCGACCCGATATCGTTCGCGAAGGCTATCGCGATCGCAATTGGTATGCGGGCTCAGTGTTACGTGCTGTCGAGCGGTTCGGCAAAAGCGTCGTGTTGCGGTTGGAACACCAGGAGGAAATCCGATACATCGTGGCTGAACTCGGGATGACGGGCCTGCTGCTTTTTCCGGCCGCGCAGACGAGGTTTCCCCAGCACGTCCATGTGCGACTGACCTTTACCGGAGGCGCTGAGTCGGAACTCCGTTATTGGAATCCGCGCCGATTCGGCCGAATCTCGTTGTTCGACCAATCGGGACTCGAGCGCTATCTCACTCGGCGGTTCGGGTGCGATCCCTTGACCGTCACATCCGAAAAGTTTCTCACGATCATCAAGGAACGCTCAGGGCGCTTGAAGGCGCTCATGATGCATCAGCAGGCCATCGCGGGAATCGGGAACATTTATGCGAACGAGATTCTGTTCCGAGCACGGTTGCACCCTGACGTTCGAGCGAGTCGTCTTCCCGTTGCCAAGGTTGAGGAACTCTTCCGAATCACGCGCGAGGTACTGCTTGAAGCGATTTCCTGCGGTGGCTCGAGCGTGCGTGATTTCTTTGCGCCGGACGGCAGTGAAGGGCGCTTTAAAGGCCGGCATCTCGTCTATGGAAAGGAAGGGCTTCCGTGCCCGAACGGCTGCGGACGAGTTATCAGACGCCTTCAGAGCGAACGGAGCTCATTTATCTGTCCGGCTTGCCAAGCACGTACGCCTCGTCGACAGCGCACTTCATCTCCGGCTCCTAAGAATAACAGCGACTTAGAGCGATCCCTCGCCACTGCCTGAACCCCTAGGCCTTTTGATCCCTCATCGCTTAGTTCCTCTGGTGTATTGAGTCATCTACGCCGTTTCGCTACAATCCGTCTCCCTTTACATCGATTCTTCATACCCCAAGGAGCGACGCCATGGCCAAGGTGCTGGAAGGTCCCGGGATGGGACTGATGAAGAAATGGGGCATTCATGTCCCCCACTACGCAGTCGTCACTTCAGCCGACGAACTCGCCAAACTCGGTCATGCCAACGACTGGATGAAACACACGAAACTCGTGGCCAAGGCGCATGAAGCTCTTGGCTCACGCTTTAAGCTTGGCCTCGTGAAGGTCGGACTCGATCTCAGCGCCGCTATTGCCGCCACAAAGGAGATGATTGGGCGCCAAGTCGGCAGCATCACCGTCTCACAAGTCATTGTCTCAGAGATGGTCGCGCACAAGGAAGAATACTATTGCGCCGTGAAGTCCACCCGCGAAGGCAGCGAAGTCCTCGTGGCCAATTGCGGAGGTATCGAAGTCGAATCGAACTGGGATCGAGTCAAGCGCCTCTGTCTGGAGGTGGGTCAGCAACCCACGGCGGAAGCACTGGAGAAGCTGGTCAAGGATGCCGGATTTACAGGCCCGCTCGTCAAGAAGATGGCCGACTTCGCCGCCAAGATGTTCACCTGTTTCGACAACGAAGACGCCCAATACCTGGAAGTGAATCCCGTCGTGATCCGTGAAAGCGACGGCGAATTGGTGGCCCTGGATGCCGTGACGCTTCTGGATGGGGACGCCAAGTTCCGCCATCCGGATTGGAATTTCCAATTTGCAGCTGAATTCGGCCGGGCCTACAGTAGGGATGAGATGGAAGTCATGGCCGTCGACAGCAAAATCAAGGGATCGGTAAAATTCATCGAAATACCGGGTGGCGATACCGCGATGCTTCCGGCCGGCGGCGGTGCCAGCGTCTATTATTCGGACGCAGTGGTGGCGCGCGGAGGTAAACTAGCGAATTATGCCGAGTATTCCGGCGATCCTCCCGACTGGGCCGTCGAAGTGCTGACCGAGAAAGTCTGCTCGCTGCCCGGCATCAAGAACATCATCGTGGGCGGCGCCATTGCCAATTTTACGGACGTGAAGAAGACCTTTGGCGGCATTATCAATGGTTTCCGCAAGGCGAAATCGGACGGCAAATTAAAGAACGTACGGATTTGGGTGCGCCGCGGCGGCCCTCGAGAGAAGGAAGGCCTCGATGCCATGCGGGCGCTGAAGGATGAAGGATTCGACATCAACGTCTTTGACCGCAACACCCCGCTGACGGACATCGTCGACAAGGCGCTTCACAAACAGTAACGAAGGCTGGAACGGCCTGAGGCCAGGAGCATTCGCTTGGCTCCCGGTCACGGTATTCAGTTTCGATCGAATAAAGGGAGATTCCGATGAGCATCCTGGCTAACAAAGACACCCGCGTCGTCATTCAGGGCGGGCAGGCCGGTGTGAACGCCGCACGACGTATGGCGGAATTTTGCTACCTCATCAAGCGGCCGCTCAATGTTGAAGCGTTCGTCTATCCGCCGGATGCCGGCAAAACCAACGAAGTTCCCTACGGCAGCGGGCTCATCGCCATCCCCGTCTACAAGACCATCGCCGAAGCGACCAAGAATCATCCCTCGATCAATACAAGCCTGGTGTACATCGGTGCGGACCGTGCGATGAAGGGCGGCATGGAAGCGCTTGACGACCCGCACATCAAGGTCGTGTCCATGATCACCGAAGGCGTTCCGGAGAAGGACGCCAAGCTGCTGGGCGCACATGCACGGAAACTCGGCAAGGTGTTTAACGGACCGTCTTCGATCGGGATCATCTCGGCCGGCTCCTGCCGGCTGGGCGTGATCGGCGGTGCGTTTGACAACCTGGTGCTCTCAAAACTGTATCGCGAAGGATCCTTCGGTGTCGTCACAAAGTCAGGCGGCCTTTCCAACGAGATCATCTGGATCTGTTCACAGTTTGCCGACGGCATTACGACCGCAATTGGCATCGGCGGCGACGCCTATCCCGGCACCGATTACGTGAGCTATCTGGAGATGTTCGAAAACGATCCGCAAACGAAAGCCGTCGTGATCGTCGGCGAGATGGGAGGCGATCTCGAGGAGAGGGCGGCGGAGTGGTACGGCGCGAAAAAGCGCCGCATCAAGCTGATCGGTGTCGTGTCCGGCTTCTGCCAGGAAAGTTTACCGAAGGGTATGAAGTTCGGCCATGCAGGTGCCAAGGAAGGCATGAAAGGCGAGGGTTCGGCACGCTCCAAGTCGGATGCACTCAAGAAGGCGGGGGCCCTTGTGCCAGCCACTTTCGGTGCCTTGGGTCCTGCGATTAAGGAGACGTATCAGGAGCTGCTGAAGTCAGGCCAGGTCAAGGAACCGGTGGAGCCGACGGTGCTGCCGAAACTGCCGAAGTCGGTCGAGGAAGCCATGAAAGCGGACGAAGTGATGGTCGCGCCGCTCATCCGGACCACCATCAGCGACGATCGTGGCGACGAACCCTGCTACGACGGGTATCCGGCCTCCGAACTGATCAACAAAGGTTACGAGATTCCCCATGTCATCGGTTTGCTCTGGGACAAGCGACTTATCTCGAAACAGGAAGCGGAAATCATCAAGCGCATCATGATGTTGTCGGCCGATCACGGCCCGTGCGTGAGTGGGGCCTATGCGACGATCCTGGCGGCTTGCGCCGGCATCGGGCTGTCCCAATCCGTGGCCGCGGGTCTCATCATGATCGGCCCGCGTTTCGGTGGGGCAGTGACCGACGCCGGTCGGTGGTTCAAGTATGCCGTCGACAACAAAATGAACGTGGATGAATTTCTGGCCTATATGAAGAAACATGTCGGTCCGGTTCCGGGGATCGGCCATCGAGTGAAAAGCCTGCGTAATCCGGACAAGCGCGTCAAAGAGCTCGTTGGCTACGTCAAGAGTCTCAACATGAAGACGCCGTGCCTCGATTTTGCGCTGCAGGTAGAGCAGGTCACGGCCGCGAAGAAGGACAATCTCATTTTGAATGTGGACGGCACCATGGCGGCCGTCCTGGTCGATCTGGGATTCCCCGTGGACAGTTTGAACGGGTTCTTCATTCTGTCGAGGACGATCGGATTAATCGGCCATTGGGTCGATCAGAAGCGCCAGGACAGCCGGTTGATTCGGCTGTTTGATTATCTCGTCAACTATGCGGCGCCCAAACGAAGAGAAGTGCCGCCACTGAAATAAGTGGTGAGGCGCTCGCGTGCGAGCGAGTGAATGAGTTCAACGTTCGAGATTTGAAAATCCACATTCCACATTGAGGATGTCATCATGTCGATGGATCTTGCGAAAAAACTCTATGCCAAAATGCCCGACGCCTGCGCCAAGGCCAGGGCGAAGTTCGGCCGTGCCCTGACACTCACTGA
This sequence comes from Nitrospira sp., assembly GCA_029240595.1. Classification (GTDB taxonomy): domain Bacteria; phylum Nitrospirota; class Nitrospiria; order Nitrospirales; family Nitrospiraceae; genus Nitrospira_C. Next base: position 8,174 of record JARDZZ010000039.1, on the reverse strand, counting down.
AAAGATCCTGGTGGCTCACGCCGACAACTTGGAAACCCAAATCTGGGAGCGCGGCAAGGCCATGCTGGCTCTGCGCCCCGATCGGGTGGCCATGCAGGACGCGACCGCGCAAATGGCCATCCTGCAGTTCATGCAGGCAGGCAAGAAGAAAGTCGCTGTGCCTAGCACCATCCACTGCGATCACTTGATCCGGGCAGAAATGGGTTCGGAAAAAGATCTCCTGCGTGCGATGGACGAGAATAAGGAGGTCTACAACTTCCTGGCCTCTGCGGCGAAAAAGTACGGGATCGGGTTCTGGAAGCCCGGCGCGGGGATCATCCACCAAGTCGTGCTGGAAAATTATGCGTTTCCCGGCTGCTTAATCATTGGGACCGACTCCCATACACCTAACGGCGGGGGGCTAGGAGGGTTGGCCATTGGCGTCGGCGGAGCCGATGCCGGTGAGGTGATGGCTGGTCTGCCCTGGGAAGTCCTCCATCCCAAACTCATCGGTGTCAAATTGACGGGCAAATTGAGTGGCTGGGCATCGCCGAAAGACGTGATTCTCTATCTGTGCGGTCTGCTGACGGTGAAGGGCGGCACAAATAAGATCGTCGAATACTTCGGTCCGGGGGCAGAAACCATCAGCGCCACTGGGAAGGGCACAATTTGCAACATGGGCGCCGAGCTGGGAGCGACCACCTCCGTGTTCCCATTCGATCAGAAGATGGTCGCCTACATGAAAATCACGGATCGATCCGATTTGACCGAGCTGGCTCTGGCCAACAAGTCCCTCCTCGTTGCCGATCCCGAGGTCTATCAATCGCCAGAAAAGCATTACGATCAGATCGTGGAAGTGGACCTCTCCACGCTTGAGCCGCATGTCGTCGGTCCACATACGCCTGATTTAGCCCGGCCGATCTCGAAGCTTGCGGCCGAGGCTCAGGAGAAGGGGTATCCGGTAGAGTTGAAAGCTGCGTTGATCGGCAGCTGTACCAATTCCTCGTATGAAGACATCAGCCGGTCCGCGCATGTTGCGAAACAGGGCTTGAAAGCCGGCTTGAAGGCAAAAACCTCGTTCCTGGTATCGCCGGGATCAGAGCGGATTTATCACACGATGAAGCGCGACGGGTTTTTGGACACCTTCGAACAGCTCGGCGGCACGGTGTTGTCGAACTCCTGCGGGCCCTGCATCGGGCAATGGAAGCGGGCCGATGGGGTGAAAGGCAAGGCCGATTCAATCGTCAGTTCGTTCAACCGCAATTTCCCCGGCCGCAATGACGGCATCAACGAGACGCTGTCGTTTCTTGCAAGTCCGGAAGTCGTGACGGCCTATGCCCTCACGGGGGACCTGCGTTTCGACCCCGTCAACCAAAAGCTCAAGAGTGCTGACGGCAAGGATTTCAAGCTCGAGCCGCCGGTGGGGGAGGAACTGCCGGCGAAGGGATTTGCCAAGGGCGAGGAGGGCTTCGTCGCTCCGGCCGAGAATGGCGATCAACTGACCGTCGACATTCCGCCGACCAGCGAGCGCTTGCAGCTGTTGCAGCCGTTCCCGCGCTGGGACGGGAAAGACCTCGAGAAGTTGCCGCTGTTGATTAAGACGAAGGGCAAGACCACCACCGATCACATTTCGCCCGCCGGCCCCTGGCTGAAGTTCAGAGGGCATTTGGACAAGATCAGCGACAACATGTTTCTGGGCGCTAACAGCGCGTTCGCTTCGGAGCCAGGCAAGGGCACGAACGTCCTGACCGGCGAATCGAACCTCACGATTGCGCAGATCGCGCGCGCGTATAAATCCAAAGGGATCGGGTCGATCGTCGTCGGCGACGAGAATTACGGCGAGGGCAGCAGCCGCGAGCACGCGGCGATGTCGCCGCGCTTTTTGAACGTCCGCGCGGTCATCACGAAAAGTTTCGCCCGCATTCACGAGACCAATTTGAAGAAGCAGGGCATTCTCCCGTTGACTTTCGCCGATCCCAAGGACTACGACAAGATCGAGATGAACGACCGGCTGAGCGTCGTAGATCTGGCCAACCTGGCGCCGGGGAAGCCGGTCACGGTCATTATTCACAAGGCGAGCGGTGATGTGAAGATTCAAGCCAACCACAGCATGACCGCACAGCAAATCACCTGGTTCAAGGCCGGTTCAGCGTTGAACGCGCTGAACTGAAACCAGCGACTAAAGAGGGACATACCATGGCAAAAGCAGACAAGATCATCTATACGAAGACCGACGAAGCGCCGATGCTGGCGACCTATTCCTTTCTCCCGATCATCAATGCGTTCTCGAAGGCGGCGGGTGTGACCGTGGAATTGCGTGACATCTCACTCGCCGGCCGCGTCCTCGCCGTCTTTCCTGACTATTTGACACCGGAGCAGAAGCAGCCTGATGCGCTGGCAGAGCTCGGGGAGCTGGCCAAGACGCCAGAAGCCAACATCATCAAGCTGCCGAACATCAGCGCCTCGATGCCGCAGCTGGTGGCCACGATCAAGGAATTGCAGAGCCAGGGGTACAAGCTGCCGGACTACCCGGAGAATCCAAAGGACGATAAGGAAAAAGAGATCAAGGCCCGCTATGACAAAGTGAAAGGCAGCGCGGTCAATCCCGTGCTCCGCGAAGGTAACTCCGATCGCCGCGCCCCGCTTTCCGTGAAGGCGCATACCCGGAAACATCCGCACAAGATGGGGCCATGGAGCTCCGATTCCAAGACCCATGTTTCGCACATGACGGGCGGCGATTTCCGGTCGAACGAGAAGTCCGTGACGATCCCGGCAGCGACCACGGCCAAGATTGAGTTCGTGGGGGCGGACGGCAAGGTCACCCTGCTGAAAGACAAAGTTGCCTTGCAGGCTGGTGAAGTCCTCGACGCCACGTTTATGAGCGTCAAGGCGCTGCGCAAGTTCATCGAGGAGCAGATCGAGGATGCCAAAACGAAGGGCGTCCTGTTTTCTCTGCACATGAAGGCCACGATGATGAAGGTCTCCGATCCGAAGATCTTCGGCCATGCGGTAACCGTCTTCTACAAGGACGTATTTGAGAAGCATGGTGAGACGTTCAAGAAGCTGGGCGTTGACCCTGACAACGGCATCGGCGACTTGTATGCCAAGATCAAGAGCCTTCCGGATGATCAGCGCAAGGCGATCGAGGCCGATATTCAGGAGGTGTACAAGAAGCGGCCACCGATGGCCATGGTCAACTCGGACAAGGGCATTACGAATCTGCACGTGCCAAGCGACGTCATCATCGACGCATCGATGCCGCCGGTCATCCGCGACTCTGGCAAAATGTGGAATCCGGAAGGCAAGCTGCAGGACGTGAAATGCGTGATTCCAGACTCCAGTTATGCGCCCGTCTACCATGAAGTGATCGAGTTTTGTAAGAAACATGGCGCTTTAGACCCTCGAACAATGGGCAGCGTGCCCAACGTCGGCTTGATGGCCCAGGCAGCGGAAGAATACGGCTCCCACGACAAGACCTTCAAGGCGCCCGGCAACGGAACCATCCGCATCGTCGATGCCTCAGGCAAAACGTTGCTGGAGCACAAGGTGGAAGAAGGCGATATCTGGCGCGCCTGTCAGGTCAAAGATACTCCGATTCAGGACTGGGTCAAACTGGCGGTCACCCGCGCCAAGGCGACCGGCGCTCCTGCCGTATTCTGGCTGAACAAGGACCGGGCGCACGATGCCGAGTTGATCAAGAAAGTGAATGCCTATCTCCCGAAGCATGATACGGCCGGACTCGAAATCAAGATCATGTCTCCCGCTGACGCCTGCCGCTTTTCCCTGGAGCGGCTGAAGGACGGCAAGGACACGATTTCCTGCACCGGTAACGTGCTTCGTGACTACTTGACCGACTTGTTCCCGATTTTGGAAATCGGCACGAGCGCCAAGATGCTCTCGATCGTTCCGCTTCTCAACGGCGGCGGCTTGTTTGAAACGGGCGCGGGAGGTTCGGCGCCGAAGCACGTTCAGCAGTTCCAAGAGGAGGGCTATCTGCGATGGGACTCGCTGGGCGAATTCCTGGCGCTCGCGGCCTCGCTCGAGCATCTGGCGAAGGTGGGAAACAACCAGGTGGCCAAGATCCTCGCCGATACGCTGGACCAAGCCAATGCAAAGTTCCTCGAGAGCAACAAGTCGCCGGCTCGTAAAGTAGGTGAGATCGACAACCGGGGCAGCCATTTCTACCTGGCGCTGTACTGGGCGCAAGCCCTGGCTGCACAGACGGCCGATAAAAAGATCGCAGAGAGGTTTACGAAGATCGCCAAAGATCTGAGCGAGAATGTTGCAAAGATCGATCAAGAGTTGCTGGCGGCGCAAGGCAAGCCTCAGGATGTCGGCGGGTACTATCATCCGAACGATGAGAAGGCGGCCAAGGCCATGCGTCCCAGTGCCACGTTGAATCGGATCATTGACGCAATTGCATAACACTCGCCGAGCGGCGAGGCTGTGAGAGTGTATGGCAACAGAAAGCACCGATACGCAAAACATCATCGACCAACCCGAGGTGTTAAAGCCCCGCATGGTATCGATCGAGATCGCCGGGAAGAGGGTGGAAGTGCCGGAGGGCATCACCGTCATCAAGGCCATGTGGTACGCCGGTCAGGAGGTCGTGCGGGGTGTCGGCTGTCTCGGCGGCTTCTGCGGGGCCTGTGCGACATACTATCGGACCAAAGACGATCCGAAGGTGCGCACCTGTCTCGCTTGTCAGACGGCAGTACAGGACGGCATGTCATTCACCATGATGCCGCCGTTCCCCGCCCGCAAAGCCACGTACGACATTCAAAAACTTCAGGACCCCAAACAAGATCTCTTCAATCTCTATCCGGAGACACCGCTCTGCCGGAATTGCAACGCCTGCACGGAAGCCTGCCCGCAGCAGATCGACGTGCGGGAAGGCGTATGGAAAGCGGTATTCGGCGACTTTAAGAGCGTGTCCGAAATGTTCATGGACTGCGTCATGTGCGGGATGTGTGCGCCGGTCTGCATCGCCGACATCGCTCCGAACCTGGTCGCGCTCTACGTGAGCCGCGCCCAGGGCGCTCATTTCACCGAAAAGCCGGTGGGTTTGGACGCGCGGATTAAGGAAATCACAGACGGTCGGTTCAATGAGGAGTGGAATAAGATTCTGAAGATGAACGACCAGCAACTTGCCGAGCACTGTGCGACGGTGAAGTGACAAGTCATCGGCCAATGTTACTGTCGTATGCGCGACGGGCCCGGTGTGTTCATGACGACCGCTGACTATTGACGGTCTTGAAGAGATGGATATCCACGCACTTCAACAGATTGTTCACAGCACGAGGGATACCCGTCGGAAACAGACCATTGCAAAATTTTCTCCCGCCGACCGCGATCAGCTGATTCACAAATATCATCCCGATTATCGAGCCAGCGCCTACCGCCCGATTCGATTCGGTCCGAACAAAGGAGACCGGACGGTGGTCGAGCTGGCCACGTTGCTTGAGGGCGACAGCCCGATTCAGGACGACCAGGACCTGACTCCGCACTATACGACCGATGTCTTAGTGATCGGCGGCGGCGGGGCCGGATGTGCCGCGGCGCTGCATGCGCACGGAGCCGGATCGAAGGTCATGCTGGCCACGAAGCTTCGGCTCGGTGATTCCAACAGTGTCATGGCGCAGGGTGGGATGCAAATCTCCGTGGCGCCAGAAGATTCTCCCGTGACCCACTTCATCGATACGCTTAAGGGTGGGCATATGCAGAACGACCACGCCCTCCTGAAGGTGATGGTCGAAGATGGGCCGGCTATTGCCAAGTGGCTGATCGAATTGGGCGTGCTCTTCGACCGTCAGGCCGACGGGAATCTCCATGTGAAGAAGGGCGGCGGCAGCTCGAAGCCACGGCTGTTGACCTGCTCGGACTATACGGGCCTCGAGATCATGCGCGTCCTCAAGGACGAGGTGCTCGTGGCCGCGAAGTCCGTGATCCTGGCCACCGGTGGCATCGGCCGGCTGCACATTCAAGGCTTCCCAACCAGCAACCATTATGGTGCGACGGGAGACGGATTGTGTCTTTCCTACCGCATCGGCGCGAAGCTGGCGCATGTCGACACGTTCCAATACCATCCGTCCGGCGCAGTCTATCCGGAACAATTGATCGGAGCATTAGTGACGGAGGGCATTCGCTCTGAGGGCGGTCATTTGGTGAATGCGAAGGGGGAGCGGTTTGTCAATGAACTCGACACACGCGACGTCGTATCTTCCTCGATCATTCGAGAATGCGAAGAAGGCCGAGGCATCAGAACCATGTCGGGAAGGGTCGGCGTGTGGCTGGATACCCCTCTCCTGGATGCGGAACACGGGCCGGGGACGGTCGAGAAGCATTTTCCGGCCATGATGATGCAGTTCGAACGATTTGGGATCGACATCAGCAAGGATCCGGTGTTGATCTATCCGACATTGCACTACCAGAACGGCGGTGTGAAGATCGACACCAATTCGGAAAGCGACGTGAAGAATCTGTTTGTCGCCGGGGAAGCCTCCGGCGGCCTCCACGGCCGCAACCGGTTAATGGGAAATTCACTGCTCGATCTCATGGTGTTCGGCAAGCGGTCCGGTCTCACGGCGGCTGCACGAACCGCGTCCATGAAGCAGGGGAAACTTACGCTCAGACATTTGCAGCAGTTTCGTACGGAAGCCAAGAAGCACGGAAATCCCAGTGGCGTCATATCTCCGATGATCCTGCCGGCGTACACGAGAAAAGTGGGGTAGGCTACGACCGCAACGTGCTCTTGTGCCCGCGGACGCGAGCATGGTCGGGCAGTCAGAAACGTCACACCGTCCCGTCCTCCAAGAATGGGGTAGAAGATGAATGTACATGAGTTTCAGGCCAAGTCCTTGTTTGCCCAGTTCGGTGTCCCCGTCCCCCGTGGAAAGGAGATCACGTCGCCGGAAGCGGCAACGGCCTGGGCCGATGAATTGAATACCCCGGTGTTCGTCGTCAAAGCCCAGATTCATGCCGGCGGGCGGGGAAAGGCAGGCGGCGTGAAAATCACGAAGGACAAGGCGGCTGTCGCCGGCCTGGCGAAGGAACTCATCGGCAAGACTCTCATCACGCATCAGACCGGACCGAAAGGCCGGAAAGTGCACCGCCTGCTGATGGAGGAAGGCGCGAACATCGCCAAAGAGCTGTATCTGTCCATCCTCGTCGATCGTGACACGGGATGGCCGACTTTTATCGCCAGTACGGAAGGCGGGATGGAAATCGAAGAAGTCGCGGAGAAGACGCCGGACAAGATCATCAAGGAAGCCATCGATCCTGCTGTGGGTTTTCAGGGGCACAACGGCCGCAACGTGGCCTTTGCACTCGGTTTGCAGAACATCGAGCCGGCGGTCATCAATCCTTTCGTCCAGATGCTCGGCAATCTCTATCGCCTTTTCATGGACAAGCACGCGGCGTTGGTTGAGATCAATCCTCTCATTATCACGAAAGAAAAGACGCTCGTGGCCCTCGATGGGAAAGTCTCGTTCGACGACAACGGCCTTTTCAAGCACGAAGACGTGCAGAAAATGCGTGATCTGAATGAAGAAGAGCCGTTGGAAATCGAAGCCACGGCGAACAATCTCAACTATGTGAAGTTGGACGGCAACATCGGCTGCATGGTGAACGGCGCAGGCCTCGCTATGGCCACAATGGACGTCATCAAACTTGCCGGCAGCGAGCCGGCCAACTTTTTGGACGTCGGCGGCGGCGCAACCAAAGAGACGGTGGCGGCCGGGTTCCGTATTTTGCTCAAGGACCCGAACGTCAAAGGCATTTTCATCAACATCTTTGGCGGCATCGTTCGATGTGAGCGGATCGCTCACGGCGTCATTGAGGCGGCCAAGGAAGTGAAGATCAACGTGCCCTTAGTCGTACGCCTGCAGGGCACGAACGCCGACGAGGGCCGGAAGTTGCTGGCGGAATCCGGCTTGAAACTGGAGGTTGCGAATGATTTGTGGGAAGCGGCGCAAAAGATAGTGAGGTTGACGGGGAAAGCAGCGTGAGGACGCGGGTCCTGTCGGCGAGCAGCCCCAACGTGCTCGCACCCCCGCCCGGTGTGGGGTCCCCCGCTCCGCGCGATGGGCGCCGGCTCGCCGCCACCCGCTTAAAAAAGTCTTCCCGGCCTGAGAGGGAAGGGCGGAGAAACAAAAAAAAGCGGGTCCCGAGCCTACGCTCAAGTCGCGACGGAGGAT
>JARDZZ010000189.1 GCA_029240595.1 Nitrospira sp. | reverse complement strand
AGGCCGTCTCGTCTTGAGGAAGCGAAAAAAATGCGTTCAGTTCTCGAAACGAGACGAAAGCAAAAAACATGTGGACCATCCGGCGGGCCAGGGTGTCCATGTTGAGGAGGAGATTGCCGGCAACCAGCTCGGCAGCCGCAAACTGGCCGACGGTGAGCTGACCTTGTGACACCAACATGCCGGCGGTTCCGATCAACCCCGCATGTCCAACCACCTGCCAGAGGGCGGCCGCCTTATATTGCCGTCCGGTCAAGAGGTCCGACCGCCGTTGGCGAACCTCGGCATAGGCCCTCGTCAGTTCGTCCGTCTTCCGGATCAGATACGGGCTGTTGCCGACCGCCCGCAAATGCGGCAGGTTGGCGGCGATATTCTGCATCCAATGATACATATCGTAATTGAGCCGGGACATCTCCAATGTAATGAGGAACCCGCCTTTCCCAAACACGGTCAGAAGAAAGACGAATCCGACGACGAGGATGACGTTGTAGAGCAAAAAATACGGATGGAAAAAGACGAGGAGCGACATGCCAACGGAACCTACGACTGCGACATAGAAGAGATCGGCCACCATCGCGACCAGCGCGCGTGTCAACAGGTCCGCCTCGGCGAACCGATGGGCATGCTGCGGAAGGAATGCTTCTTCCCGAATTTTGGGAAGCGTTTCCGTGAATGCGATTGCGATGCGCGCGTAAATCCGCTGTTGCAACGTCTCGACGGCCCGGGCTTGCAAGATACGAAAGGCGGCGGCACCGGTCAGTGCCGACCCGACCACGAGGGTGAGCGTCAAGATCATAATGGGCTCGATGGCAAAGGAAAATGTACTCACCAGTTCTTGTACGGCAATAGGGACGCACAGCATGAACATGCCGATGGCGACGGCATACGACGCAATGATGCCGAGCATCTTCCGTTCGAGGCGGATGAGAAGTCCGAGTTGAGTAACGATATCTTGGACGATGTTCGTGAGCCGATATTGTGGAAAGGAGGTGTGCGGAACGGGATCGGTCATGGTCGGCCAGTTCTGGCCTTCGGCGTTGTCATGGTTCGTGAGAGGCCGCCACGGTGAAGCGCATGGTACCCATGAGGCTGACCTCATTGACCTGTTCCCCTGCGTGAATCTCTACCTTGTACCGGCCTGGCTTCCAACGCCCCTCCGGGGACGACAGCTTCAAATAGCCTGACTCATCTTCAAGGGCGATGTACATCACATCCTGGCCGATCATCGTCTGCGGATCGAGTCCGGAAACCGATTCGGGATAGCAGCGACCGAAGACTTGGAAGGCCTGGTAGTGCTGATGCAGCGTGAATACGATAAAAATGCCCGACACATCGGGGCTGAACCGCTCGGTCGGCTTGACGGGGACAATTTCGTGGGTGCGGCGAAAGCCTAACTCTTCCTCGAACCCTTCAGCCATCGTGATACTCCGGAACAGCCCTTGAGGAGGCGCGTCGAAATCGTAACCACCTTGTTCAAGTGGCGCGGATTCTCCTTCAGGGCTCGGGCGTGTCATAAGTGCTTCGCCAGCCGGGAGGATCGGGGGGGAGGCCAGCCACCAGAGAAGCAGGGGAACCCAGATAGCCAGACGGATACCCATGAATCGTTCGTACACTGCCAGACTGGGACTGTCAAGGAGCAGCGCCAGTTGCGGCCGCTGAAATCCATCTGTTAGAATTTCGGCCGCGACAAGGAATCTTCACGGACTATGCTGCAGGACGCGGACGCTTTACCCCAGCTCATCGGCGATTGGAAGGCCGTCGACCAATGGCAGGCGCACATCAACCAACTCTTCTATCGCTTCCGGGGCGATCAAGTTCGTAATTTTTATCAGACGTTCGCCTCCGCCGATTACCGCCTGGCCCATGCGTTGGCGGCAGACTACTTTGAACAGGTATCCAAGCGGGACAAGGTCTCACAGGCCCAGCAGGCTAGAGCCGCTTCCAGGCCCTTGACGGTTGTCGAACTCGGCCCGGGCAATGGCAATTTGGCTGCCTCCTTTCTCAGCCATCTTCGCACACTCGACCGCGAGGGGCGGGTGTACCCGCGAGTCCGCTACGTCTTTGTGGATTGGGAGCAGACGGTGTTGGATGGAGCATGGAACTATCCAGGGCTGATGGACCATCGTGACAAGGTCCAGATGCTCCGATCGACGATCGATCACATCGAGGGACTCGCCGATGGGGCCGTGGATCGCATCTTCTGTAATGAACTTTGGAACGACTTGGCCACCAAGCTGATGTCACGACAAGGCGGCGACATTGAAGAGGAATTTCTTCGCCCCAATTTGAGTGATGTCCTGCATGCGAAAATCGAGGACTGGGCGGGATTTATTCGTGCCTTCGAAGCCAAGGATGCGGATCAATTGAAGCAATTTCCTCCCTTTTTCGACGATCTTGTGTGGGAGCGCGAGTACCGGACGGTAGAATGGAAAGATGTCCCGTATAGGAAAACGATCACGGAGTTCCTGCGTCGCATCGACGATCAGGTGGTGGTGCCTGTCAATATCGGGGCCTATCTCACCATGAGAGAAGCGAAACGCCTTCTCGCGCCGGGTGCGGTTGGATTCAGCAGTTTTGACGCCGGAGCCGCCGATCTCAAGGTCCTCAACGATCCGGACAAACCCTGTTCGGGGCAGTTCGGAGGACAGCAAAGCTTCATGGTGAATTTCGCACTCGCTGAGGCAGTCGCAAAGCAAGTCGGCGGCGTCACGGCTTCGATCGAACCTCAGCGGGAATTTATCGGCCGGAGCTTGGGCACGAATGTGTTGACGCTCATGGATCTGTTAGCCATGCATCCGACGGCAGGCCATAAGCTCGAACCATGGGAGCAGGATCGCCTGATTCTCAAGACCATCAAGGCGCTTAATGTGACGTATAACAGCCCGTATGCGGCGAAGATGGATTTCCCGATCCGCGCGAATGTACCGTCTGAGGCGCGAGAGGCCCTGCAGGCATTGGCCGAAGAGCTCAAGCCCGCTGGAGTCCCCGATACGGTTTCCTACCTCACCGAGGAGGAATTGACTCGTGCGTCAAAAGACCTTGAAGAGGTGGGGTATGATCCACAGATGTTTCACATCGCGCTGACTGCGCCTCCCGCTCCGGTCGATTACTACCACTTGTCCATCCGCCCTTCCTGATATTGGGTTCCAGACCCCTGCTCATGGCCCCCTTCCCTGAAATTAGACTTGACTAATCTCACGTATTTCTATAGCCTCCCACCCAATTTGACAAAGATCCCCACCTTTTGGGTTACGTAATGTTGCGTTTGCCGTGTCCGGGGGAGACACGGAAGAAAGAGAAATTTCCTGATGTTCGGTTCGTTCGGCTGGATGGAACTGCTCCTCATCCTGATCATCGTGCTCATCATTTTCGGGGCCGGCAAAATTCCTCAATTAGGCGAGGGATTAGGAAAGGCCATTAAGGGATTTAAAAAGAGTGTCCATGAAGCCGATGCCATTGATGTGACGCCGCCGCCGGTCGAGCCGGCGCCGGCCCAGCCGACACCTATGGCACAAGGACAGGCTGCCCAACCGGCTCCGGCTCAACCAGAGCAGCAAGTCAAGCAAGGATAACTGACGTGAGGCGTTGTGCGTCAGCCGTGAAGCGGATGAGGAAAATCCACGCATTACGTTTCACGCATGACGTATGACGACCTATGTTCGGATTAGGTGCAGGCGAAATACTCATTATCCTGGTCATCGCGTTTTTACTGTTTGGCCCCAAGCAGTTGCCCGAAGTCGGGCGGCAAGTGGGCAAAGCGGTAAAAGGCTTTAAGGAAACGGCCGAAGACCTGCGGAAATCAGTCGAGCCGGAACTCAACATGATTCAGCAGGAGGTCAAGATGGTCGAACAGGATTTCCAGGCTTCGATGAAAGAAGCGGAGGAGGAAATCAACCAGGCCACTACGCCAGCTGACAAGCCCGCTGGATCTTCGGGAACGGGGAATCAAGCGTAGGACCTGAGTAGCCGGGCTGTTGGATGATACAGGGAAGGGGGTGACCGCCTCTCGACCCGATCGGCGGTGGCAGGGCAGCGAGGACGAAGGGTCGTATTCAAAAAGAGCAAAATTCCTAGGCAAACAAGGAGTATTGATAGACACTACCAGGTGTCATGAGTCCGTGGTTCGAGGAAAGCGTGGGCACACGGCTTTCCAAACCGGCAAACGAAGAAAAAGAAGTTTGTCAGTGCGAGCGCAGTTGGATGTCAAGTCGGCAGCCAGGACTAGTAGAGAGTCCCGGAGCGGTGAAGGCTGTAATCCAATTCACAGGAGGAATGTCATGAGAAGATTGCTAGGTCGGACAGGGTGGGTCAGCATTTCCACCTTCTTCAGCGCCGCCCTTATGGCGGCGGGCCTGTCGTTCACAGGAGCACCAGCCCAAGCGGCCTTCGAGTTGCCGGAGGGAGAAAAGATCACGAACCTCCCGGCCATCCCCCGTGCGATACCTCAAAAAGAAGCCTACGAACTCTACGACCCGAAGATCGGGAAGAACTTCGATATCAAGAACTTCTGGATGCGCGCGGACCTCCGCGTGCGTCCCGAAATGCGCAACAACGTCTGCTTCGGCGGTGGTGCGCCAGTCGGCGGAGCTTGTAACGGGCCGGCTGCCATTGGTGCAGCGCCGGGAGCCAGAACCGCGAATCCAGGTACGAAAGCCAATGATGCGTATGTCCAGCAGTGGGTTCGGTTGGGCTTGGGCTATGACCTCTCGCCCGACGTGAATTTTTACATGGAAATCATCGATTCCGCCGTGTGGGGTGGGAATGGCAACCAACTCAATGCAGGAAATGCCGGTGACCCCTTGAACCACAATGGTACCGCGCTCGCCCCCCCGAATCAAAATGGCAATCGTCTTGGCGTTCGTGCCGCATACGTGTTAGTCAGGAACTTCGCCGGCGTGCAGGGGCTGAGCGTGAAAGCGGGCCGGCAATACGTGATCTTCGGTAACCATTCACTGTTCGGCCACTTCGATTGGGCCAACACTGGCTACAGCCATGACGGTATCATGCTGCAGTACAGCACCAAGGCCTGGGATGTGTACGGAGGGTGGTTCCGCAATTCTGAA
>JARDZZ010000038.1 GCA_029240595.1 Nitrospira sp. | reverse complement strand
CTGATCGTCACTGAGATTCCCTATCAGGTCAACAAGGCAAAGCTGATCGAGAAAATCGCGGAATTGATTCAAGAAGATCGTATCAAGGGCATTTCCGATCTTCGCGATGAATCGTCGGATCGCGAGGGCGTCCGGGTCGTCATCGAGCTCAAACGCAACGAGATTCCGCTCGTCGTGCTGAACAACTTGTACAAGCATACGCAACTCGAAACGACCTTCGGCGTGATCATGCTGGCGTTGGTCAACAATCGCCCAGAGGTGCTCAACCTCAAGCAGATCCTGCATCATTTCCTCGAGCATCGACGGGAAGTCGTCGTCCGTCGCACCACGTACGAGCTGCGGAAGGCGGAGGAACGGGCGCACATCCTCGAAGGTCTGAAGATCGCCCTCGATAACCTCGACGCCGTGATCGCCTTGATTCGGCGTTCCCAATCGCCTGATGAAGCACGCACCGGCTTGATGCGGCAATTTACGCTGAGCGAGATCCAGGCGAACGCCATCCTGGATATGCGCTTGCAGCGGCTGACCCAACTGGAGCGAGCAAAACTGGTCGAGGAATACCAGGAAGTGCTGAAGCAAATCGAATATCTGAAGTCGGTGTTGGCCAGCGAAGGGCTCGTGCGGTCGATCATCAAAGACGAGCTGACCCAGCTCCGCGAAGCCTATCGCGACGACCGCCGGACTCAAATTGTCAAAGAAGAAGCCGAAATCAGCCTTGAGGATTTGATCGCCGAGGAAGAAGTCGTCGTCACAATTTCCCATGCCGGCTACATCAAGCGGAACGCGGCGTCTCTCTATCGTGCTCAACGGCGCGGTGGCAAAGGGAAGATCGGCATGGGGATTAAGGACGAAGATTTCGTGGAGACGCTCCTCACCGCCTCCACGCATGACACCCTGTTGTTCTTCACCGACGCGGGCAAAGTGTTCTGGCTGAAGGTCCATGAGATTCCTGAAGCCAGCCGAGCCGCGAAGGGGAAGGCGCTGGTCAACCTTCTGGCTTTGGCCGGAAGCGAAAAGGTCACAGCGACCTTGGCGGTAAAGGACTACCCTGCTGACCGGTTTGTGGTCATGGCTACCAAGAAAGGTGTGATCAAGAAAACCGAATTGTCTGCCTATAGCAATCCCCGGCAGGGCGGCATTATCGCTCTCGGATTGGAAGACGGCGACAGGCTGATCGGGGTACAAGTCACCGACGGGCAGCGGGAAATTCTTTTAGGCACCAAGCAAGGCATCACGATCAGGTTTTCCGAGAGCGATGTACGTCCGATGGGCCGCACCGCTTACGGCGTGAAAGGGATCACGCTGGAAGAGGGAAATGAAGTGATCGGCATGGAAACGATAACGCCCGATTCCACGACGGCCATTCTGACGGTGACCGAGGGGGGATATGGCAAGCGGACGCCGGTTGGCGAATACCGCGTTCAGGGCCGCGGAGGAAAGGGCATCATCAGCGTAAAAACTACCGAGCGCAACGGCCTCGCCGTCGGATTTTTGCAAGTCCGGGACGGCGATGAGATCATGTTGATGGCGGCGCAAGGCAAGGTGCTCCGCTGCAAAGTCGGCGACATTCGAGAGATCGGTCGCAACACGCAAGGCGTGCGGATCCTCGACCTGGACGGAGACGACGATCGTGTCGTGGCGGTGGCTCGTCTCGCGGACGCCGTCGAGCGGGAAGAAGCCGGCCCCGAGGAAGGCCCGGCTGGCCAATAATCGTCGGTCGGTGATCGTCCTCTCCGATGAACAACGCCACGTCACAGTCTCCGCCGCTTTCCCCGCCGAAGAAATCGCTCGATACGGTCGTGAAGCTCGCCCTGATGGTCTTTTTCGGATCCTTTGCGCTGATCTGGGGCGGGATGTACCTCAGCAGGCCGGATCGATCCATTCCTCCCTATAGTATCGGCTCCCAGGAAGATACTGCCGTCTCGGTCCATGTTCCGGCCTGGACCAGCGATATGGAGATCGAAACGTTGATTGAACGCTTTCGAAAAGTCGGGCGGGAAACACGCAACTTCGGACCGATGAAGATCAGGCCGACGACGCCGGACGATCCCTCGGGACACTACCGGCGCATTACGATCTACATCTTCACGCACGACGCGTGGGCCGAGGCACCGATCCTCCACAAGTATCTGACAGGTGAGGACCAGGAAGTGCGCGACGGATTCAAGCGTGCGCTACGAGGTTTGTATCGATTGACGGAAACCGACGAAGAGGGTCGAATCGGTCCGATCGTGGACGGACCGGATTCTGCAGCGACGGCCGCTTATTCTCGACAATTGTTCAAGCACAGCCTCCTCGAGCAGCCTTAAGAGCGAGGGCGGGAAAAGGCGTCAGCCATTAACGAGGCCAACCGGTTCCTCAGGTCGGGATCTTGTACCGCGGCTGCATGGGCGTTGGCTTCGACCACGGCGGCTTCATTCACTGGCTGTTGCTGGGGCTGCGAAGCCGGCGCGGCCGTGCGGGCATCCGGGATTTCACCCACGCGAAAGGCGATATCCGTGATCAGTTCCGATCCTGCCTGCTCGTTCACCTTGGCGAGCAGAGTCGGCTTCAAGAACATGAGTTGCTGCAACCAGACCGAGTTTCGGACGATCAAGTAAAGTTTCTTAAACCGAACCTGCACGGGCCAGGTATGGGAGCCGACTGGTTCGCCGATGATTGCACGCCATTGTTGCTGAAGGCGCACTTCAAAGAGATGGGTTTGGAGACCCAAGCGTTTTGCCAAACCCGAGAGAATGATGCTGAACGAATCGAGCGAACCGGAAGGGCGCATGCCGAATGATAGGCTGCGGCTTCGGACGGGTCAAGGGAGCAATGCCGACTGAATCATGACCAAAGAGAACGCAGCAGAGGGAAAAGTCGTGGCGACCAACCGCAAAGCGTATCACGACTATTTCATCGAGGAAAAATACGAAGCCGGCATTATGTTGCAGGGCACTGAGGTGAAGTCCTTACGGGAGGGCCGAGTGAACCTGCAAGATAGTTACGCCTCGGTCCGCGGCACGGAAGTCTATCTGCATCAGTGTCACATCAGTCCATACAGCCATGGCAACATCATGAATCACGATCCGACGAGGGTACGCAGATTGCTTCTCCATAAGGTGGAGATCAACAAGCTGCTTGGCAAGACGCAGCAGAAGGGTCTCACGCTGATCCCGCTGCGCATTTATTTCTCCAAGCGTGGATATGCCAAGGTGGAGCTTGGCCTGGCCAAAGGCAAAAAGCTCTATGACCGCCGCGAATCGATCAAAGCTCGTGAAGCCGGCCGGGAAGTGCAACGAGCCATCAAAGAAAGAAAATAGGAGCTCCGCCTGACGCTGGAAACGCATCGTGTTCTAGAGGCAGGCGGACCCGTCGAGGGGATGAGGATCGGTCGTGTCGGAGCGACAGGGCGTCAGGCGTTCATCCTGCTGATCGTCATGATGACGGCCGGGTTCCTGTTTGCTTGCGAACGCACGCCGTCCGATCGAGTCCAAGGCTATGTCGAAGGCGAATTCGTGTACGTTGCCTCGCCGTTTGCCGGCGCGCTGGAATCGTTGTCGGTCCAGCGAGGTAGACAAGTGCGGTCGGGAGACGCCTTGTTTGCCTTGGAACGGGGCTCGGAAAAAGCCGCGAGGGATGAAGCGGAGCGACGGCTTGGCCAGGCCCTCGCGAATGTCGAAGATGCAAAAAAAGGGAAGCGCCCTTCTGAGATCGATTCCCTCAAGGCGCAGCTCAAGCACGCGCAGGCTGCCTTGCGGCTCTCCACGCGCGAGGTCGTGCGGCAGGAAGGGTTGAGCCAGGTGCCCGGAGCGGCGGTCGAGCTCGAGGTGGATCGAGCGCGTGCGGCTCGGGACCAGGATCGACAACGGGTGGCACAGCTCCAGGCAGATTTGGACACGGCCTTACTCGGTTCCCGCACCGATCAGGTCATTGCCGCTGAAGCTGAGGTTCACGCCCGCGAAGCGGCGCTAGCTCGGGCGGATTGGGAGTTCGCGCAGAAGCGTCAGCAGGCTCCGAAATCGGGACTCGTGTTCGACACTTTGTACCGGGAGGGCGAATGGGTGCCGGCCGGGCGACCCGTCGTCGTCCTGCTGCCGCCCGAAAATGTCAAAGTACGGGCGTTCGTCTCGGAGACTCGAGTCGGAACGATTCGTCCCGGTGACCATGTCCAGGTCGCCGTGGATAGTGTGCCCCAACCGTTCATGGGCACGGTCAGCTACATCTCGCCGCGCGCAGAGTATACGCCGCCGGTCATTTACAGTCAGGAAAGCCGGGACAAATTGGTGTTCATGATTGAAGTGGTGTTTGATCCTCAGAGCGCAGTCAATCTCAATCCGGGCCAGCCGGTGGATGTCCGGTTTGAGTCTTCCTTAGGAGGAGGGAGGAAATGACAGGACAGGCACTCGCAATCGACGTGCATGGCATGACCAAACGGTTCGGCGAGCGCACAGTGGTCGATCACATAGGGCTTCAAGTGAGGCGCGGGGAGATTTTCGGTTTTCTCGGACCGAACGGTAGCGGCAAGACCACATTCATTCGGATGCTCTGCGGTCTCCTGCGGGCGGACGAGGGCAGCGGCACCTGCTTGGGGTACGACGTCATACGCGACAGCGAATCAATAAAGGCCGAAGTTGGTTATATGACTCAGCGGTTCAGTTTCTACGAAGACTTGAGCATCGCCGAGAATCTTGATTTCGTGGCCCGGATGTTCGCCGTGAACAACCGTCGGGAGGCCGTCGCCAGAAGCCTCGAGCGGCTCGGCCTCGCCGGACGGCAGCGGCAGCTTGCCGGCCAGTTATCGGGTGGCTGGAAGCAGCGGCTTGCATTGGCAGCCTGCCTCATCCATCATCCGCAGCTGCTGTTGCTCGATGAACCGACTGCCGGGGTGGATCCGAAAGCGCGGCGTGAATTCTGGGAGCAGATTCACGAACTGGCCGCCGAGGGCCTGACATTCCTGATTACGACCCACTATATGGACGAGGCAGAACGATGTCACCGCCTGGCCTACATCGCCTACGGGCGGTTGCTGACACATGGAACGGTGACGGAGGTCATTGCCCAAGCGCGCCTCACGACCTGGTCGGTCAGCGGACCAAACCTCCACCACCTCGCCGAGGAACTGCGGAAACATTCTGGCGTGCGACAGGCGGTGGCTTTCGGCAACCGGTTGCACGTCAGCGGCGATGATGAGAAGGCGCTCGAGGCGGCCATCCTCTCGTTTCGCAAGCCGCCATACGAATGGCGTCCTATCAGCTCCGGACTCGAGGAAGTGTTTATCCATCTGATGAATCGGACGCCTGACAACTTTACGTCGTAAGGATGTCGCCGATGTTCTCGGTTCCCCGCCTCTGGGCAATCGTCGTGAAAGAATTCATCCAGATGCGCCGTGACCGTGTGACGTTCGGCATGATGATCGGCGTCCCGCTGATTCAACTGGTGCTGTTCGGGTATGCCATCAATGCCGATCCCAAGCGCCTCCCTACAGCCGTCCTGATGGCCGACTATGGCCCACAAGGCCGGACTGTGCTCCATGCGATTCGGAACAGCGGCTATTTCGAGTTCACGCACGAATTGACGAGCGAACAGGAAGGTCGTGACGTCCTCGCCCGCGGAGACGTGCAGTTCGTTGTGAACATTCCACAGGGCTTCACGCGCGAGCTGTTGCGCGGCGAACGGCCGGCGATTCTGATCGAAGCCGACGCGACTGACCCGGCAGCCACGAGTAATGCCATCGGTTCCCTACGGACGGTGTTAACGAAGGCGCTCGAGCACGATCTCAAAGGTCCGCTTGCCTTCCTGGCGGGACGAGAGGATCCCATCGAGCTGCGCGTGCATGCGCAGTACAACCCGGAAGCGATCACGCAATACAATATCGTTCCCGGCCTCATGGGGGTGGTCATCACGATGACGATGGTGATGATCACAGGCCTGGCGATCACTCGAGAACGCGAGCGAGGGACGATGGAAAACTTGCTGTCGATGCCGACCCGACCGTTTGAAGTGATGGTCGGCAAAATCATTCCATATATTCTTGTCGGCTATGTCCAACTCGGGCTCATCCTGCTGGCAGCGCGCGTCCTGTTCGACGTGCCGATGCATGGCAATCTTGGCCTCCTGCTGCTGGTCGCCTTCCTGTTCATCACGGCGAATCTCGCCATGGGCATTACGTTTTCCACGCTGGCCGAAAACCAGCTTCAGGCCGTACAGTTATCATTTTTCTTCTTCTTGCCGTCCCTGCTCTTGTCAGGGTTCATGTTCCCCTTCCGGGGCATGCCCCAATGGGCGCAGGCCGTCGGTGAGTTGCTGCCGTTGACTCATTTTCTCCGGGTCGTTCGGGGCATCCTGTTAAAAGGGAACGGGCTTCATGAGATCGCCCTCCAGCTGTGGCAAATCGCCTTGTTTGCGGTGGTCGCATTAGCAGTGGGAATAAAGCGCTACCGCCAGACGCTCGATTAGCCCCACTTGACTTTGGTTCTAACTAGAACTATCTTGCTCGATAGCACCGGAACCACGACGAAGAGGCGCCCGGCTTGCCGGGTTTCTCACTAGGTTCACGGCTGCTGGTTCCACCGTTATCATGCTGGGAGCAGCCATTGTCATGGTGGACTGCAGCAGGGGGTTTTCATGAATTGGTTCGAACAGCACAGCGGGAAGAGCTCGCGTATTACCTTCTGGTCGTTGGCATCGTAGTGACCTTGCTGGTGACAGGAGGGGCCTGGTCTGTCGATCGCATCCTTGCAGAAAGGGTCGCGCATTGACGAGAAGGAGGACATCATGACGATGGATGTGATGACGAAAAAGGAAGTGCTAGGCGTCTATCAGCCAGGGTCCGCGCATATGGTCGGCGACGGGTTTCCCGTGCGCAACCTCTTTCCCAGCAATGAGCTGGATCGGGAGGTCGATCCCTTTCTCATGCTGGACTATGCCGGTCCCCGACATTTTCCCCCGACCGAGCACCCGCGTGGCGTCGGCGAACATCCGCATAGAGGATTTGAAACCGTGACGATCATGTACGAAGGCGCGGTCGCGCATCGCGACTCGGCAGGCAACGCCGGCGTGATCGGTCCAGGCGATGTGCAATGGATGACGGCCGCGTCGGGGGTCGTCCATGAGGAAATGCATGAAGCGCAGTGGGCAAGGCAAGGCGGCACCTTTCGAGCGATTCAGTTGTGGGTGAATCTTCCGCAAGCTCACAAAATGTCGGCGCCTGCCTACCAAACGCTTGTGAATGATGCTATTCCCGCTATCGATCTTGAGGGTGGGTCTGGCCGTCTTCGTGTCATTGCAGGGACGTTCCGAGGCAGGAAAGGACCGGCGCGCACATGTACGCCGGTCGAATTGTACGATCTCCAATTACAGGCTGGCGCGCGGTTCGAGTTGACACTCCCGGAAGGACACAACACCTCGGTCTTTGTGCTTGAAGGCCGGGTGTCGGTCAACTCTGCGGTGGCCGGTGAAGCCGAGTTGGTGGTGAGTAAGGGACAGGGATCGCTGGTCAGCCTCGAGGCCAATGACCACAGCCGGCTCTTGATCATGAGCGGCAAGCCGATCAACGAGCCCATCGCCCGCTATGGCCCTTTTGTGATGAACACTAAGGCTGAGTTGGTTCAGGCGGTCGAGGATTACCAGCGCGGGAGGATGGGACATTTGTCCTCGCCGGATGCTGAGTAATTCCATGGAGCCGGAATTTAATCCGGGGCCCGGTGGGTGCAAAAAGCATCGCCGGGCTAGGTATGTGAGAACCTGTGCCATCTTATGAGCGTGATTGGAATATGAGATGGGTGATCAGAATGCGAGTATAACGGTCGAGGTGTATTCGGATGTGGTCTGCCCATGGTGTTACGTCGGGAAGCGACGGTGGGAGCGCGCTCAGTCCCAATTCCCGACGGCTGCAACGCAGGTCATCTGGCGGCCGTTCCAATTAAACCCAACCATGCCCGAAGAGGGCATGGATCGGCGAATCTACCTGGAAGCGAAGTTCGGCAGTCAAGACTCCTACCATCGACTCGAAGAGCAGGTCGCCGCCGCCGGAGCTTCGGAGGGAATATCTTTCGCTTTTGAGACAATGCGTAAGACGCCAAATACCTTTTTGGCGCATCGCCTCATTTGGTATGCCGGGCAGCACGATCGACAGAATTCTGTCGTGGACGCGCTGTTCAAAGCCTATTTTGAGCGGGGGGCTGACATCGGATCACAGGCAGTCCTGGCCGACCTTGCAGCATCCGCCGGCCTGGAAGCCGCCCGGTTTCTTCAGACAGAGGAAGGCGCGGCGAACGTGAAAGCCGAGGAGGTGGCAGGGCGACGCCTCGGCATCCGGGCAGTCCCCTACTTTCTCTTGAACAAGAGCTACGGCATCTCAGGGGCGCAGCCGGTCGACGTCTTTCTCGGCGCGATCAAAAGTATCCGTGCGCGACAAGCCGAAGATCAACTAACCAGAAAGTGATTCATGCCTGTACAGGTTTACGGCTGCAACCATGTTGTGATCGAAGTGACCGATGCAAAAAAGGCGGTTCAGTTCTATTCCGACGTCTTCGGACTCAAAATGCTGCGAGGTGGCGAAGGGGCGGCCTGGTGCAAGTTGGGTGAACATCAGTTCATGGCCATCTTCGAGGTGGAGAGCCTGCAACCAGACCGGGTCAAACACTTCGGTCTGATGGTGCGGGATCCCAAGCAAATCAACGAAGTCCGGCGCAAGCTCACGAACAAGTACAAACTCAAGTTGCACCCAGGCTTCCGTTGCGACTTTCGGGATCCGTGGGGAAACCGCATTCAAGTTGGAGACCTGTCCGATGAATCCCTGGTTTGGCTCCTCCCTTATCAAGAGGTTCAAAAGGTCGGGCTGAGTTTCACAAGCGCCTCGAAAAGGCGGCGCCGGGATTGACCATGACCCAACGCGGCCATAGCTCGGAAGTGCTTCAGCTGTCGAAAGCTCTGCTGCATTTGCACAAGGCGTTGCTCGATGGTGAACGAGCGGCGTACGAACGCCTGCACGGCCCCATATGCTCCAATGGAGCATTTCTTCAGCTCGTGCTCGGCCATCCGTCATTTGCCTGGTTGCGGGACCTGTCGCGGTCGATGGCACGCTTGGACGAACTGGCCGAAGGGAAGGACGCGTCTTGCGCCGAAGCGCTTCACGCTCAAACGGCGTCGATCCGGACGCTCCTGGTGCCCAGGAAGGATGGAGAGGAATTCAATCGGCGGTATCACGACGCCCTCGAACGGGACCCGGATGCCGCGCTTGCGCATGCGGCGGTCGTGGAATTGCTCGCTGAACCCCGCCGGCAAGGAGGAGAGTCATGAAAGCCCGGTACCTCGGCCATGTGGTGTTTTACGTCAAAGATCTCGAACAATCGCTCGCGTTTTATCGGGACTTACTGGGTTTCAAAGAAGTCGGGCGGATTTTCGGCGGAGCCGCCGCCGCATTGACCTCAGGCCGTACGCATCACGAGTTACTTTTGATCCAGGTGGGCGATGCGCCCCCTCCCCCTTCGGGCCGCCGTCGTGGTCTCTATCATATCGGTATCAAGGTCGGCGACAGCCTCGATGAGCTCCGCTCGGCAAAGCGCGAACTCGAGCAGGCCGGTATTACTATCGACGGAATGAGCGACCACACCGTCAGCCAGAGCCTCTACCTTCGGGACCCCGACGGCAACGAAGTAGAGCTCTACGTGGATGCCGATGAGGCGGTGTGGAAAGCGGACCCTGCCGCAGTCCTGTCGCCGATCAAGTCGCTGCGGCTCTAGCCCCTTGAGTCATGCGTGATCCTTAGGCCATACTGAGCGGCTATGGATCACCCTGCCTCACCCTGCGAGACTCTGGGAGAGCGGTATCAAGCGCTTCTCGAGGTTGCCGAAGCCATTGCCGCACACCGCGACGTGCACGAACTGTTTCGGGATCTGGCCCGGCGTCTGCCCCGCGTGGTGCAGGTAAATTTTGTCGCGCTCTCCTTGCATGATCCGACCGGCAACCGGATGCGCCTCCAGACCATTCAAGCGAACGTCCCGGCTGATCTGGTCGGCGGCCATGAAGAGCCGCTCGAGGAAACTCCGGCCGGAACGGTCTGGCAGTCGCAACAGCCGATCCTCGTGCCTGATCTGGGCGAAGAGCTCCGCTGGCCGAAGGTCATCGAACGGATGCAGCAGGATGGTGTCAATTCGTTTTGCGTGGTGCCGCTCACCACCGCCGTCCGTCAATTGGGGGCGATGGGGTTTGCAAGTCTACGCAAGCATGCCTACGGGGAAGGGGACATCGAGTTTCTTCGGGAGGTGGGGAAGCAGGTGGCCGTGGCAGTGGATAACGTTCTCCATCATCAGGACCTCCTTCACGATCGTGACCGATTGCGCCTGCTTCTGGAGGTCACGGAGTCCATTGCTTCGCACCGCGATCTGGCCGAGTTGTTGCGGGACTTAGCCCAACGCCTGCCTTCGATCGTTCCATTCGACTATATCAATATCGTCCTGCACGAGCCGGCCCGTCAGGTGATGCGTCTCTGGCTTCTGGTCGCTTCTGTGCCGAGCACGATCAGCCCGGGCCTGGAAACGCCGGTGGAAGAGTCACCGGGCGGATGGGTCTGGACTCATCAAGAACCGCTGACCGTCAACGACGTGTCGCAGGAACACCGGTTTCCTAAATTGATGTCGATATTGCGGGAGAACGGCGTCCAGTCCTTCTGCGCGGTCCCGCTGACGACGGCGCAGCGCCGGCTCGGGGCCATGGGCTTTGGAAGTTTACAGCAGAGGACCTATCGAGACGCTGATCTCAAGTTCATGCAACAGGTTGCCAAGCAAGTGGCGGTCGCCGTGGACAACGCGTTCAATTCCGAGACGACTAGAGCGTATCAACAGCAGTTAGCGCGCGAACGAGACCTGCAGCGTCTCTTGCTCGAAGTGAACAATGCCGTGATTTCGCACCTTGAATTACGCGATCTCCTCAAGGCCGTTTCTGTCAGCCTCAGCCGCGTGGTTCCGCACGACCTCGCAGGATTCGCGTTGTTCGATCAGGACACGCAGCGGCTGCTCGCGCACGCCCTGGATTTTCCGAGCAACCAGAGCTTTGTCGAAACGGGTCATGCGATTCCGCTGGAGGGCACGCCGGAAGGTCGCGCGTTCACGTCTCGACAGACCGTCCTCATAAGAAATATCGACACAGCCGAGTTCCCAGCCGAGATCATGAAGCGGGCGAAAGCCGAAGGGTTGAGGTCCGGATGTGCCGTGCCACTGGTATCTCACGGGAGAGTTCTCGGCACACTGAGCGTCGTCAGCATGCGTGAAGAAGCCTTTAGCGAGCAAGACGCGGAACTCCTCACCCAAATCGGCGCGCAGGTGGCGATCGCCGTGGAAAACGCCTTGGCCTACAAACAAATCGCTCAGCTCAAAGACAAGTTGACCGAAGAGAAGCTGTACCTCGAAGAGGAAATTCAGACCGAATATAACTTCCAGGAAATCGTCGGTGAAAGCCAAACCCTTCGCCGCGTTTTGAAGGACGTGGAGACGGTCGCGAGGACCTCCTCGACTGTCCTGATTCTCGGGGAAACCGGAAGCGGAAAGGAATTGATCGCCAGGGCGCTGCATAATCTCAGCGATCGGCGCGAACGCACCTTCGTCAAGCTCAATTGTGCGGCCATTCCCACGGGTCTGCTCGAAAGTGAACTCTTTGGACATGAACGAGGAGCGTTCACGGGCGCAATCGCGACCAAGATCGGCCGGTTCGAAACCGCAGACCGAGGGACGCTGTTTCTGGACGAGGTGGGGGAGATTCCGCTGGAGCTCCAAGTCAAACTGCTTCGCGTCTTGCAAGAACAGGAATTCGAGCGGCTTGGCAGCACCAGGACACAGCGCGTCGATGTCCGGCTCGTCGCTGCCACGAATCGCGATCTTGGTCACATGGTCGAGGAGCACATGTTTCGTAGCGATCTCTATTACCGGCTCAAGGTGTTTCCGGTCACGGTCCCGCCGCTGCGCGAGCGGGCTGAAGATATCCCGGCGTTGGTCCGCCACTTCGCCCAGAAGTTTGCGCTTCGGATGAATAAGCGGATCGAAACGATTCCTGCCGAGGCCATGAAGGCGCTACAGGCCTATCCCTGGCCGGGCAATGTGCGCGAGCTGGAAAACTTCATTGAGCGTGCAGTGATCTTATCGGCGGGGACCGATCTCTTCGTCCCACTGTCAGAGTTAAAAGTATCGATCCCCCCCTCGAACGGTTCGCCTAAGACCCTCGAGGATGCCGAGCGAGAACATATTCTGAAGGCGCTGCGCGACGCGAAATGGACGATTGGCGGCTCTGCGGGTGCAGCGGCCAAGTTGGGCATGAAGCGCACGACCCTGCAGTCGAAAATGCAGAAACTCGGTATTGTCCGTCCTGGATAACGCCGACGCCTCGGCATGGCGCCGACATGTCGGCACCTTTTTCCGGCTCTCCTCTTCTTTACTCCGCACACATACCTTACAACGGCACAATTCCTCTGAGAGATCGCAGAGTTGCATCTGCGCGATGTTCCTGGTGCGTTCAGTGCACCACGGAACGGTCATTGCTGACCAGCGCCGCATGAGCGGTGCACAGGAGCTGATCGGAGGACCCATGAACCGAACGTCCCCAACCATAGATCTGTTCACGTTGATCGGCATGATGGCCACCATCGCCGGCATCTTCCTGTGTCTATTTTTCCTTTTTACGCCGACTACCTTTGGTGCCCCGGCACTAGACGTCTTGCAGGACCGCTCGGCGGATCTTTACATCTCGATGCGCTGGCTGCAGCCGACTCTCGGTCAGGCCATCGTGGAAGATGCGCTGATTCGCCAACGCGATAACGAGGCCTCTGGAGCCGTGATGCTCCACCCAGGGGTTGGAAGTGTCCAATGGGTCATCGGCCGCGTCGTGGTTGAGTTACACCGATCGCGGCTGGTCGCGGCACTGCCCGGCGGCCGTCAAGAAGATGATCAGCGGATTGTCAGGATTGCGCGGCACGCCGCCGTGCAGCTGCAGGAACATCTCACTGGCGAAGAGCGACCGCGTGTAACGGGCCAGGCGGACGTGATCTTTTAATGGGAGTCCATCATGAATGAAACGCTAGATTTTCTGACTCAGCATGGCTCGCTAGTCCTGGCTGCCGCGGTCTTCGCCGAACAGATCGGACTTCCCCTGCCGGCCTTGCCCTTCTTGATTGCCGCAGGTGCGCTGGCGGGGACCGGGCAGATGGCGGCTGGCGTCGCGCTTGTCTCGGCGGTCGTCGCGGCGATGGCCGGTGATCAGGTGTGGTTCGAGCTCGGTCGTCGGCGCGGTCGGGGGGTGTTGAACTGGCTATGCCGCATATCATTGGAACCGACCAGCTGCGTCCGCCGAACGGAAGATTTCTTTTCCCGCCATGGTGTCCGTGCGTTGATCGTCGCGAAGTTCGTGCCGGGCTTCAGCACGATTGCACCGCCCCTGGCCGGAATCGTGGGTCTCTCGGTGCCACAGTACCTCCTCTTTAATGGGTTGGGAACCTTGCTCTGGGCTGGGACAGGAATTGGTCTCGGATGGATTTTCAGTGATCAGGTGGAACAGGCGTTGACGATCACCGCCCAGATCGGACCGACCATCGGTCTGACCATGGTCGCGGCGGCCATGAGCTATGTCGGCTACAAGGCCGCTCATCGTTATCGCATGGGAGATGGCGTGCCACGAATGACCGTCCGGCAATTGACGGACAAGCTCGCCGCCGGAGAACAACCGGTGATTGTCGATCTTCGTTCGCTTGCCGCACGCCAGCAGGAGCCGGGAATTCCAGGCGCCGTATCTTTGGCGCTCGAAGAGATGGTGACCCACCAGCATGGGCTCCCCCGAGACCGCGATGTCATCTTGTATTGCGCCTGCCCGAGGGACGCGTCGAGCGTCGAGGGTGTGTTGAGGCTTCGTAAATTGGGGTTCACGCGCGTATGGCCCCTGGCCGGAGGCCTCGGAGCGTGGAATGCGGCCGCCAATCCGCCCTCGGCCGTGCAACTGTCCGATCGTCAGATTGTTCCGGCCTAAACATGAGCGGGAGCCGACTTCCACAGGCGTCATTCAGAGGAGAAAGCACATGGAACTGAAAATGCCCACGGTAGAACAAGCGTATTGGGGGCTGCGTGCGATGAAAACCGTGGCCTTGGCGGATGGCGCACTCGATGACACGGAGCGGCATATGCTGGCATCGGTGCAGACTATTCTCGGAACCAACTATGTCGTCGAGAATCTTGCGCCCGTCACGCCGGAGGAGCTGGCCTCCGCATTGATCGACCCGCAGATCAGGCATCAACTCACACAAGGGTTGATCGTGATCTCATTGATCGACGGGAAGGCCAACGTGCGCGAGACGGAGGCGGTTGAGCAATTTGCCCGGGCGTTGCAAGTGGATGCTCCGGAAGTTCGTGACCTCCGATACCTCATCAATGGCGAGATGCTTCGCCTTCGTCTTGATCTGGCACGCCGATTCTGGCTGAGGGAGAAGGTGAAGGACATTTGGCAACACGAGCGTCTCAAGGGACTTTACAAATTTGTCCGCGGCATGCTCGGACGGTATGAAGACGCTCAACTCGCGTCCCGCTATCAAGCCTTGGCGCAGTATCCTCCGGGATCTCTCGGACGGTCCTATTGGGAGTATTGCCGGGCGAACGGTTTTCCGTTGCCCGGTGAAAAGGGCGGAGCGGCAGAGCAGGTATTGTTCCATGATTGCGCGCATGTCTTGTCCGGTTATGGGACGACACCCGATGAAGAGGTGCAAGTGGCCTGCTTCAGCGCCGGATTCCAGAGGCGGGATCCGTGGACGTTCGTCTTTTTTGTGCTGCTGCAATTCCATGTGGGCATCCGATTAACCCCCATCACCGCGGCGAGAACCGGCTTTTTCGATCCGGTGAAGGCGATGATCGCCATCCGGCGAGGTGCGGCAATGACCGTCGATCTTAATAATGGCTGGGACTATTGGCCTGTCATGGGCGAGCAGGTCGAGGAGCTCAGGAGGCGCTACAACATTCTGCCCGCAGAGGCCTTCCTGCCGGGTGCCCGTCCGCTGGCTGCAAGTCCGGCGTGAAACGAAGGGATGCCGATGCGTCGGCACCTGCCGATTAGGCGGCGAATCGTGGTCGGCACATCGAGCGCTCTTTGGAGCAGAGGTCAATAGTCCTCTGCAACTTCCTATACTTAGATGGACGATGATTGCTCGAGAGGTGGAACGAAGGTTGCTGTCTCCTCTCAGTCAGTAGTGGATAGGCGGTCAGTTTGTCAGGCAAGCGTGGAGGTGTTTCATGAAACGTCGGCGTCACTGGGTCGGATCAGTCGTACTGCCTGTAATCGTTCTGCTCATGGGCGTCGGCCTGGCAGCCTGGAAATATGATGCCATCCAAGCCGGTCAGGCTGCTTCAGCGAGTCAACCCGAACCAATGGAGACGGTGACCGTCGCCCTCGCGAAGGAGATTGAGCACCGACAAACCACAACCTCGATCGGCACGGTCTTGGCGTTGAAGTCAATCACGCTGCGAAACGAGCTTGCTGGCACGGTGCGCGAAGTGCGTTTGTCACCGGGTCAGATCGTTGAGCCGGGCATGGTGCTCGTGGCGCTCGATGTGTCGGTGGAAGAAGCTGAGTTGAAGGCCCAGGAAGCGCAGGCTGCGCTGGCCAAGACTGTGCTCGATCGTAGACAGAATCTGAATCATGAAATGGCCACGACGCAGGAAGAAGTGGACCGGGCGCGCGCGGACCTGGACATCGCCCGGGCGCAAATCGCCCGCACCAAAGCGATCATTGCCCGCAAGACGATTCGCGCGCCGTTTCGGTCACGGGTCGGTATCGCGGACGTTCATCCTGGCCAGTATCTCAACGAAGGGACCCTCTTGACGACACTTCAGGGTATTGATGACGCCGCGCATGTGGACTTTACGGTGGCACAGCAGGTTGCCGCTGGCTTACGGGAGGGTGAAGTCGTTGAGGTGTTTGCGGGTACCCCCGCACCCATCACCGCGAAGATCGTCGCGCTGGACGCGCGCATTGACCCGGCGACACGCAATGCCGTGGTCCGAGCGCGCATCGAAGGTTCCGGCAACGCGCCGTCCCCCGGGTCCTCGGTTCGCGTCCGTATTCCGGTGGGGGCCCCGCGCAAGGCCGTTGCCGTTCCGGTCAGTGCATTGCGCAAGGGCCCCGAAGGGGATCAGGTGTTCGTGATTGCACAGGGCCCGGATGGTCGTGCTCGCGCCCATGTCCAGCAGGTCGAGAGCGGCGCGATGTTCGGCGACGAGGTGGTCATTCATGCGGGACTCATCGCCGGCGAGCAGGTCGCGGCTTCCGGATCATTCAAGCTTCGTGAGTCGGCTCTTGTCGCGATTGCCGGCGCCCAGACTCCTCAGTCGGAACAGCGGCAAACGGTGAGTCAACACTGAGAATATGAAGAAACGAGAGTCATTGATGAATATGCGTTCATTCACCGACGTGTTTATCAAGCATCCTGTGTTGGCGATCGTCGTCAATCTGGTCATTGTCCTGGCCGGTTGGCGTGCGCTGACGACGCTTCCGGTGCAGCAGTATCCGAAGATCGAGAGCTCGTCGGTGGTCATTACGACGGTGTATTACGGTGCGAGCGCCGAGACAGTCCGTGGGTTCCTCAGCACGCCGGTTGAGCGAGTTGTCTCCGCAATCGGCGG
>JARDZZ010000188.1 GCA_029240595.1 Nitrospira sp. | reverse complement strand
TTATAGATTCCATCTGACACCTCGTCGTTAAGATCTTCTAGAGTTCGCCGTATTCTATTCTTCTAGAAATGACAAAGTGTCCACCGATCTGTAAATTTCACGTTAAATTTCGGTCGAGGCAAAATGAATACGAGAGTCGTCCGCCAGTCGTAGCGGCTGCTCAACCTTCCATCGGAAAAGAGCCAAGAGCCGCGAGCATTAGTGTCCAATAAATAAACCTTTCCTCGAGAATCAGAGTGCTTGGTCGGAAACGGGCCGATGAGTCACCAGTGTAGAACTGTTCAATACAGCAACTGCTTTCGTGCTCTTCTGCATGCTTTGATCCTACGTAGCCAACGGCGGACTTCGAAGAAGATCATCGCTAACTAAGATCTCTCGGGCAAGGGAACTCACTAGTTCGGTGTCATTTCGTTGACGCATAGGATGAGCTAGTGGTCTTACTTAAGGCAGAGTCACTCGAATCACGTCCGTAGAGTAAGGAGGGATTATGTCATTATTCGGATCGTCCAATCCTGTGTTTGAGATGTTGGAGAGGGATCATGCCAAGGTCAAAGACTTATTTGAACAATTCGAAGACGCGCAGGATGCCCGTTCGAGAGAACGGATCATTCAAGAAACGCTTCTTGAGTTGGACGTCCATGCAAAATTAGAAGAAACCCTCATCTATCCGGCAATTCGAAAGAAACTGGATGAAGAAGATATCATGGACGAAGCCTTGGAGGAGCACCACGTCGCCCATGTTCTCATGAACGAATTGAAGAGGATGCGCCCCAGCGATCGTCGATACCATGCGAAGTTCAAAGTCTTAGGAGAGAACATCAAACACCACGTCAAAGAAGAAGAAGGCACGATGTTTCCGAAGGCAGAAAAGGTTGATCTGGATTGGGAGAAATTAGAGCAGAAAGCGAACGAACAGAAGGAAGCGCTCATGGCCAGGAGGACGAACGGCACGAAGCGCGATCGCACCAAGAAGCCGAGAAGAAAAACGGCTCGGAGGCCTCTGCGTCGGGCCGCGTAAGGGTTGACGAATCCGTGCGCGGCGCTGCGCCGGCTCGGTCCGGGTCGCATCGTCAAACGCTCATTTAGCATACGGTCATAGCCGGCACAGCAGCGCAAGCACGCACCACGCCACCTGATTGAGGGAACCTGGCCAAGGCTCAGCAAGCTAGGGGTTCTCCTAGTATCCCTCTCAGTTCGGGCGACGCACTCTACGGACGATGGGACGTCGGCTTGAAACGGCACACATTTCGTTCGGGCTTGTGACCATTCCCGTCGGGATTTATTCTGCCATCGACGAGCAGGACATCCATTTCAATCAACTGCATGCAGTCTGCGGCAGCCGCATCAAGCAACAGCGCTTCTGTCCTGTCTGTCAACGGGAAGTGAAGTACGAGGAACTCACAAAGGGTTATGAAATCACGAAGGATGAATATGTTCGTATCGATCAGGAAGAGCTGGACCGGTTGCAAGCGGCCGAAAGTGAGGCGATGCAAATCTTGGAATTTGTTCCGTTAAGCGCCGTCGATCCGATCTACTTCGAAAGCACCTATTACCTAGGAGTCGAGAAGCAGGGCGAAAAGGCGTATCAACTGTTGGCGCAAGCGATGGAAGATATGCAGCGGGTGGCTCTCGCAAAATACGTCTGGCGGGGAAAAGACAGCCTGCATGTCATCCGCTCAGTGGAAGGTCGTTTACTGCTGCATCGGATGTATTACCACGATGAAATACGGCCCTTTATAGAAGTGCCGAAGAGCGACCAGAAGCCGGCTTCTGCCGAACTGAAGCTCGCCACACAATTGATTGACTCGATTTCCACCGATCGATTCGATGCGGGGGCCTATCAAGACGAATATCGTCAGCGAGTCATTGAGCTCATCGAACAGAAATCCAAAGGGAAGACCGTCACTCTAGCTCCCAAGGCTGCCGCCCCCGCCACTGACGTCGTGGATCTGATGCAGCGGTTGAAGGAAAGTCTTGCGCAGTCTGCGCAGAAAAAAACCGCTCGATCGCGGGCTCTACCAGCACAAACTGCTCGTGAACCAGCCAAGAAAGCTTCGTCCGGGAGACGATGACGGGAGACTACTCCGCAGCCGATCTCTGCCGTATCCTCCGTCTCGATGCGTCCCAGTTGAGGGCTTGTCTCCGCGCCGCTCTCCTCCCGCCACCAGGCGTAGGCAGATCGTGCACGTATTCATTTCAGAATCTCGTCGTGCTTCGAACGGCGAAAGGTCTTACCGATGCGGGCGTATCGGTGGCCAAGATCCGAAAAGTGCTGGAATGCCTGGAACGGCAACTGGAAGAGGATACCTCCATCGCCAGTGTAAAAATTTATGCCTCGGGCAAACGGGTGGTCGTGTGGGATGGTGCCTCGCGCTGGCAACCGGATTCTGGCCAATTTCTTCTCAATTTCGAAACCGCACAGATGCTCCCCCCCAGGCCGCTACGGTCAGCGCCGCAAGTCCAACGGAGTGAACGAGAGACGGCCGAACGATGGTTTCAGCGAGCCTTGACCTTGGTGGAAGATTCTCCCGAGGAGGCCCGACAGGCCTATCAGGAGGCCATTCGGTTACACCCTGGTTTTACGGATGCGCATGTCAATCTGGGCCTGCTAAACCACAATCTCGGTCTGTTGGCCGATGCTGAAGCCTGTTATCGTCGCGCCCTGGAGCACGAACCCAAACTTGCTCTGGCTCACTTCAACCTCGGCGTGCTGTTGGAGGATCGTCATCAGAAAAGTGCGGCTATTTCGGCGTACAAAGAGGCCTTGGTGCATGCGCCGGAGTTTTTTGAGGCGCACTGTAACTTGGCACAGTTGTATGAAAAGCTCGGACGAAAACGAGATGCCTTCCGCCATTATGCTGCGGCCAACAGAATACAGGGTCGCGGCATCAATCAGTGAAGTGCGCCAACCTTTAGGAATCGTTCTCGCCCCTCACTAGGTGGCTTCTGAGCCACTCCCTAGGGGAAATCCCAATGATCGAACGGGGGGCTGTCCTTTATGCTGGGCCATGAAAGGATTACCGCATGGCTTCTGATCCAGCAGTCTTGATCCGTGTCTGCAGTCTCTGTCAGCTCATCCATGACGATGGGGAAACGGCCTATGAACGCTGGGTCACTCGTGACGTTTATAAAATGGCGAATGGCATCGATCCCCCGAAATCACGCCTAACGTACACCTACTGTCCAGACTGTTTCAGCGAATCTGCCGATCCTCTCAAAGCCGCCTAGCCCGCTTCGGCGGGTTTCTCTTGGCACTGGAGCGCCGTCATCACCTCCAGTTGTTGGCCCCGCCCTTCAGGCGAAACTCTCGTCATCATCGGCTCAGTGAGCATCCCCCGTGGCATTTCCTCATGGCAATTGGGGCTTGACGGAGTTTCCTCGACCCACTACACTCGCTAAGAGGGTTCTCTAAGGGGCTGCCATGGCTGAACTGAGCGTATTGAACCAACCGGCGAAACCGGTGCCGAAAGACCGCCTGCCGATGCCGGTTCAACTCGCGGCCGGGCTCGAGAAACTCAGCCTGGCGCTGAAAAGCAGGACATGGCGGCGTGAAGGGCAAGCCGGTCTTGGTCCTCTGCAGCGCCAAGTGCTCACCTTGCTCCGAAGCAAGGCCGATCACAGCGCGCAAGTCTCCGCCATTGCTCAAGAACTGGTCGTGCGTTTACCGACGGCGTCCGAGGCCGTCGCCACCCTTGAACGGAAGCGATTAGTGAAGCGCTTTCGTTCGCATAGGGACGGCCGGATCGTCAATGTCGAGTTGACGGCTCGGGGCGCGCGGGCTTGTGCCCCGGCAGTCGGAATACCCAATCTCCTTGCCGAGGCGACCAGCGCCTTAACGTCCACGGAGCAAGTGGCCTTCTTGAAAGGCCTGATGAAAGTGATCCGGACCTTGCAACAACAAGGAGAAATCTCTGTGGCACGGATGTGCGTGTCCTGCCGGTTTTTCCGCCCACATCAGTACGCAGAGGCAGCTCAGCCTCATCACTGCGACTATGTGAATGCGCCGATCGGCGACCACGCATTGCGGTTGGACTGTGCGGAGTACGAGCCTGCTTCCATCTCACAAGCCAAGGAGTCGTGGGACCGATTCAATGAGAGCCGGACAGCGATCGGCTAATTGCGAAGCTGCCATGACGAGAGGAGTTGTGGTTCATCACATGGAAAAGGACCGAGGTATGAAACGTTTCCCCTGGACATCTTCCGTCGCTTCCGAGGAATGGCTCGGCGCTGAATCGCATTTGCCGAACCTCAAGCAAGAATTGCGAAACCAGAACCATCGTGGCTTGAACACCGCCGAGGTGGTGGTGGCAGGGGCCTTGTTCACAGCGGGACTCACTTTGGGAACGCTTGCGGCCCTCTGGTTGACTCGTTCGCGACGCACCGGCTAACGCGACTTCGCTCGTTACTGCTTTCCAAACACCGCCGCATCCTGCTCGATATGATCGAATAGTTCGTCAAGGACTGCCTGCACGGCCGCCGCGATCGGCGCCTGATCCGAGGTCGTGACCCATCGGATCCGTGACCCCACTGTTTCTTTCTCGACCACATAGGATTTCTTGGGTGGCTGACCGGTCGGGCCGAGGTCCGCTTCGAGATGGACGATATAGCGATAGGCCTCTCGAGAACGCAGCCAGAGCCATGCATGGACGGCCAACGTGTAATCCCCGTGCTCATCGTGGACCTCGGTGAACGTACGACGTTGCCGCGCATACTCAATCACAGCCTGACGAAGGTCACTCACAGGCCAGTCGAGCATGATGACGCCTGGCATCCGGTCTGCGCCTTCCAGTGCGAGCAACGGGACCTGTACCTGCAGCGCGTGGTCGATAGGGGAGGTTGAGACGGAGGGCGGAACGGGTGTGACATGAATGCTGTGTGCGCAGCCGCCCAAAAACAAGAGACACAGGGCCAACACCTGGCTTACCGCATACCGGCTGTCCTGCACACTCACGGGTTTGTCGCTGAGGCGGACGGTGGATCGAGAATATTAAGGTCTTCAATTGCGCGGGCTGCTTGCTCTCGGTAGGGGCGGTCAGTCTCATGATCGTAGGTGTGATTAATGAGCTGGTTAGTCGCCAGTTCCTGTGTGTTGTGCTTTTTGATTTCTATTTTCTGGCCGTTTGCGTTCTTGTAGTTTTA
>JARDZZ010000187.1 GCA_029240595.1 Nitrospira sp. | reverse complement strand
TCGGGCGTAAAGGCCCACGGTGAGACATCGGCCATCAACTCATTCACGTGCCAGGACAACCGCCCCGAGGAGCGAATGTATCCCATCAGACCCATGACCCACGTAAAGGCCGCCGCTAAAGCGAACAGCACCACCATGCCGCGAATCGGGATCTTTCCCCATTGCACCGGACCATGGACGATCGATCCTTTGAGCATGGCACGGTTGATGAGCAAGCTGACGACAATGACGGTGAGCGTCGTGACGGCCTGCGGCGTCGAAAGGCCGACGCGCACTTTTGCAGGCAAATAAAACCCGTAGACCGAGAGCCAGATCACATTTAAAAGGCCGACTGCAAAGAGCGTCCCGATCACGAGATTTCCGGTCCTGACCCAGGAGGTCGTCATCGTTCGATTTGCCCGCCGATAGTACAGATAACTGAGGGCCGTGATGAGAATCATGACGTTGACCGCGCCGTTCTTTGCCGACATCACCCCATAGTTTCCCACCACCGGATGTTGCGCTCCGCCCATTGCTTTCACTTCTCCCGCGGACATCAAGACCGTATGCGGCGTCAACCAGATAAACAGCGCTAACGTCAACGCCCCCACCAGGAACTGGTAATGCGTTTGGTACCGTTCGCCTCCCTTGATCCGTGCCATGCTCTGCCAGATGTAGTAATTGACGCCAAGGAGCAGCGCGCCGATCAGCAGGGCCTGGACGACGAAGAGCCATGTCAAAAGACCGCCCATCATCGTGACACCCATGCTTTGGCGGAACGCATACACCGAGCGCATCAACCAATAGCCTGCGATTGGCATCGGCAGGAGCGCACACACGGTCACAAAGAGAAAGACGTAGCCCACCCAGTCAAAATAGGCACGCTCTCCCTCGGTCTTGCTTGTAAAAAAACGATAGCAGGCATAGGCCAGCACGACCGCGCCGCCCGACATGATGTCGGCAAGGAACCGATGGACGTTCAACGGATTCCAAAGAGCGGAGTGCAGCAAATGCCAACCGTTGCCGAGAAACCGTCCCTGTGCATCCACGCCGGCGGGCGACATCATGAAGGCCGCCCAGGAATTTGCCAATAGGAGCAGCGCGGTACCGAAAATGTTGGTCAGGATGCCGATCGCCGCATGGATCCACTTCAAACCAGGTTCAGCCATGCGGTTCCAGCTGTAATAGTAGAGAATGAGCAGCAGGGACTCCCCGAGAAAGACTACGGCGTACGCCGGCATGAACGCCTTGAAGGTCCCGCCCATGTAGCGCATGAAGCTCGGATAGAGATAGACGAACATGCCGAGCATAATACTGCCCACGACTGCCGTCACCGAGAGCGCAAGCAGAGCGACTTTCGCCAGATCCCTCGCGAGGCCGTCGTAGCGAAGCGACAGCGACGGTTTATTTGTCAGCAGGCCCAAAAATTCGAGCAACGCACAAAACAGCGGGAGGGCGAGCACGAAGCCCCCGAAGTACGTATGCTGCTGCGTGACGAACCACACCGCCAGACGGCTGTCATACGATCCCACCCGCGAATACACCGTTTCGGTCGGCGAGGGAGCGGCGGGTCCCGAGGGCGTACCCGGTATCTTGTAGTAGAGATCGGCGGCGGCCTCTTCAGCCAGGGCGGAAGGTGTGGATGCTCCGAAGAATCCGAGGCCACACGTCAGTGCGAGTATGGCGACAATCGCATGAAATGATCTGATGATCGACAGCATAAGTCCTAGCCTTTTGACGCACCGGCAACAGGTGACCCCGAGGCCTTGGTGAGGATGCCCATGACGAAAGGACAGCGAAGCAAAGCGGGGCTCAGGCTGAGTCCTTGTTGCTCTTCCACCTGCCGGCGATAGCCCAGATAATACCCATACAGCGCCATCACGCCGGCGACCAAGCTGCCGCCGCAGACAGCATAGGAGGTCGGCACGCCGGGCTGCTTCAGGAGAAATATCACCACACCAGTCACGACCAGATAGTAGGTTGAGGCAAACGCCAATCCCGGCCACCACCAGTACTTCAGCAATTCAGCCGCCTTGGTTTCCATCAATCCCTCCATCCATCTGCCAGACGGCGTCAGCCCCGCGAAATAGGCGCACAGTGTAATGGCACCTCCCAGGATCGTGATCGCCGCTACCTGCAGAAGGGCCGCTGCCTGGTGGTTCTCAATCAACGCACCGAACGAGGCACCAAGAGCTCCGGCCAATAGTCCGATGCCGACCCACGGACGGAGAGCCACCGCATGGGACTGAAGCAGACTGCGTAATGCCACGCCGTTCGGAAAGGTGGGACATGGCCGTCCCATCATGGTCAGATAACGTATGTGCCCGATTTCGAACGCATCCCGCGCCACCGCAGTACAGGAGATGATCATCGCCATCATGGCGGGACCGTCGGGATGTTGGAGATAGTCATAGCCCACGAGCCAGAGCAGGGCGAGCACAAGAAGCGACAACTGGACGGCGTAGACAAACCCGATCCAACCGGCTATCCACACGAGAAGCCCACGACCATCTGCTCGGATGATTTCAACCCACGACGTTGCCCGGCCGGCACGATAGGCCAATACGGCAGTGATTAGCCCCACCATCCCGCTGACCGTCAGCAGTACTGACGTTTCAGACAGCGGTATGAGAATCTTGGCCAGGCGATATACCGCAAACGCAACCAGACCCGGCACCAACATGACCAGCCGCTTCTGCTTGCGTACGGCTGGTTCCGTGACCGCCAGAGTCAGGCTCGGTAACACTCGCAACGCCATTCGATGCAACATAGCTTCCCTTGCTCCCCTGAGCCACGACTGTCCTGATCAGCTTGCTTTTCCCATCCCGAAGTATTTCGCCTTCACTTCCTCCATGAGTGCGACGGTGATCCGAGCCATTCCCCGATCTGCTGCCGTCCGTTCCAGCTCGATCCTGGCCATGGCCCTGACTGGAGCAGGTACGTTCTCTAACCGACGCTCCGCCTCAGCTTCCCACTCGATGACCTCCCCGGTCCGAACGCGCAGCACCGAGTCGTAGGTGACGACCCTTTCCCCGCGCGCCCTGACATCGCGCTCGACGTCTGCTCGAACAACCGGCGCTAGATAGGGGGGCATTCGCTCCAACCGATGCAGTGCCTCGTCGGTCCACATCAGCCGATCGATAAACATGTGCTGGCCGACAGGCACGTCCATTCCCACTTTAAAGCCACACCCCCGGCATTCCGAACGGATGAACCATTGCGCCGCGCCATCGTCATAGGCCCGCTCTTCGATCCCATCCGTGTGCATCCAGCGACCGCACCCGCAAGTCAGCATGGGATTACACTTCCCAATCCGAGCACATACTTCGTGAAATGTGCGGCCCGGTGAATCGATGGCGAAGCGATCGGCGGGTCGAGCGCATGCAACAGAACCACACCGGATGGTCGGGGGAGTAGAGCGCAGCGTGCATCTTGTTAACCGATCTTGCCCGGGTAGAGGATATACAACATCGTGTACGTGGTCGTTCCGGTGACAAAGAGGATGCAATAGATGATCATCGTGAAGCGGCCGAGTGTTCGATGGCGCGCTCCGCCGTCCGGCCAAATACGCTGAATCGCCATTTCCACCGCAAACACTATCGCAATCAAAGCCAGAAGCCCGACCCATACGGCAAGTCGTCCCATTCTGAAACGGTCTGCTGCCACCAAGTACACCATGTACACGGCGACCACGGCACAGAGTATCCCGAAGATCGTACCGACTTTGCCCCAGGTCGTTTGAAGGATGCGGCCGCTGAGAATCCTTCTTCCTTGCTCGATCGCTTGAGCACGGAACCCCAGCACGATCATGTAGACCGCCATGACCAATCCAATAATCACGAGAATGATATGAAAGGTGAGAAGCGGGATGAATACATTTCGGTAGAGAGCTTCGGATCCACCAAATCCTTCTTTTCCTTCAAAGGCCAACACGCCGAGTTGCCTGAAAAGATAATAACTCACGAAAAAGCCCAGCATCGCCACCATGCCACCCAACATCAGCCAGTGATGAGCATCCGATTGGCGCTTCCGTGCCTGAATCCAGCCGATCACGAAGAGACCGGTAAAAAAAGTCGCCATGAGCTGACTGACATCGGCACCAATCGTGGCGTGTGTCCCGAAAAATCCCGGATGCTTTAACCAATCCATTGAGCGGTTACCTCGCAGCTTTAATTCCTTGAACCACAGCCGTCTGTTCTACTTCGCTGACTGCAACGAATCCCGCCCTGGTCATCCACTGCATTGCCTCCGCTGTGGTGTAACAGGCCCCTTCTTGAGTATTCACGAGGATGTGCACCGCGAATGCCGTGGTCCAGGCGGGGCCCGTTCCAGTTTCGTCCACAAACCGGTCTTTGATGATCAATCGCCCGCCGGGTCCCAGATGGTCATAGACTTTTTTGACCAAGGCCTGGTTCGTGCCAAAGGACTGGTAATGCAGGATGTCGGACATCAGCACGAGATCGTGAGGTCCTCCGAGCCCATCGCGATTGAAATCCCCTGCGCGTAACGTAATTCGAGATTCGAGTCCGGCCTCCTTGACGGTCTTCTCGGTGAGGCGCAGCGTCGCGGGAAGATCGAACACGGTGGCGGTCAGTCCTGGATACACCTGGCAAAAAGCGATAGCGTTGGTCCCTGCTCCGCCTCCGAGATCGAGCAGATGAACGGGCCCATCGAGGCCCAACCGTTTCGCAAATTCCGGGCCGCTCTGGCGACCGATGCGATCAAGCACCGCCAAGACATTGCTGCCCAATTCCGGATCCGTTTCGAAGACATGCCGGTCGACCAAGCGCTTTCCCGAACGGATCGTCTCCTCCAACTTTCCCCAATTGTTCCATTCCGCATCGTGCAGCAACAGCAGGTGCCCGATGTAGTGAGGCGAGTGCCGAACGAGGTGCTTTCCTGACACAGTGGTATTGCGGTAGCCGCCGTCTGTCTTCGTCAATAAGGACATGGCCACGAGAGCGTTTAAGAGAAGGGTGAGCGTCGGCTCGTGTGCGTCGATTCGGGCGGCCACCTCCTGCGGGCTTTTTGGCTTGCCTTCGAGTGCAGAGAAGAGGTCGAGCCGGACAGCCGTCAGCAGCATCTTGGTCTCCCAGTAGTAACCAAGCTGGAAGATTTCAGCGAGACTCAGTTCCCGTGGCACACCCATTCCCTTCCAGCAG
>JARDZZ010000037.1 GCA_029240595.1 Nitrospira sp. | reverse complement strand
CTCCTTTTCCTTTTCATCCAGTCTGATGATCTTCTTTATCCCGCGCTACCAGCCTGCTTCGTCGTGGTTGAGTCTCCCACGATTGCCATCGGTTCGGTTTCCTTCTGTATGGACATTTTGAGTTCATGTATGGCCGTTGCCACATCCTGCTCCGTCGATCCGAACCGATCGCCCATGATCTTGATCGCCTGTCGGATGGCTGTCGTCATCTTCATGATCTGATCTTGTGGTGTCATGGAATCTCCTGTTCATGGCCGTGAAATGCCCGGCGATCTGCTGCGGCCCTCAACCGACGAGGCGACAAAACAGCAACACTATGGGGCACGCCGATTTTCGGCATCACTTTCCGTCGCCATCGACGAGGCTAATACCCACACGAGCATGAAGAACGTACCGACTCCAATTATCTCGATCATAGAACACCTCTCGTGCCACTCGTTCAAATTGTGAGGGTACCCCTACAGCAATTTGGAAGGCACCAGTGCCCGAACCAGACCATTCTGTGGACTCCCCGCCCCTCTTGAGGACAGCACGAAGAGACCCGTGGTAAACAGACTGATGAGGATAAGCGACGCGACGATAAAAGTAGTCGTCGTCGAAATCCTGGGCAAAGCGTCTTGTGCGCTGAGGGCCGCAACTCGATCCGCCGTTAAACGGTCAGACGTTGCCCCTCCCTGTTGCGACTCGGTCCTGATCGCAACCACCGTTGCGCTTCCAAGTTGTTCCTGAATCGCCGCTCGAACTGGTTCGTACACTTCTTGGACTGTGGCCATTTCTAAGATGGCTGTTCCCAACTGCTCTTGCCTCAATGTTGAGCGCTTTTCGTTCTCTTGGGTCGCGACAACAATCCCTCGACCAATATTCGGTTGCCAATTCGCGAGGAACGCGCGGTCCATGTTTTGTCCCATGGCCTTTGTCACACTGACCATAGAGGGGTTGTCATAAGCAGCGCGTTCCACGGAAGACCACAATCCACTGCGAACGCCCCGGCGCGTGAAATTGACGATCGATCGCCCCATGACTGTCTGAACTCGGGCAGTATGCTCGGAATCCGCCCACGAGGCGCCGGTGGTGACTGAGTCGAGATAGCTATAAGGGAAATGGTGCCACTGATTCCTTTCGAAAATCAGAGCATCAAGGTGTGTGATGGCTGCAGCCGCGTCCTTCGCATGGCGACGTTCAAGGAGCACATGATCCACAATGGCGTGGCCGAGCACCGGTTGGAGTAAATCAATCCCCGTAAGATTGTCGGTGGGCTGTCCTATCGCCCCTCTTCCTACGCTCCTGATCTGCATCCCATTGGCAGCCATGAGCAACAAACCGCTGGCCACGATCGTGGCACACAATCCTACCGCGACGATTAAGTCCATAAACTCGAATCTCCGTTGCATAGGCACCTCCACGCTCTTCGATTCACTCTTGGGCTTGGCCGGGGAGTTCGTTTCCCTCCCCTGCCAAGCCTCCGATCTCCGCCGCGTCTACTACACCTTGTTGTGGCCTTCAGGTCTCTACTTGGTCTTCCGCTCGGCTTCTTTCACTGAAGGCTCGGTCTTTGCGTTCGGTCCGACCACAGGCGATTGACCGGCTCCCCCACGCTCAGAGATCCTGGCATTGTTCTGATTCACCGTGTTCTGATCCATGAACGTCGGAGTCATGCTCGTGTCGCCGGACTTCGCGGCCTCGATGAGGGATTGACTATTTGTCAGATTCTGCTGCCCCGTATCGTTCGCAAACTCGCCACCAGACGGATACCCAGGATGCTTTGGCAGCATCGACGGGTTGGCCAGGGCAAGGCCCGTCATTCCGACGAACAAAAGACCCGCTATGGTCATCGTGAAAAGTTTCATAATAAAACCCCCTTTGTTGCACACATGATCTTCTCGACAAACCATGATCTCATTTTGGCGCGCACGCCTTATGCGAGAGCTGTCAACTCTCTCGAACGGTCTTGGTGTTGCGCGCGGTGACTGGAATCGCTCGTGCTAAGGGAGGAACGGAAGCGCAAGGCAGTCAACGTAACCGAAGTGTGAGAACAACATACCGGGCTCTCTACCTGAATACTGTTCTATATCGAACACTATCCTCCCAGCACAGGCTGGAAATGTGGCATGTTCGTCATGCAGAACCAATTGGTCGTCTTGGGATGGCGCTGCGCATTATTGCGCGGTTAGCTCGAAAGCATGTGCGCCAACACGAGCGCGACTACCCAGGCTATGACATAGAAGCCCAGGAATACTTCTGATCGTCCGTCGGTCCAAATGCGCATGGCAGCCTCTGATCTCCGGAATGCTCACTTGTCTCTCATCGATGACCGCATTGCGTGAGGTTCATGGTCCGGGCCGGTGTAGGAGACATACATCTCTTCGATAATATCTTTGGCTTCGTTGGAAACCGCGAAATCCACAAACGATGCTGCGGTAGAGTTGGCTTCGTCTTTTCGAAGCAAGAGAACCGGCCTGCGCAAGCGATATCGCCCATCACGGACAGTTTGTTTCGCCGGTTCAACGTGATCGACGCTCAGGAGTGCCACGCCAACCCCATAGGTAACCGCATCAAGCGCGACGCCAAGGGAGACATAGGTCACTGCCGAGCCGTTGCCAGCAACGCGGCTGATCGCTCGTTGATCAGACCGGCTCACATGAGCAGTTGAAGGACTTTTTCCAACGATTTCCAGGACTGTCTCAAACCTGCCGCGAATCGGCTGATTGGACGGGCCGTTGATGAGCTCGATTCTTGTATCAATGCCTCCCACATCCGACCATCGAGTCACGGCGCCTGAGAACATCGCCGCAAGCTGCAGAGAGGTGATATCCCGGACAGGATTCGTAAAATCCACCAACACAGCAATGCCATCCCAAGCAATGGGAGTGACGAGGAGATCGGGATCGGTCTGTCCGGCCACGGCCACATCCGCCTCGCCCGTCTTCACCATGTGAGACGGCTGAAACGACGGATCCCATCGGATCTCAACCACAGCGCCAAAGTATTTCTTTTCAAACGCGTTCGTCAGCCGTTCGACCATGCGAAGTTCCGGACCGTTTCCGGCAATCGTCATCGCGGCGGCCAGTGCCTGGTCCGCTGA
Source organism: Nitrospira sp. (assembly GCA_029240595.1). GTDB lineage: Bacteria > Nitrospirota > Nitrospiria > Nitrospirales > Nitrospiraceae > Nitrospira_C. The sequence continues at coordinate 13,716 of JARDZZ010000037.1, read as the reverse complement.
CCACCCCAAGAATGCGAGTGCCACGAGCAGGCTTGCGACCAACCCGGCATGACCAGGCCGCAGGCGTCTCTCCATGTCTGTCTCTCGCCTCTCAACGATGTTCATGCTTCAATCTTCCTTTTATGTATCTGGCGGTGGGAGCTCCGGGGACCCGTGCACGGTTCTGAACCGGAGGGGAGTGCCCCGTCCGGTTGCCTTCAATGACGGGATCAATATTCTCACCGCAGAGAAGGCAGCGCCACCCGTCTATCACGTCGGAGCTCCACAGCTCCCTCAACTGGGTGGTAATCATGAACCCTTGGCAGCGCGGACAACGCATAGACATCGGATCTATTTTTCCTTCCCGCAGATCTCAACAATCGCTTGTACGGTTCCGTCTTGCGGACTGATCATTTGGAGCATCCCCTTGTGTTCCGGCTCTCGCTTGAAGAATGTGGCAAAATCTTCGTCATACGGATTTTCCACAGTGGTCGTGTCGCCGCTCTGACGGTTATAGACTGTTTCATGGACGAGCGCGGAAACTGTCTGCGTGCCATTGGCACGTATGGGGCTTGTGACCCGCCAGAAAATTGGCCGCTGATTCAATGTACCTCTCACTCCGTCGACCGCGATGCTCGAACACAGCCTGGTTCCCTTTTTCACCTCCACACGCTCACCTTTATCGCTAAACTGAGCGAGGCCTGCTGCTGGCATGGCGATGACCATTGCTGACACAAGCAGGTGTAGAAATTTTGGCATCACACACCTCCGTTTAGGGGCATAGGGGACCAACTCACGCTCTTCAACTCACAACTGACGGAACTGCCCGCCGCACGAGATACACCGCGACAACCAAGGCGAGGACGACAAGCACATTCGCCCCCAGATCAAGCAGATACCGGTGAAACACTTGATCGCTGAGATCCTCCATGTGGGCAATCTGCGCTCCAGTCGTGAGAATCCGCCTGGTGGATGCAATGACACAGATATACAAGAATGGTTCTAGCGTGATGACTTTGGTTTTGAGAAAATTAATGATGGTGCGGAACAACTCTAAGAGGATAATGACCAATAGAAGATCATGGACGAGCGCGAGCACGGAGGGAACTGCCTGCGATCTCACCGAAAGGAGGAAGACATACCAGGAGTGAGCGAATACCACCATGGCGATCAAGAGAAAGCTGAATCCGGTTGTGATGTAGCCCAAGCCGTCCAATGTCTCCATCACACCGATGGTCTTTGCATCCGTCGTCGGATTCGTATTCCACCCGCTTCTCAAACGCATTAACGTGGCCACTTTTGTCCCTTCATATGTGTCAGCTTGCTCGAACGCCTCTCAGAAGACCAGCACGGTGTACTCACCGCACGTCATCTTGATCCTCAGGCATAGAGGCCCAGATCGCTATCCCCCACGTCATCACCAATATCGCCAACAGGCTGTATATTTGATACATCTCAGTCTCCTTTGACTCCGAGTGGTTCTAATTCTCTGGTCGCCTCTTCCTCATGGCAGACCTGGTGAGCCAGCATACGCTGCTCTGGAGTGACCCGTTCTGGAATCCGCGCTAAACAGGCTTCCAGCGTGTCATCGAAAATGTTTCCCATGCGGCTGCGCCCTTCAACTGGAGCCAGAATCATGGCTCCCTCGACGAGCCTATCTTCCGCATCAACAGACGACACGGTCGCTACCAACATGAAGGTCACGCACGAAAGCAACACGAGCCGTTTCATCGCTGGGCAGATTTTCATTTCATGCTTCCTTCCTTCGGATTAATTCGATGCAGCGGACGCACTTCCGTCATCGAATGAGACAATTTGAACGCGATGTGGCAAAACACAGATTCCAGGAGGAGCGGCGGAGACTGGAGAATCAGATCGCGCTGGGAAGGTGAGAGTGGCGCGAGAGATAGGGCAGTCGGCGTAGCTCAATACACGGTTTCACCCTACAGCCCAGCATCCCAGTAGTCAAATGCCAGACAGTGCGTTTGCACGCTAACAAACTGATACAGCACAGGTATAATTATTTCCTTAGGACGATCTCTATGACCACCCGCGTGACGAAGTAATCGGCTTCTGCTCTATTTTGCCTCGCTGGGTCGATGCGCTCCTTTCCCGTCGATTCCCTGCCGAGAGAGCGCATCTTCCACTTGCGATTCACCGCGCGGTCACCAGCGTGAGAACGACGTAGAGAGTGAGCGCTTACGACAAGTGGTTATGACGCAGGCTCAGGATCTTTGTAACCGGCATAATTTCCCGTCCAATGAGAATACCGGCGGTTGGCCCAGGTGGTCACTTCCTCTTTGTGCATCTCGCCATATCGCCTTTGCAGCACCGCGCCGAACTTGGCAAGATCGCCCTGGATCTCGTCGAGGTCCTCCGTCGTAATCTTCTCCCACTTCGCTTTCAGGGGAGTCCTCAGTTGTAACCAAAACTGCCCGAATTGTTCCTGATTCATACCGTGCTCCTTGGTTAGTGATGGACGTCTCCTCGTATAGACCACTCGACAGGTGTGAAGCGCTGAAAATCAAACGCGTGAAGAAAGATGAGGGAGGCGCGAAAGATACCTGCATCTTACTCTGAAGCGAGGGAATCAAAACGGCGGATGAGGCGAACCACCTTGTAAGACCACGAATCCACACACATATATTTATTTTGTGCGTGACCTGGATACCTCGCTCTGTCCTGATTTGTCCATCTACCCGACGTCGCGACACATTCGTTGCGGGATTTACCACATCACCCAATAACCCCAAGGTGCGCTTCTCTTCCGATAAACCTCGTCACCGCGACAGTATGCGCAGTTGCTACTCGGCTTGGCCGAGTCCAATTGCCTCTGCCACCCTTTCCGCTTTCTTGAGGTGCACTGTCAGGATCGGCAGTATGCCCTCAGCCCATTGTTTTACCTTCTCGTTACGTAACATTGCCGCATTCTTCTCAAACTCCTGTAGGTCCTTCCGATGATTCTTCAGTATAGAGGCAACAAATGCTTCGTCGAATGCTTTTCCGGACAAATGGGACAATCGCTGCTGTTGTTTTTTATGCTCTGCGTCGGGCTCAACAGGAAGATAGATCCCTTCACTGGCTGAGAGTTCTTTGACTTCCTGACTCGCATACTGGTGGTCTTCACGAATCTCCGCCCCGAATTCCTTGACATCTTTGTGAGAAGCCTTCTTGAGGGCAAGCGTACCGAGTGCAATTTCCGCCAACTGTCCCTGGGCAGCCTTTTGCAGGAACGCCGTTTCCTTGTCATCCAGCTTTTGAGCGGATTCGAGCGAAGCGGTGGTGAAAAAGGTGGCGACGAGTACTGCGACAAACACGTCACGAGCCATGGAACCTCCGTGGGATGTATGGTTGGCAACTCTCTGTAGTATGGTCTAGCCCGTCCATGCCAGGAACTAGGAATCGCCTAAAGAGTCAGCGAATTCTCACTTGGGCACATGGGGTCATGGCCCTTCCAACTTAGGGCACACACGAATTAGGACGCACACAAAAATTTATAACGCTGTAGAACCATCCGTTTATAGGGTCAGGATGAAGCGGAGCCATGGTGCCCGCCGGTCTTTCACTGATATGATGGCTTCATAATCAGGGAAATGTTTCGTTGAGCCACGCCGACCGTCTCATCTCTCGCGCCCACTCCGCTCTCTCATCCGCGCGTCTGATTCCGCAGGTCTACGCTGCCTGAGTTGCCACAACGCATTTCCTCCAGGCTTGTCGTGTGAAAGACCACCGCAGCTCGCACGACATATGTCATGACCTGTTGACGTCAGAGTTTTAACCCGGCTTACCACTCAACCCTTGGTTCGGAAATGAAAGGCCGCACATGAAAATCGCACAGATCGCCCCTCTTTGGGAAAGCGTCCCCCCTAAGCTATACGGAGGCACGGAGCGAATCGTCTCTTACCTTACGGAAGAACTGGTTCGCCAGGGTCATGACGTCACCCTCTTTGCAAGCGGGGATTCTCAAACGCTGGCCCGCCTCTGGGCCTCCAGCCCTCAGGCGTTTCGATCGCAATCTGAGATGGTCAATCGTGATGTGCCACTGGTACTCATGCAGGAGCAGGTCTTCGGTGTAGAGGCAGGCAGATTCGATATCATTCATTCCCATCTAGACTTTTTGGGCTTCCCCCTGAGTCGCCGTTGCGCGACCCCGGTACTCACGACTTTACACGGACGATTGGACCTCCCCGAATTAGTACCCATGTACAGAGAGTATGCCGACATGCCGGTTGTGTCGATTTCAAACGCGCAGCGCCTACCCTTGCCGAACGCCAACTGGCAGGACACGGTGTATCACGGGCTGCCGGACCTCTACACCTTTCATCCTAATCCTGGATCCTATCTCGCCTATCTCGGAAGAATCTGTCCGGAGAAACGGCCGGATCACGCGATAGAAATCGCCAAACGGGTTGGCATTCCGCTCCGAATGGCCGCCAAGATCGATCCACACGATCGTGAGTACTTTGAGACGAAGATTGCGCCGCTATTGGACCATCCACTCGTGGAATATCTCGGTGAAGTGACGGATGCAGAAAAGTGCGATCTACTCGGGAACGCGGTCGCAGTCCTGTGCACGTATGACTGGCCGGAACCGTTCGGGATCGTGTTGATTGAGGCACTGGCTTGCGGAACGCCAGTGCTGGCCTACCGTTGCGGGTCGATCCCCGAGATCATCGAAGACGGTGTGACAGGATTTATCTGTGACAATCTGGAGGGGATGGTGGCGGCGATTGACCGGCTGCCGCTCATTCAACGCCAACGATGCCGGGACTCGTTCAAGACCCGTTTCACCGTGGAGCGCATGGTCCAAGACTATCTCGCCCTCTATCAACACATGGCCGCGACCGTGCGACCAATAGTCCGCATGAATGGGCGGTCATCGCATCTGTTGGATCACAGGCGGACGCCCCCGAAGGACCTCGTCTTGCCTCACATCGGTACCGCGTGACCTCTGTGAGCACAGGCTATTGAGGGAACAGCTCTCGAGCATGCGAGAGCCTATGAGAGTCCCGTGCTCGCTTGCTCCGCGTTTGCTCCCGTGACGTCAGAAAGTATGGGCGCTGTGAGTATGCTACAGCGGCGACGCATTGATGGATGGCGATCGCCTGGACCGTTTAACCATACGACTACCCCTTAATAGCGCTTGACTCCGGTACCTATAGCGCCTAGCCTGATCTTAGACGTATAAAGCCACGCCGACTGTCCTATCCTTCGCGCGTCTTGCCTCACCTCTTGCGCGACTGATTCCCCGGTCCTCGCCGCTTCCTACGCCAACGTTTTTTTCTTTCACACTCCTCGTGTGAATGGAGGCGGTGCCGCTTCTGATCCAAGAAGAGCGCCGCCATACGCCAATCGGCTTAATGTTTGCGCCCAAGGTCCGCCAACGACAAAAGGAGAGATGCCATGATCACCATGACGCCAACGGCTGAACAAAAGATTCGGGAGCTCCTCGTGGAAGAGAAAGATACGATCGGCCTGCGCGTCTTCGTCAAAGGCGGCGGCTGCCATGGCTACCAATACGGAATGGCCTTCGAGTCTCAGCTCGGAGAGGACGATACGGTCATCGAAAAGGGCGACGTCAAAGTCATTATGGATTCGCAAAGCGCTCCGCTGCTGGCCGGCTGCGAAGTCGATTTTCAAGACACCGTGCAAGGGTCCGGCTTTGCCATTAAAAATCCCCAGGCGAAAACCACGTGTGGGTGCGGCAGTTCATTCAGCGCATGACTCAATGCTGCGCAGGAAGCTAAGGGAGGTTGATCCATGGAAACTGTGTCAATCATCGGAACGAAAAATAGAAAAGGCCAGGTCATCACCGACCCTCGCGTCATGATGAACGAGGCGCCTCGCACGGCGTCGTTCTTCACCGGCAGCGAAGTCATCAAAGAAGCCGTCAGGCGCGCCAACGTCGATATTATGGTGGCCTATCCCATTACGCCCCAGAGCGAAGCGGCCGCTCTCTGCGGCGAACTCTTTGCCGAGGGATATATCGGCGATTACTTCCGCGGTGAAAGTGAATTTGCCGTCATGTCGCAATGCGCCGGCTCCGCCTTTGGGGGGGCCCGCGTCTTCACCACCACCGCCGGCCCTGGAACCATGCGCGCCATGGAGAACTTCCCGATGTGGGCCGGGGCGCGATTGCCGATCCAATGCATTGTCACTTGTCGAGGCATCAATTCGCCCCTGTCGATCCAACCGGACACGATCGAGATCGCCTATTTGATGAACACGGGTATGCTCGTCTGGCACGCTGAGACCGCGCAGGACTTTTACGATTGGATTCTCAAAGGCTACATGGTCTCGGAAGAGCCGGATGTGCATTTGCCCTTGGCCCTCTGTTGCGATGGATTCTTCGTGACCCATACGAAAGATACCGTTGATCTCACCCCTACCGACATGTGCCTGCCGCCCTATGATCCGTACCGGTCGCCCGTTCCATGCATGGACATGGAATGTCCCCCGGTCCGCATGATGCGTGATCCGTTCGTCATGAAGAGCAATTACATCAGCTATGCCACGCACGCGAGTTGGCAACAGGAAATCTGGGCCGCGGGCGAACGGTCGAGGAAGCATACGATCGCCTGGCTGGACGGACTGATCGACACCGAAAACATCGATGCCGAGGTGCTCATCGTGACATCGGGAACCGCTGTTTCCCAAGGCCGTGAGGCCATCCGTCTGTTGGCCGATGAAGGAATTCGTGTGGGGCTGGTGAAGATCAAGACCCTTCGCCCTTGGCCGGAGGAAGAACTCCTGGAAGCCACCAAGCATGCCAAACATATCATCGTGCCGGAGTTCAATGTTATCGGGTGGATGGCACGGGAGATCAAAGCCACGATTCCCCGTCCCGAACGGGTCATCGCCGGACCACGCGTCTGTGGGGGCATGACCATGCCGCCGGAAATCATCGTGGAAGAAATCAAAAAAGCAATCGGTGTCCGATCCGAGGTTCTGGCCGGACGCGGCAGTTGAAACGGCGGCGGGCCAGCCGGCGAGATACAAACCATTGTTCATTGGCGCGATTGCGCCGAGCCACTAGAGAGGACGGTATCCAATGAGTCTCGATTATGTGAAGTTTTCACCAGGATTTGAAGCGTACATGCCAAAAGAATATCGCGATATGGTGGAGCACGGGCCATTCGGGAAAAAGACCACGGTGTCGCAAATGGGAAGTTTCAAGGAAATTCTTGAGGAACACCCGATGTGCGCCGGCTGCGCCATGACCCTGTTCATCCGGTTGGCCATTATCGCCTTCCCGAATCCCGAAGACACCATTACGGTCGGGACGGCCGGATGCGGCCGGTTGGCCATTTCGCAGGCAGCCATTCCCTTCGTCTACGGCAACTATGGCGACCAAAACGGCGTCGCCAGTGGCTTGTCGCGTGGATTGAGAATCCGGTTTGGGGATCAGCCCAAAGATGTCGTCGTGATGGCCGGTGACGGCGGCACGGCCGACATTGGATTTCAGCAGGTGCTCCATTCCTGGTTCCGAAAGGAGCGGTTCACGACAATCATGCTGGATAACGAAGTGTACGGGAACACTGGCGGGCAGGAAAGCGGCATGACCACAAGAGGCGCGGTGCTCAAGATGGCGCCGCTCGGAAAGAAATTCGAGAAGATGGATATGGTGGCCATGGCCAAAATCGCCGGCTGTGCTTATATCGCCACCGTCGTGCCCAATAATCCGCGGCGGGTGGAGAGCTGCATTAAAAAGGCGGTGCTGATCGCCCGAGAGGTTGGTCCCACGTATATCCAAGCCTACACGTCCTGCAACATCGAATATGCGATTCCGACCGACCAGGTGATGGCGGACGCCAAGACCGTCGAGGATGATCGCTACAAATTCGCCGAATATGTCAGCGATGAGGCCAGGGAATATCTGGCGGCGCGTTACGGATACAAGGAGTTTAACCGGAAGCCGGTGGCGGCGATTGGAACGACGTGAACCTGACGTAAGGCTCGTGTGCTCAGCTCAGCTGTGAGCTGTGAGTCATTTCGAATCGCCGGAGCGCCCGAGTGCGGCGATGTCATCAAGCTCATTGCTCGGTCTCGGCTGAGTCGGAGATACAAATGGTCTTGGCGGACCATGGAAAGCAGGCTGTGTAACCATGCAGACGCTCGACATCCATCGTCCTGAGATGCCCGATCTTCAGTTCGTGCTGTTGGTGACGGCACTGTGCACTTCCCGACTAACCGCGCTCAACATACCGTACACACTCCGCAGCGCAATATTTGACCGGTGTTGGGTCCTCATCCACGACAGCCCGCCTCCCCGACGGCTGGAGGCGCGGGTGTTGGACTTGCGGCCCTGGACGGAAATCGCCGTCGAGGCAATGGCAGAGACCATTCGTGCGGGGCTGACCGACGCAGGGATCCACACCCTGGCCTGGGATCATCCGCCGAGTGAGCCGACACAACCCTGCACACCGGACGCGCAGAATCTCATCGATCGACTTTCGCGTTATGCGTCACACGCCAGAGACCCAGCGAGCGGAGAGACGGTCGATGAAATAGGGAATTCGCCGGACGAGGAAGGCATCGGAGGTACGGCCAGCGCTCGATGAGATGGCAGACTTCAATGCCAAGCGGGGTCCGGCTTCATTGTGGATTGCTGCGAGCGCAGAACATGGGGCAAAGAGACGAGCCTCGCGGCATAATCCGAAAGTGCCGTGTCATTGTGAAGACCGATGAGGAGCCGACCGATGGATGTCAGCCGAAGTGAGCGGGCGGTAGCCTGCTCCGGAGGTCTTTTTACATGATCATGCTGCTTACGCATCAGGAAGAACTTCGACGTCAACTTACCCAGGCCTTGCATGTGCGTGGCCATAAAGTGGCCATCCCGCAGCATCGAGACGATATGCTGACGGTCCTGGAGGATGCAAAGCCCGAGCTGGTCATCTTGGACCTGTATTTATCGGATCGCAGTGGGGCGGAAAATTTGAGACTCATACATGACCATCGGTATGCCGGAGCCGTGCTGGTATTGTCAGGGCCCTCGATGATGCCTATTGTGAATGTGGTGTATGCCAGCGGCCTCCGAGTCACCCGCGTTGTCCAGGCACCAGTGAACATAAACGGACAATATGATTTTGGGGATCTAGAATCCAACATCCAGACACTGATTGATGAAGTGGGAAACCGGAAGAAGTCCCACGCCTCGATTGCTCGACGTGCCTACGAACTGTATGAAATTGGGGGGAGACGGGAAGGCCAAAACGTGCAGGACTGGCTGCGAGCGGAGCAAGAGCTTTCGGGAAGTCTCGGTATGAGAATAGGTGCTCGGTAGATGCCGGCACAAAGGAGCCACATGAATCTCGCACTCTTCGCGAGCCGCCGACTGAAACAGCTCCGGTTGAGTCCACGAGATCGCGCGCGTGCGACCAACATGGCAGAATCCTATGTTGCACAACACCAAACGCCATCCAACCGAACACACACCGATGATCAACTTGAACGAGTCCTAAAATTGCCGCCCGGTCAACTTGCCAAGTTCGCCCACGCAGAGTGCCGGGAACATCTCACAAAGCGATTGGACCAGCCATTATTGCATCGTCGGCCCGGGACTCCAGCGTCTCAGGCAGCGGCAGATCAAAACGACATCTAAGTCGTGGTGTATCGGACAATAGACCGGGAGACGGTGTATATCGATCGTACGACTGTCCAACGTGAGAGATATTTTGTGACGAGGTCAGGAGAAAGTTGAGAAGACGTTGGGTAGCTGAGGGGCGTCTGACAGACGCCCCTCGAGTCATTTCGCTTTAGAAGCGATTACGACCTCGCCCACCTTCGCTGAACCGACCGCCTCCACCGGAACGTGCTTCCATTGGTTTCGCCTCGTTCACAGTGAGGGACCGTCCGTCCATTTGCGTGCCGTTCAAAGCCGTAATGGCCGCCTGGGCCTCTTGCGGTGTGGACATCTCCACAAAGCCGAAGCCACGTGATTGGCCGGTAAACTTGTCGGCAATCACGCGCGCGGATTCGACGGTGCCATGCGCAGCAAATAGGGTGGTGACTTCCGCTTCGGTGGCTGCATAGGGCAAACCGCCGACGTATAATTTTGAACCCATCTGGGTTCCTCCTTCTGAAATGACATTGTCGGAAACTCGAGAACGACCTTACGAGGGAAGGAGAGGGCCGAAGACGCGATAGAGAGGCGGCTTAGGTCAGGCTTCCGATCACACTCTCGCTGACAACAACATCGGTGATGGGCCGTCTCAGTTTCATCTTTCTTGCGAGGCCCGCCGCAATGAAAGTAGCTTACTTGTATCAGTTCTTTCCCGTATTAGCAACACGCATCTTTGGGCGAGAGACAAGATCTTAAGAACGTGGTCCGTGCCATATGAGATACGGGGGCTGCTTCATATCGCTTCTCTGCGGATACAGGTGAAGGGCGTGCTCATAGGCAATCGCTTGCGCCCTCAGGCACGTCTGCGCTTCCAAATGTGAGGAGATAATCCGAAAGGCGGCGCCGTCATCAGCGGAGATCAGAACCGTATAGAGGGCGCAGGAAAAGCTACCCTCTTTTGAACATTGCGTGCTCATGACCAGATGCGACCCATCGTGAAAGCTCAGCAGCGGGTCCATGTTCAGGCGACTCATAGGGTTTCCTTCCAGAGGCAAGAAAGCCTTTAACGAGGCGGCTTCCGTTGATTGGGCGGATCGATGCGCTCCTCCTCAGTCGATTCCCCAGCCGAGAACACATCTTCCACCTGCGCCTCACTACACGTCAGTTCGCCGGCCGGTTGAGGTGGCACTCCATTGCGCTTTGCTTGTGCAACGGTTTTTGGAGACTTTCGCATCGTATGACCTAAAGCAGTTGGAGACTGGACTGGTGATGATGCACCATCAAGAGCAGCGGTTAAGAGATCCTACGTCCAATGGACCGGTCCGGAATTCGCACAGGGAAAGAATCTGAGAGGGTGACATAATTGCGACCGCCTTCCTCACAATGTCGGCGGTCGGGCCTTCCAGGAGGCCGTCGGCAGGTTGTGCTGAATGAGAAATGTACCTTAGGCGCATAACAGGACAATGTCAATGCGTAATGTGGCAGAGACACATCCTGACTTGCGGATACACCAAAAAAGATGTCGCCGGACGGCAGCTAACGCCGGCTCACTTTTTCCGAATATTCATGAGTCTGCCCTGCTCATCAATTTCCGCAGACATGAGCACCTCCGGAATAACGCCCGACGTCGATTGGGGAGTTGCGGTAGACACAGTTTCGGTCGTGACAGACGGCTTCACTTCAACTTCAGTCGATTCGCCTTTTGAGAGCACATCATCCACCTGCCCTTCACTACACGTCAGTCCGCCACCACGCCGGCGACGTGACAAGACCTGACCCTTTCCTTGTGCAACAGATATAGCGGAATCTCGTCTCATACTACCTCCTTGTGCAGGCTTAGGAATTCCTCAGCATCTAGGTACCCGACATAATTTCCCGTCCAATGGGAATACCGTCGGTTGGCCCAGGTCGTCACTTCCCCCGTGTGGGATTCGCCGTATCGCCTCTGCAACACAGAGCCGAACTTCACAAGATCGCCCTGGATCTCGTCGAGATCCTCTATCGTCACCTTCTCCCACTTCGCTTTCAGGGGGGTTCTGAGCTGTTCCCAAAACTGCCCGAATTGTTCCTGATTCATGATGTGCTCCTTGGTTAGAAAAGATCTTTGCCGGTTCCTGTTGCCATGGACCGGTGTTCTGACCTGGATCCGCAAAACCACTAGAGAAGCGTGTACCTGGTGAGCATCACACGCGCTAACAGGAGTGAGGAATTCGGGAGGGAGTGCAACAGTCAGCTGTGCTCGACAGCATACCTCATAACCCCGAAGCGCGCTGAGTCAATGGGACGAGGACGCGGGCGATACCCTAAAACTATGAATTCGCACGGGTATATTTATTATTATGAGCGGGTAGATCCTTCATCTTAATGGAGTACACATTTCTCCTCTGGGTCAGGTGCACTCATGCTCTGCCGGAGAGCCTGGTGAGTCGAAGAGGAGCGGAAAGCAGCGCTCAGCGCTTCGAGACGAGACATGAAAGATCCGATACCCGCTCCGATGCTGGCATTCATATGTCATACTATGGAATCAATTCATCCCCAATGAAGGAGGGTTCATGGCTCGATTAAAGCGGTCAAAAAAGGCGGGAAGTCCACCGTCCCCTGTTCGCGGCTTCAAGGTCCCCAAGATGGCGAAGAGAACAGAATCCGCCCCGGACATGCGAGCGAACCGTCGGCTTTCGCAGAGTCGTGCTAAACCGATCGCTGGTCACATCCGTGCAACCACCAAACGGCGTCAGGCAAAGCGCGATAGTCGCTGAGGGAAGGTGCTCTAGTCACGTCGACGGGTGTCAATCGCAGTCGAGCTGCATAGTAGATACTCAGCAGGCCGACGGCCAGATGCGCTCCGGTGATCCATTCCTCGCCGTTGAACCAGGGACGCGTTATTCAGCAACGTTAGTGTATAATCCATCTCGGCGTGTCATGGCATTCCCGGGTCGATTAGCGGAATGAAGGAGGCTAGATGTCCCAGCAGAAGCCAATCACCGAACGCATCTTCGAATTTTTGCGAGGTGCCCCACAAGGCGATTTCGAGGGGTTGGTCGCGCGATACCCGGAGTTCACCTGGAATGAGCTCTATCTAGAAGTGTCCCGCTTGAACCGGCAGGGGCTGATAAAAATTACGAGGGGTGTTGGGATCTTTACGATTCAAGAAACCCCCGCGGTACCATAGCCACCTGCTCCCCACCCCCTGGCGTTCAAATTCGATCGGACAATTCCCCCTGCACAGGGTTCGTCAACTGGCACCTCTAAGGTGCCGTATGTCTGCTCACAGACTGCCTGGTGAAATCCCTATCTGTAGTTTTTGATAGATCCTTTCATTTGCGTCGCTCAGATACAATGCGGTATTTCGTCGACTCAAAAGCCATCCACCATGACGGAGGATACCATGGCACCCCAAGTACAACCGATTCCACCTGGCTATCACACAGTCAGTCCGCACCTGGCGGTTCGCGGCGGTCTGGAGGCAATGGAGTTCTACAAAAAAGCGTTCAGCGCCGAGGAACGTGGCCGCTTCATGACACCTGACAACACACGGCTGATGCATGGCGAGATCAAGATTGGCGATTCGATCGTCATGCTTGGCGAGGAAAATCCCCAAAAGGGCTGCCCAGGGCCGCAGAGCCTTGGCGCCACGACGGTCAGCCTTTTTCTCTACGTGCAAGACGCCGACCGAGTCTTTAATCAAGCGCTGGCAGCGGGGGCAAAATCGGTAATGCCTGTGGCGGACATGTTCTGGGGCGATCGCGCCGGCACGGTCTCTGACCCCTTCGGGCACCAGTGGACGATTGCCACACACAAAGAGGATGTGCCTCCCGAGGAGATGAAGAGGCGAGGTCAGGCATTCTTCGAACAGATGGCTGGACAAAAGGCATAGGGCGATTCGGCGCGGATTGAAGGGAGTGGTAGGGGCTTACGAGTTGGACACGGTGACGACACGTACTTCCTAGGGTTCCCGCTAGCTTCACGCCAAGGAACCTGGAGGTATGGTCGAATCTGTGAGTAGGGACATTTTTGAGGAGGCGCTTATGAGATTCAGAGGGGGTTTGTCAGCGGGTCTTTTCTTCCTTTCCATGTCATTCCTCGCACCACTGCCTACCCTGGCAGACACAACGGATAAAACCGCCAAGGAAACCGAAAAACAGAAAATGGACATGGAGCGGGAGGCTCAAAAACAG
>JARDZZ010000186.1 GCA_029240595.1 Nitrospira sp. | reverse complement strand
GCCGGAAGAGAGCATGGCCATGACACACGCCGAGCCTGACTATCTGGACGAGGAAGTGCATCTGGGACCGGAATCATTCGTGGGGAACGTCACATACGGTTATCACCGAGCCGCAGTGCAGAACAATCGACACAGTCAGAAGTTACAATCACCACGAAGTAAGAACACCCGTCGGCTAGGGCAACAGCGGAATCCCATCAGTTCGTAGCCTATACAGGATGTGTTCTATCTTGAACACACCGCCTCGTGGATCGTACTACCCGAGTGAGAGAAGGAGACACGACTACGGGGCGACAGCTCTCACGATTCGCAAAGAGCAGGCACTCTACCGTGTCCGCTCCTTCGCGGAAAACAGATACGCCAACAGAATCAGTCCTCCGAACACGATCCAGGGGTGAGACGTCATATAGGCTTCGATTCGAGGCCGTTGGCGCTCCCAGGACCTGTTCACTCGGTCCAAAACGGCGTCGGCGACTTCTTCTGCCTTACCGCGAAACTCGTGTACCGCCTCTTTGGCGCTATCGATTGCCTCATCTACCCCCGATTCGACGCTGTCCAAATTTTGGCTGACCACACCTCGGGCATCTCTTCCGCGCCATTCTTGCGTTCGTTCCTGTTGAGCCATCAGGTCCTCCTTTCGGTGAGAGGTTCAGTATTTCAAGAAACGGCGCCAGGAACACCTCTCCTGGTCCCTAGATGGAGGGAGTGGATCACCATCTCGAAGTTGCGGCGCGAGGTTGGACTTGGAAGGGTTGCCGTCCGATGACGCATTGAAAGCTGTCAGCCGGCTTCAGCGCCGATAGACGACATCGACCTGAGCAAGAAAGGCGATGAGACCGGCGGTTTCCTGGCGAATGGTGTTCCAGTCTTCTCTGATTGCGGCTTGCTCAAGGGCGTTGCCGATTCTGCTGATCTCCTGAAACCCGTAGCCTCCGCCATCCCCCTTCATACGGTGACCGAGTAGACGCACGGTGCTGAAATCCTTGGCTTGCGCCGCGCGGTCCAGTGCTGCTGCATCTTTGCGACGGTTTTCGAGGAATCCGGGCACCAGGTCCTGCAGGTCGGGATCGACCGCGACCATCACACGCTCTGGACTATTGCCGTTTGTGGTCATTTGGGTCGGTAGCCTTCACAGGCGTGAAGGACTTCCAGCAGCGTTTGCCGCTTGATAGGTTTCGTCATGTGCGCATTACAGCCGGCTTGCAATATTTTTTCTCCGTCTTCCTTCATTACCAGAGCGGTCAGCGCGATAATTTGGGTCTTTGGAAGATCATGTGTCCGCTCCCACGCTCGAATGTTCCTGGTTGCCTCGTAGCCATCCATGACCGGCATATTCATATCCATCAGGATCACGTCATATGGTCGTTTCTTGAATGCCTCGACGGCAATGCCACCATGCTCGGCCACCTCGAGTTGATACGGTGTGGCATGCAAATAGGAGCGAACAAGAACCTGATTGTCGGGAGAATCTTCCACAAGAAGAATGTGTAGAGGTCTGGACGCAATGGGAGCCGAGGCCGTCGTGCGCACCGTCGGCGTCGTGGAGACTCCGTGTGCTCGATCCAGGGCAATGCTGACGGTCTGCAGCAGGTCGGACCGGCGAATGGGTTTCGTCAGATAGCCCCCAAGCGCCATGTCGTAGGTCCGCGCGATGTCGTCTGCCCAATGGTCGGAAGCCAACATGATGATTGCCGCTCCCTCCGCCAGAGCCGAATGACGGAGCGCCTCAACGACCTGGAATCCGTCCATGCCCGGCATGTGACAGTCCACGAGGAGAAGGCCGTAGGGGCGAGAAGACAGGGCTGCCTGCCGTACTTCCGCCAATGCCTGTTGTCCATCGCCCACAGTCGTGACGTCGGCATTCCATGACTGCAGGGTTTCCATCAGGATTTTGCGATTCATCGGGTGATCGTCCACCACTAACGAACGCAAATCGTGCAAATCCATTAGACGAGCGGTAGGCCGTATCGTCGCGCTCGGATTGATCCCCAGCTTGACCCGGCAGTGAAAGGCGCTGCCGTGTCCGGGGCTGCTCTCGGCCCAAATAGTACCGTGCATCAACCCCACGAGCTGTTTGCTGATGGTCAGGCCAAGCCCGGTGCCGCCGAACTGTCTGCTGATGGACGCATGGGCCTGAGTGAAGCGTTCGAAGATCGTCGACAGCTTATCCTGAGGGATGCCGATTCCCGTGTCGGTGACCGAAAAACGGATGGCCCCAGACGCTGCCTCATCGGCGTCATTCGTCACTTCGACGGTGACGGATCCGGTCTCGGTGAATTTGATCGCATTGCTGATGAGGTTGACGAGAATTTGGTGAAGCCGGTTTGGGTCGCCGATCAACGAACAGGGAACGTCAGGCGCCAAATGACAGGCGAGCTCCAAGCCTTTTTCATTGGCGCGCATCGCCAAAATCTCAATGGCTTTTTCGACCAGATCCCCCAAATCGAACTCGATCGACTCCAATTCTATGTGACCGGCCTCGACTTTCGAGAGGTCCAGAATATCGTTGATCAACTGCAGGAGACTGCCGCCGGCGCGTCTGAATATGCGGAGGTACTTGCGCTGCTCGGGCGTCAGGTCCGTCTCCCACAGCAGATCGGCCATGCCGATGATCGCGTTCATCGGTGTACGGATTTCATGGCTGATGCTCGCCAGAAAGTCACTCTTGGCTTTGTTCGCGACTTCCGCAGCTTCCTTGGCCACCACCAGCGCCTGTTCGGTTTTGCGATGTTGAATCGCTTCCCGCCGGCGCGCAGCCCGTTCCCGGCGAAGCGCCATCTGTATCTGGGCAAGTGTGGAGCGGCGTGAGGTTCGAGGGGGCTTTGGAGATGGCGCGTGGGGTCGAGGCATGGTCACGACGCGTGGTGCGCGGCCGAACTACTCGTCGTCTGAGTGCGGAACGAGTGTCAGAATGCCGGCCTGCTTGGCCCGGTTGCGGCCTTCCTGTTTGGCTTGATAGAGGGCCTGGTCCGCAGCCTTGATCAAATCGGTGGGGGAGGCATTTCGATTGGGAATGATGCTGGCATATCCCACACTGATCGTGATGTGATCGCCTTCCGAGTGGGTGATGCCAAGTGTTTCGATCCGCTTCCTCAAGGTCTCCGCGACTTGTGCGGCTCCATCTGTCGCGGTGCCGGGAAGCACCACGACAAACTCATCACCGCCGTACCGGGCGACCAAATCGCCCGGCCGGTTGACAGCGCCGGAGATGGCATTGGCAACTTGGCGTAAACACTCGTCGCCGGCCGTGTGGCCGTTGGTATCGTTGTAGATCTTGAACCGGTCGATATCGAGCATGATCAGGGATAGCGGCGTCGATTCACGGACGGCACGCCGCCATTCCTGATCGAGGAAATCGTCGAATTGCCGGCGGTTCGTGATGCCGGTCAAGCCGTCCAGAGAAGAGAGCCGAAGAAGCATCTGATTCGCTTCCTGAAGCTGGCGCATGACCTCCAGCAACTCCTGCTCGCGCGCCCGCCGCCGCTCGATCTCGTGCACGAGCCGCAGCACCGATCGTACTCGCGTCAAGAGCTCAATTTTATTGATGGGCTTGCCGATGTAATCCAGCGCCCCCGCGGCGAAAGCCAACTGCAAATCCACCGGATCGGTCTTCACGGTCACCATCATGATCGGGGTTTCGCGGAAGCGCTCGACGGCTTTGATTTGCCGGCAGGCTTCAATGCCGTTCATTTCCGGCATGATGATGTCCATCAGGATGAGATCGACGCGAGCGGCACCTTGCTTGCCCCCGTCGAGGCCCAGGAGATGAAAGGCAGTCACAGCCGATTCGGCAACCAGGATGTGTTCATAGCCTGCGGCGGTGAGGATCGACTGAAGCAGGGTCCGGTCGTCTGGAGAGTCGTCAACGATCAATATGCTCATGGAAATGGCGCCTCGGCTTGAGAGGGACGTCGCGGTACGTAAAGAAATCGTAACAGCTAATCCTGGTAAACTCCAGGATAAAGCTTTTTAATGCAGGGTTGACAGAGGCCGTGGCTGAATTCGGCCTCGGAATGCTCCCCGAGATACTCTTCCAACTGCTGCCAGAACCCGCCGTCATTTCTGACCTTTTTGCATGAGGCGCAGATAGGAATAAGACCCCGTAGCACCTTCACCTCCTTCAGCGCTTTTTGCAGTTCCTCGTTGCTGCGGCGCAGTTCCAGCTCCCGGTTTTTCCGGCGATCCATTTCCTGCTTAAGCAGCAAAGCGGAGGACACGCGCGCGAGGAGCTCAATGCTGCTGACTGGTTTGCTGATAAAGTCCATTGCCCCGGCGGCAAACGCGTCTTGCAGATTCGAGAGATCACTCTTGGCCGTCACCATGATGACGGGAATATCTTGGAGGTGTGCGCAGCGTTTGATTTGCCGGCAGGTCTCGACGCCGTCCTGCCCGGGCATCAGGACGTCCATCAGGATAAGATCGATGTGCTCGGGGATGGAATCACCGTCGAAATTGAGCACCTTTGCCGCGCTCGCTGCCCCATCAGCGCTCACGAGGTCTTGATGACCGGCTTTGCTCAGGATGGCGCGCAGGAGGGCCTGCTGATCCGGTGAGTCGTCAACGATCAGAATACGCATGAAACTCCTACGTGGTGGTTCCTAATGCGGGGGCCCATCAGTACGCCACCAAGTATAGCAGACGACTCTGCGACGATTGGCTTACGCGAGTTTGGAGCGAACGAGGTCGCTGACGGACTTTCCATCAACCGATTGGCCGGCGAGACGAGCCATGACGGCTTTCATCACGAGTCCCATGTCCTTGGCGGACGTGGCCCCCGTCTCACGGATCACGGCATCGACGGCTTGGGCAAGTTCCTCAGCGGAGAGAGCTTTGGGCAGGTAGGTTTCGATGATGGAGATTTCTTGTCGTTCCTTCGCGGCGAGCTCGGCGCGCTGGCCCTTTTCGAACTGCTCGACCGATTCTTTCCGCTGCTTGATCATAGTGGTCATGATGCGGCTCATTTCCGCATCGTCGAGGTCCTTTTTCAACTCGACTTCCTTGTTCAGCACAGCGGCCTTGATCATGCGGATGACATCCATCCGCAACTGATCGCGTGCTTTCATGGCGAGCTTGAGGTCTTCGGTCAGCCGATCGCGCAATGACATGGAATCTCGATGCAGGGTGGCAGTTGGTCGAGGATACCGCGTCCGTCGGAGCGCCGTCAATTGATGCTACCGTCAACTGGTGGTTTTGCCAGGCAGGGGAGAGTATGATGCCTTCGGCCGAGGTGCGTAGGGCGGTTTTTTCTCTGA
>JARDZZ010000005.1 GCA_029240595.1 Nitrospira sp. | reverse complement strand
ACGGCTTTGAGTCGCACGGTTCCTGTATTGGGATCAATCTGGTTGTCGACCGTCAGCAGGGTGCCGGTGGCCAGTTGTTTCTTGTGCTCACGATCGAATGCGTCTACGGTCAGACGCTGACCGGCGTTGAGCCGTTCGAGCACTGCCGGCAGACTATCCTCAGGAATCGTAAAGATGACCGCAATGGGTGTGAGTTGTGTAATGACGAGAAGGCCATTGGTGTCGTTGGCGCGGACCATATTGCCGGGATCGACCTGCCGCAAGCCGACGCGGCCGCTAATGGGAGCGGTGATGCGGCTATAGGCCAACTGAAGCTTCGCGTTGTCGATTTGGCCCTGATCGGCTTTGACGATGCCTTCCGACTGACGGACGATGGCCTCCTGAGTATCCAACTGTTGCTTCGGAACAAAGCCCTGTTCGTAGAGTCCCTTATATCGTTCGTAGTCCAGACGCGCATTTCTTAACTGCGCCTGGTCGCGCACCATCTGGCCCTCGGCCTGGATTAACTGCACCTCGAAGGGCCGCGGATCAATCTGCGCCAAGAGGTCGCCGCTTTTGACGAGTTGGCCTTCCTGAAACAGCACTTTCATCAACTGACCATCCACCCGGCTTTTCACATTAACGGTGTTCAAGGGTGCGACCGAGCCGAGCCCGTTGAGATAAATGCCGATATCGCCGATGCGTGCCGCGGCTACCTGCACCGGCATCGCGCGCGCGGGGCCGGGCATCTGTCCGGCACGGGATGGTTCTTCGCCCGATTTAGCTAACAGTGCGTACCCCCCCAAGGCGAGCAAACAGGCGGCGGCCAGCCCGAACACCCATCGCTTAACGGTGGTCGCAAAGTGCATCGATTCAGCCATGGTCTGTTTCCAGTTCCCTCAGATTATTGCGATGTCAGCGTCTGTTTCTGGGTTGCCAGATAGTGGCGTGAGGCCTGCCACCGCTGCTCCAATTCCTGATACAGCTTGTCCAACCCTGGCTGCTGCGACGCAGACAGCTTCGTCTTAATCTCCGTCATTCCCTTGGCCAAGATCTGTTCGACTTCAGCTTGATGGGCAAACCGTAACTCGAGAACCGCCACGTGGGCCCGGGTGACGATTGGCTCGATCTCGGCCTGTTGCTGTTCGGTCAGCGACAGGTCCTGTGTAAGGCGTTTCATGATCCGTTCGTGATGAGCGGCAGGTCCGTGCTCGCTTCGGGTAGTCCGTTCGGTATGGCTATACACATAACCCGCGACAATCCCGGTCAGCGTTCCGGCGCCGAACAGGATGATGAGGCCCGCCCATAATTTGCGTCGAGATCTCATGGATCCTCCTCGCTATCACTCTTCGAATAACGGAGCCGGCTCGAAGTCTTCGGCTACGAGAGCCGGACCGTCCGACTGTAACCGAAACAAGCCGACGGTCAACATGGCCGCGATCAGCACGACCGCCGCGGCACGCGTGGCCGTTTGCCAGATCAACTGATCCAGCATGGCCGGCGGCGTCCATCCCTCTCGTTCAGTATCCAGTCGACGGACATCGCGCATGACTTGCTGAGTGACGTCGACCTCATAGGACGCACCAGACCGTGAGCGATAGCTGTCGACGAGGGCACGCTCGAGTTTATGAACGTCAATGTCAGTATGCTGATTCATGACGCACTCCTAGGTGAGGTGTGTCGTAAAAGGTTGCGCAGGGCCCGACGGGCCCGATGTGCTCTCACTTTCACGTTGACCAGGGTCCACCCGAGCAGCTGCGCGGCCTCACGAACCGAATAACCGTCGAGGTGCACCAGCGTCAAGACGGCACGATTTTCCGGAGAGAGCTGCTGGAGCGCCCATTCCAAGACTTCAGCCGCGTCACGGGTTTCAGCCTGACGCCGAAACTGTGCGTCTGACTGTGCGGAAAGTGTCTGCTCGATCCAGCGGTGGTGCTCTTCTGTCAAGGAGCTGACAGGCACAGCATGGCGAGCTTGGTCTCTCCAAAAGTCGTAACAGGTTCGGATCGCGATGCCTGTCAACCAATGATCGAATGGAACCGATTCAGAAAACTGACCCAAATTGACATAGGCTCTCACGAAGACATCATGGACAATTTCCGCGACTCGATCCGACGGCACTCGTCGCCCGACGATACGAATCACATGGCGTTGGTGAAGGTCGATCAGATCGGCATAGCGCTCGATCTCGCCTTGCCTGATGCGGCGGAGAAGCTCGCGTTCGTCTTGTCTAGGTTTGACCACAGGCAACGAGTCGTCGGTCATCGACCGATGCCATCCGGGCAGTGCCTGCATGTCGACGGCAAACGCAACGTGGCTCATCATACCACCGCCCTATGGTCCAAGGTGCAGCTCTTGTTTTCTTCTGTTCGTTAGTCGCGGCGCTCGTCGAAAAGGTTACAGGGTATAAGCGGTTGAATTTCCTGCTTGTAACTGGAGTTCGGTCGGACCCCTCGTTCGCCAGCGGATTGGATCGGGCAAGACAGTCAGACTTTATTCCTTGAAAGCGCCTCATCAATCTGTTCACACTTGGTTCGGTGGTGGATCGACAGCATCCATCCACCCTGTGTTGGCCTTATCGCTCGAGTCGAGTCGAGGGGATCATGTCCGATGACCTGACCATGGCCTGCCTCCTGTCGCGCCGTGATGCATTGCGGTTGTTGGGTGGTTGTGTGGCTTGTGTCATCGCCGGAAGCCCCGTATCTCTCAGTGCGATCGGCGGACCAAGTCCTGCTTGCATGTTTCGCCCGGAGCAGACCGAAGGCCCCTATTTCGTCGATGAGCGCTTAAACCGCTCCGATATCCGTTCTGATCCGACGACTGGCCAGGTCAAATCCGGAACCCCGTTAGGATTAACGGTTAGGCTCTCCCGCGTTGAGATGGGGCAATGCCACCCACTGCCCGGTGCTCAGGTCGATATCTGGCATTGCGATGCGCGGGGTGTCTACTCAGACGTGCAGGATCCCGGCTTCTCTACGATCGGACAAAAGTTTCTGCGCGGGTACCAGATTTCGGATCCGCAAGGAGAAGCACGGTTTCTCACCATTTATCCGGGCTGGTATCCTGGCCGCACTGTGCACATCCATCTCAAAGTCCGTACGGCGCCAGAGACGAAGCAGCGCTTCGAACTCACGACTCAGATGTACTTTGACGACGCGCTCTCGGATCGTGTCTTTGCAGATCCGCCGTATGCCGAGAAAGGATCTCGCGCCGGTCGAAACCAAGATGATCGCATTTTCCGTCGCGGAGGAGAACAGCTCCTGCTCAGTCCTATGCCCGCGGCCGAGGGCTTCAGTGCGACCTTTTCCCTGGGCCTGCAGCTTCCCTCGTCCTGAGCTGGCGCCTGCGTTGAGTTCCAACAATGGATCAGAAGAGGATCGTCATCATCGGAGGCGGCTTTGGCGGACTCACAGCCGCCCGATCACTCCGTCGGGCCGACGTCGTGCTCATCGACCGCACGAATCATCACCTGTTCCAACCGCTGCTCTATCAGGTGGCGACCGCTGCCTTGTCGCCGAGTGATATTGCATGGCCATTGCGCACCGTTTTTCGCTCGCAACGCAACGTCCGCGTCATGATGGATGAAGTGCTGTCGATCGATCGCGCTGATCGCTCGATCTGCTTGCGTGAGAGCCCGCCCGTCTCGTTCGACGTCCTCATCGTTGCGCCTGGTTCGCGTCATGCCTATTTTGGCCACGACGAATGGGAAGAATTTGCGCCAGGGTTGAAGACCATGACCGATGCCGTACGGCTACGCCAACACATGCTGTCGGCCTTTGAAGACGCGGAACGCCGGCTCGCCTCTACCGGTAAACATGAACCGCTCACATTTGTGATTGTCGGCGGCGGTCCCACCGGCGTGGAATTGGCGGGCGCGCTGGCAGAGATCGGACGAAAGGCTATGGGCCCGGATTTTCCCAACTTGCGGCTCGATGATCTCTGCGTTCTACTCGTCGAGGGCGGTCCGCGCATTTTACCCGGTTTCAGTCCAGATCTTTCAGACAAAGCCGCGGCGGCCTTGTCTCGAATGGGAGTGACCATTCGGCTCAACAGTCTCGTGAGCGCTGTCGACAAGGGGGGTGTGAAAATTGGGCAGGACTTCGTCCCTTCGGCCGGCATCATCTGGGCGGCGGGCAATCGAGCTTCTGGACTCCTCGATACGCTGAAGGCGGCCCACGATGGTGCGGGGCGGGTGATGGTCAACCCGGACCTGACGGTTCCTGGGGATCCGTGGATCTTCGTCATCGGCGATGCGGCTCATTGTCGGGGGCAGGATGGAAAAGCATTGCCAGGGCTGGCTCCCGTCGCGATGCAGCAGGGCCGTTATGTCGCCCAGTTGATCGAGGAGGGTGTGGCTCCTAGCAGTCGCCCGCCATTTATCTATGCTGACCGAGGGATGCTGGCGACCATCGGAAGGGCCAAGGCGGTGGCACAAATCGGCCGATTTCATGTTTCAGGACTCCTCGCCTGGCTGCTCTGGTGCATTGTGCACATCTTTTTCCTCATCGGCGTTCGCAGCCGCTTCCGCGTGATGTCGGAATGGATCTGGTACTACGTCACCTTCAAGCCGGGCGCGAGATTACTCTTCGAACAACCGGAGCCGGCGCATCGGGAGTCGCGAGGATCTCACCGCACCGGCTGAACCTCCTGCGGATTCTCTGGACGGTTCTCGGCGACCATCAGAATGGCGATGGATCATCCGTTGACACCGCGTGCAGTGGCTCGTAGCCTATCCACAGCTGCCCGGTGGAAGACCGCATGAAGCCGCGTATAACGATCATCACAATCGGCGTTGACGATCTTGACCGCTCACTACGGTTCTACCGGGACGGGCTGGGTTTTCCTACTCGAGGAATCGTCGGGACTGAGTATGAACACGGAGCCGTCGCCTTCTTTGACCTGACGAACGGCCAGAAACTGGCGATCTGGGGCCGGAGGGATCTCGCCCATGAGGCCAAGGTTTCGCTGGGTCCGCGCAGCGCAACCGAATTCTCTCTCGGACACAATGTTGGCAGCAAAGCGGAAGTCGATGCGGTCATCGGTCAAGCCCACCGCGCCGGAGCAACGATCACCGATCCGCCTCACGAAGCATTTTGGGGTGGTTACACCGGATCGTTTCAAGATCCTGACGGACATCTGTGGGAAGTCGCGTGGAATCCGGACATGTATCCGGCCGAGTAATTTCATCCCAAGCCGGTATGTAGTAACCTGCGGCTGCTCTTGGAGATTCTATTCTATGGTGCGACGAGGGATACTGATGCGCTCAATATTCACATGGACCTTGCCGTGGGTGCTTGGGCTGGCGCTGTCACCGATCGCGGCAACCGGGGCGGGAAAGACTGAAGTGATGCCGATGGTCAAGTCGGCACCGACAGTGGTCGTTATTGAAGCGGCCGGCAGCGAATCGGACCTGCGCAAACAGCTGCGAGGGAAGAACGGCGTGACTGAACTGGGAGCAAGCCGCGTTCCGTTTTCCCAAGCTCCGACGGGAAGCTATGGGTTCATTGCGCCGCAACCACTCGGCATGGCTCTGGTGACGCAAAGTCCCGACCTTATGCTGGAGCGGAGCGCTCCGGCTGCCAATGCCTACGAGGTTCACAAACTCGCCGATGGGAGCGGCATGGTGGTGGGATTTATCGAGAAAGCGCTCATTGCGCAGGTGACGCCGGCGAACCGGCCCCATCACGTACGAATCACGCTGGGCTCCAATCGCTCAGACAAGACGCCGTATATCGCCGCGGTGCCGCTCATCAAGCTGATGGTTGATCGGATGCCGGTCCGATTGGAGCCGAAGAATGCGGAAGGTCCGGTCGTACTCGAGATGGACCTGCAAGGGACAGCCAACCGCAAATCGGTGCCGGGAACGCAGTAACTGAGTCAGTCAGTAATTTCCACTTTCTTCCCTGCCGCTTTGGCGCGCTTCAAACAATCCGCATCGCTCGCCGAGCACCGCAACACCTCAAGATCCGCCTCCTCGACGAGATCGACTTTCTTGCCGAGCTGCTTTGCCTGCTTCATGCAGGCGCTGTCCGTGATCGTACATTTCATGGTGTCAGAGGCGACGGATGAGCGTGGCTGCGATTCAACCGTCTCAACTTTCTTGCCGGCGTCTTTCGCCTTTTTGATGCAGTCCGGATCGGTCGCGACACATTTTACCGTCTCTTCCGTCTTATTCACGGCATTGTCGATCGACTGGTCGATTCGCTGGTTCACCCGGTCTTGAGCCTTGCGCTGCGCGCTTTCGGTTGTTTTATCGAATAGCCGGTCTAACAATCCTTGTGACCAAGCATCGGGAACAACAATCGTCATCGTGGACAGGATCATAATCAGGTATGCTGGTAGACGCATCATGGGTCAATCCTCCTTGTCATTCCAGGAAGCTGTCCGCGCGATCATCGATTATCGCAATCCGCCTGTGTGGTCAGCTCGCCGAGTTTTGTCAGCTCGGCTTCATGCGCGCGATAAAAGTTGACGTTTGCCATTTTCACACGGGCGGCAATTTGCCTCCTGGCTGCTGCACTGCCAAAACCGCCATGCCGCTCTGAAACACCGACCACGTGAACACGAGATACTCGCGCGAGGTCATGCCCGCTGCCTTGAGTGCCGACTTGACCCCGGGGATAGCGTCCATGCGAGTCGCCATGTCTTTGAGAGACGTCGAGCCGTTTTCGCGTTCACAATCTTGCGGCAATTGCGCTATCAGCGGTTGCAGTTTGTGCACCGCCTGCTTGTACTTCGCCAACGCCGGTTCTGTCAGCATATAGTCGGCGATCTCTTTGGCGTCTCTATCAGCCGGATTTCTGCGCCTCTATCACGACCGGCGCCAGTAGCATGAGGAGGAAGGCTACTGGTACTGCGAGCGCCGTTCCGAATGTGTCAATCATGACCACGCTCCGCTCGATTCGGCTCAAAAACCGAGCTCTTTCTCCAGATCGGACTGACCTTTCTTGAACTGCTTTTTCTCCCCCGCGTCTTTCTTCTTGGTCAGCGAATCCAACTCGGCTTCGCGCTTTTTTGCAGCCTCTTCCGCTTTCTTGCTTGCCGCTTGGTGCGCTTCTTCCTCCTTCTGCTCTTTCAGTGAGGCGACTTGAGCTGCCTTGAGGGCTTCGTCCGGCACGGTCGTCCAGGCCAACCGGTATCCTGGCCGTTTAAACGCCAGCTCCTCATAGACCACAACGTACCTGGTCGGATAACTGCGCTGACCGATCTGCCTCTCCTCCAGCACATAGACGGTAGGTGTGCCGTACAGATTGTGTTGATAGGTATCGAAGAAGGTCCTACCCATACTCCCTTGCATCGACACTGATTGGATTCGTTGCATGTATTCGGTGAACGCTTGTACATTGGTTGGGTCCGGAGGCTTCTCGTTCTCCAACTGCTTTCCCGCCGACTTTTGTGCCTGATTAAGCGCCTCTTCATCATCCTGCAGTTGATAGCGATACTGTTGGCGGAACTCTTCCCATTTGTATGGACCTTTCTTAGCCTTGGCTCTATAGAATTGCGCAGGGTCGCTCTTGCCCTTAGCCATGTATGAGAGACGACCCTTTGCGGCATCGCTAGAATCGAAGAGATAGGCGCTGTCCGGCGCCACTGGCATCGAATATTTCGCGGCGTCAACGGGAGTCTCGGCGGCGCGTCCAGCGCGGTGAGGCAGCAGGCGCTGCCCAAGCAAGGAAATGCCCTTTCCCTTCCCCCGACCAATCATGTTGGAAACAGCCGCTCGGACGTCCGGCACCGCATCGTTGGTCGCCGGGATGATCGCCTCCACGTCCTGGTCTTCGGGCCCGATCATACCGACCGCATCGGCTGCAGCCATTCTGAGTTCCACTTCCTCGCTCTTGAACATTCCTAAGATCAGAGGCACATGCACGCGGTCGGCCGTTGAGCCGAGTGTCAGCAAACTCTCCTTCAGAATGCCTACAGCTTCCTTCCTCGTTCTGTCGCATGCCGCGTCTTTGGCGGCTGTCCCCCGGCAGCTCGCGAAGTATTTCTTCACGGTTTCCTTTCGGAGCGAGGATGCGTCCCCGGCAGGCGCGGCGAGCAGCGCATTCGGGAAACCGGCAAGCCAAAGCGCGAGTAGAACAATCGCCGGCAGAGCCCTACACATTACACCTTGCCTCATGAATGTCCTCCTGGCCAGTACGCGTCTATTTCGTCAATCCATCGACCGCCATTTTCACAATGTCGACCGCTTCAGCAATGAGCCTACGCTGCTCCTTCACTCTGTCCCTATAGCGTTGCAGATCCTTGTAGCTGCGATCTTCAGTCGGGCACTCACTCCTGAACTTGCTCACTTCCTCGTTTGGAGGTTCTTCAACCTGATTGATTAGCCTCTCCACCGTCTTTTGGCACTTGTCTCCCTGTGCCAGCACACCGGTTGAAAGCCAGATCATGCCCCCTAATAGCACGACGCCACAGCCGACCAACCGTACAAGGTTCATATGTCCCCCTATACCCTCCGTGTGTGATGCAGTATAACGACAGCCGTGAACGGTAAGATCAATCCATCGGCGACAGTTCTTATTCTGTTCACGGTCATAGCGATCAGCTACTTCTCGGCCTTCTACGGCGACTTCCAGTACGACGACTCGTTAACCATTCTGGAAAATGCCCATGTTGAATCGCTCAACACGTTCATCGGCCATCTCGATCACATGGTCCGGCCGGTGTTGTATGCCACATTTATTATTGATCGGTCACTGTATGGACTGCACCCCGCCGGCTACCACCTACTTAATCTCTTGCTGCATCTGGGATCCGGTCTGCTCCTCTACCGGATTCTTACGAGTGTCCTGTCGGACAAGGTAGTCACCATTCCATTGTGGACAGTGCTGCTCTTCCTTATTCATCCGATCGCCACTGAAACGGTGACCTATATCTCCGGACGGGCATCCGGGCTGATGACGTTCTTTTATCTGCTGGCGCTGTATTTGTATCTCCGAGCTGCACAAGAATCGAATGGCTGTCGCCGGCTATACCTATCGGGAGCTGTCGTCTCGTTCCTGCTTTCCATAGGGTCCAAGGAAACAGCGGTGACGTTTCCGCTTATTCTCCTTCTCTGGGACTGGCTGATCGCTGGGAAGCGAGTCTCCGACTTTCGTGGCACGCTGATCTCCAATCATTTCGCGTTCTGGATCGTCTTGTTTCTTGCCGCCGCCTGGGCCTGGAGCCACCCTCGCTATCCGGCGCTAGCGGAATTCAGTTTTACAATCCGACCATTCCGGGAGCATCTCCTGAGCGAATTACATGCCACGGCTTATGCGCTGCTGCTACTGTTGTCACCCTGGAACCAGAACTTCGATCACGACCTCCCTATAATTCATTCCCTGACACAATGGCCGCTTCCGCTCGATCTCTTGCTGCTCTCCGTTGTAATGGCCGGAGCCTTCTTCTCGGCTAGTCGTGTTCCGCTGCTCGCCTTCGGCCTGGGCTGGTTCTTCATACAGCTCCTGCCGACGAGTCTCATCCCCCGCAACGACCTGTTGAGTGAGCGCAACCTGTACCTGCCGGCAATCGGATTCGTACTTGCGATCGTTACGCTGGCTTCGCATCTCATCCGTCATGTTCTGACAACCATCCGCCGGCCAGCTTTCGTCCAGTTCACTTCGTCCCTACTGGTGGCAGTTTTGGTGGCCGGTCTCTGTCTCTTCACCTATCAGCGAAACTTGCTCTACCAAGACCGGCTTCTGCTCTGGTCAGACGCGGTCCGAAAGTCTCCCAATAAAGCACGACCGCATAACAATCTGGGCTACGCCTATTCCCTGCACGGCGACTGGGACAGTGCCATCGAAGAGTTTAGGATGGCCGCTCGCTTGGACTCCAATTATGTCCTCGCCCAGGAAAACCTCCGTGACGCCTATCTGCACCGCGTGGGCCGTCAGTAGCCATCGCGCCGCCCAGAATTCAACCACTCGCCTCTCTAAGGACCTCCTGGCCGTAGCGTAGGAGCCGGGAGGCTTGGTCCCACTGATCCATAAGATTCAGCCCTACCAGCAGCAAGCGGTGCCCGTCTTTGAACATGCTGGCGATCAGGCAGCGCCCGGCTCTGCTCGTGTAGCCCGTCTTCACGCCGTTCACGTCCGGGTCCTTCAGCAGTTCGTTGGTACTGTGGAGTACCAGTTGACGTCCACCATCGACCGTCCTGATGTCGCGAACCAGTGTCCGTACCATCATAGAGAAGATCGGCTCTTGCAGCGCCTGCTTGCTGAGTTTCGCAAGGTCCGCCGCCGTCGAATAGTGCCCCGGCGCATCGAATCCGCAAGGGTTCGCGAAATGGGTGTCCTTCAATCCCAGCGTTCCGGCGCGCTCGTTCATCTTCGCGACAAACCGCTTGTCGTCTCCTCCAATGTGCCAGGCTATTGCCTCGCAGGCGTCATTCGCACTCGCCACGAGCATTGCCGTCACCAAATCACGCAGGAGAAACTCCTCCCCGGCGAGAAATTTGTAGGCCGAATGATGAACGATTGCGCGGCCGTCGATCTTCACCACATCTTGGAGCGGCGCTGATTCCAATGCGACCAGCGCCGTCATGATTTTCGTGAGACTGGCAGGTGGAAGCCGGCGAGTCGCATTTTTTTCGAGCAGGACGCGTCCGGATTGGAGCTCGACCAGATACAGCGCGGATGCCTTGACGATGGGCCGGGCTGGCGAATTCGAAAGAGAATCTTCCGTCAGGCCAGTACCAGGCCACACCGCTTGGACCATCATGGCGCACATGACCAACAGCATCCTGCGGAACAGCCACCTGTCCATGCTGGTGTTCCCTAGTGACCAAACAAGCCCTTCATGAAATTGGTGGCCTTGTCCACCCCTGATTCGGGCGGCGCTTCGGGTTCTGGCGCTGGGATCTCTTGCGGCGTCATGACCTCTGGTCTTGCGCCTGGTCTCCGGGTGTTGGGTGGGGGTGTCCCGCTGACGTCTGGACGACCCATGGACTGCCCTTGGCGTCCCATCATTCCCATCATGCCGCCCATGTCGAATTTCGTGAACCCGTCGGGAATCTCGAAGAGTCTCGGATCCTGTCTGCCGATCTGGAGGTTGCTGAGTTCGGTCAACATCCGCTTCTTGTCGTTGCCTTCCTTGTACAGGAGATCCTGTTTGACGTTGATGCCTTCTCTTGTCCGCCAGGAAAAGCCGCCGAATTTTTTGCCATCCGTGCTCGTCGCGATGGTCTTGTACTTCGTCACCCTGACACCGTTCAGCGTTTCTTCTCCCATTGCCGTGTCTTCGTACGTCCATTGCGACGTATCACTGCTCTTGGAAGGACCTCCACCGATCGAATACTCCATGTACATGTTTTCTGACGGCATCAGCATCCACATCACTTTGTTGTCATAACGAAAGATTTGAACTGCCCCCTCGCCGGAACCCGTCAGCATTTCCTTACGTTCTTTGGTCGGAGTCACGAATATCTTCTGCTTCATTGACCCTTCTTCATTTTCAACCGTGGCATCGGCCGAATACTCCGCCTGCGGGCGATTCATTGGAGCTGCCTGCGCAGGCAGCCAGGTCGAGAGCGTCGCAAGAGCGACCAGGACGAGGAGAATGTGTGGCATGGCAAACTCCTTATGGAATTTTGAGGTGCTCCAGTCTCTGCGAACACACTGGTTTCAGGGGTCAAAAACTGACGTCGAAGGGTATCGCCGGATGGGCCAGAAGTAAAGGAAACAATTCCTAAGAAGAAGCTCGGGAGTGTTGTTGCCGCCTCACTTTCCCGACTGCTGAATCAGCTTCGCGACGAGTCCCGTCCAGCCGGTCTGATGGCTGGCGCCGATCCCGGCTCCGTTATCTCCGTGAAAGTACTCATAAAACAGCAGATGGTCCTGCCAGTGCGGACCCTGCTGGAACATTTGCGCTCCGCCGAACACCGGCCGTTTCCCTTCGGCATTACGAAGAAAAATGTCGATCAAACGCCGAGAGAGCTCTCCGGCCACCTGCCAGAGGGTGGCCTGCTGTCCCGACCCGAACGGATATTCCACCTTGTAGTGATCGCCCAGAAAAAAGTGGAATTTCTGTAGCGATTCGATCAAGAGATAGTTGACGGGAAACCAGATCGGCCCGCGCCAGTTGGAATTCCCGCCGAACTGAGGAGTGCTCGATTCTGCCGGCTCGTAATCGACTCGGTGCTCATGTCCCATGACGTTGAGCACATACGGATGATCCCTATGGTGCCGCGAGAGGGCGCGGATGCCATAAGGCGAAAGGAACTCATTCTCGTCAAGCAGATACCGCATGATGGAGCGCAGCCGATGGCGATTTACAAGCGAGAGAAATCGCCTGACGCCGCCCTCGTAGCTCTGCGTTTCCACGTGCTGGGCGAATTCCGGCCGATTTTCGATGAACCATTGCATCCGATGTTTGAACCGCGGGAGGCGGTCGATGAGCGTCGAATCGAGCGTTTCCACCGCGAACAACGGTATCAGTCCCACCATGGAACGGACCTTCATGTGGGTCGTCTCTCCGTTCGGCAGATGCAGGACGTCATAAAAAAATCCGTCGGTACCATCCCACAACTCGATGCGTGTACCGCCGATGTTGTTCACGGCGCGGCAGATGTACACGAAATGCTCGAAGAACTTGCTGGCCACATCTTCGTATGCTCGGTTCTCACGCGCGAGCTCCAGCGCCATGGTCAGCATATTGAGGCAGTACATGCCCATCCAGCTCGTGGCGTCGGATTGTTCGAGGCGCCCTCCGGTGGGAAGCGGCGCGCTCCGATCAAAGACGCCGATATTGTCGAGGCCGAGAAACCCGCCCTGAAAAATGTTCTTACCTTCCGTGTCCTTTCGATTGACCCACCAGGTGAAATTCAAGAGGAGTTTGTGAAAGACGCGTTCGAGAAACACCCGGTCCCCGACGCCTCGGCGTTTTTGTTCGATCTTGTAGACCCGCCACGCGGCCCAGGCATGCACCGGTGGGTTCACATCGCCCAAGGCCCATTCATAGGCGGGCATCTGTCCATTGGGATGCATGTACCACTCTCGCAGCATCAGTATGAGCTGTTCCTTGGCGAATGTCGGATCGACCAGCGCGAGCGGAATACAATGGAATGCAAGGTCCCATGCGGCGTACCACGGGTACTCCCACTTGTCCGGCATGGACAGGACGTCGGCGTTGTAGAGATGCGTCCAGTCGGCATTGCGGCCATGGAGTCGGTTTGGCGGAGGCTCGGGTCCCATGGGATCGCCCTTGAGCCACCGGCTGACATCGTAGTGATAATACTGCTTGCTCAAGAGCAGGCCGGCGAAGGCCTGTCGCTGGACGCGGCGGGCGTCTTTCGAAAGGCGGCGAGGAGCCAGCGTCTCGTAGAATTCATCGGCTTCCTGAATCCGCCTCTCGAAGACCTCTTCGAAATTTTGTCGCGTGAAGCCGGCGACGTGAGCATCATTCGTAAAGCGGAGATTGATCCTGCCTGCGGCGCCAGCAGCTACGGTGAGGGCATAGTGCGCCGCGGCTTTACTGCCGATATGGTCGGGGTTGATAGCCGCTTTCAGGCCCCAGACGACATAGTCGTGAAATGCGTCCTTCGCATACCGTGGTCCTTCATCGTCCGCATAGAGGCGTCTCGAGTTCGTCTCGTTTTCCGTGAACAATAGCGGCGGCTGCCTGTCGCACAGCAGCCGCCGCACTCCATAGTAGTCGTGGACGGTTTCGATGACGCTCGCGGCATCGATCGGCACGCCTGCCTGGAAACGTGGACGTCTGATGTCGGAGCCCCATGACCACGTATTACGGTACCAGATGGTGGGCAGCACGGTGAGCTCTGCGGTGTCAGGACCTCGATTAATCACCTCTACGCGGATGCAGATGTCTTCCGGCGATGCCTTGGCATACTCGACGAAGACGTCGAAATAGCGCTGGGCATCAAAGCACCCGCTTTCGTGCAGCTCAAATTCCGGCTCGTGGCGGCTCCGGCGCCGATTCTCTTCAACCAGCCGCTCATAGGGAAATGTCGATTGTGGGTACTTGTACAGAAACTTCATGTACGAATGGGTGGGTGTGGAATCCAGATAAAAGTAATACTCCTTAACGTCCTCGCCGTGGTTGCCTTCATGGCCGGTGAGACCGAAGAGCCGTTCTTTCAGGATTGGGTCGTGCCCGTTCCAGAGCGCAAGCGCGAAGCATATGTATTGGTGACGGTCGCACAGGCCGGCGAGACCGTCTTCGTTCCACCGGTAGACGCGTGAGCGGGCGTGCTCATGAGGAAACGCTTCCCAGGCCGTTCCGGAAGGACTGTAATCTTCACGCACAGTTCCCCACGCCCGTTCGCTTAAATAGGGTCCCCATCGTTTCCAATGTTGTTCGCGGCGCGCATCTTCTTGAAGACGTTTCTCTTCCGCCGTCACTGGAGGGCGTGCCTTGGCAGTGGGCTGTCGTCGTGAAGCCATGTGTGTCCTCGAGTCGACTAATTAGACACCGGCTGTTTTCGAAGGAGCTTCAACGACACGGACCGTGTAGAGGTAGTAATACAGTCCCTGCCGAGCCATTAACTCGTCATGCGTTCCCGTTTCTACAAGGCGGCCTTTGTCCAAAACCAGAATCCGATCGGCGCTGTGAATGGTGGTCAAGCGGTGGGCGATGACGAAGGTGGTGCGTCCCCTCATCAGCCGTTCGAGCGCTTCCTGGATTAGCCGTTCGGACTCGCTGTCCAGTGCTGAGGTCGCCTCATCAAGCAGGAGTATGCGCGGATTCTTGAGTAGAGCTCGAGCAATCGCGATACGCTGGCGTTGTCCACCAGAGATATTGATGCCCTTTTCTCCCACAACGGTGTGGTAACCATCGGGAAAGCCCATAATGAACTCATGGGCATTGGCTGCCCGGCTGGCTTCCTTCACGGCCTCTTCGTCGGCGTCACCGTTGCCATACCGAATGTTGTCGAGAATCGTCCCCCCAAACAGGATGGTCTCCTGCGGCACCAGCGCGATTTGCCTATACCAACTCTCCAACGTGACATCACGGAGACTTGTTCCATCGATGGTCACGCGCCCTTCGGTCGGATCATAAAACCGATGGATCAAATTCATCAGGGTGGTCTTGCCTGCGCCAGTCGGACCCACAATTGCCACACATTCCCCAGGTTTCGCTTCGAACGACACATCGATCAATATCGCCCGGCGTGGATCATAGGCAAAGCTCACATGTTCTGCGGTGAGTTGGCCCGATACGGTGTGAAGCACAAGGGCGTTTGGATCATCCCGGACCTCGGGCCTGGTATCCAGGATTTCAAACACGCGCTCGGTCGCGCCCTGGGCTTCCCGAATTTGCGCAAACACACGTGCGGCGGAACTGAACGGCCCGATGAGAATACCGGCAAATAACACGAAGGCGAACAACTCACCAGGCGAGACGGTGCCATCGATCACCTGACGTCCTCCGTACCATAAGACGGCTGCCGCAGAGGAAAATGTCAGCAGACTGATGACAGGAATGAACACCGCCATGATCCCGGCCCGCCGCATGGTGAGTGAGAGCGTTGTGTCGACCTGCTGCGCGAAGCGTGCTTCTTCCCGCTGGGTCTTGACGAAGGACTTGACGATGCGGATGCCTGAGATGACTTCTTCGAGAAGCGTACTCAGGGCGGCGGTCTGATCTTGAATGGAGGTGGAAAGCGATTTAAGCCGGCGACCGAACAGCTTGGCCACCACGACGAGCAAGGGCAGGA
Source organism: Nitrospira sp. (assembly GCA_029240595.1). GTDB lineage: Bacteria > Nitrospirota > Nitrospiria > Nitrospirales > Nitrospiraceae > Nitrospira_C. The sequence goes on along the minus strand of JARDZZ010000005.1, from coordinate 22,449 downwards.
GGACGAGAATCAACAGACAGAGGCGCCAATTCATCGCGAGCAGGAAGGTGATGCCGCCCACGAATGTCACGAGCTGTTTGGCTGTGTCGATTGGAGTTTCCGTCACCACCGATTGAATCACCGTGACGTCGTTCATGAGCCGTGACAGAAGCTCGCCGGTCCTCCGCCTGGCAAAAAAACTGACGGAGAGCGTCTGCAGGTGAGCGAAGAGGTGCCGGCGAAAATCGGCGACGATCCGTTGTGAGACCGATGCCGTCAAATAACTGTGGCCCATGGAGCAGAATCCCTGCAGGAACACGAGGCTGAGGAAGAGGAGCATGAGTTCGTTCATCCTGGCACCATCGTGCTGAACGGTGATGACATCCCACAGCGCTCCCGCCAGACGGAGTAAGGCGAGATTGATGGCGGCCACGGCCATGACCAACACAGTGGCAAGCACCATGCGCCCCAGATAGGGTGTGAGAAAGGGCCGAAATCGTGCGAAGGTGGACATAACCGTCAGATCTTAGTGAACGGCCGAAAGGAAAACCAGTGCAGGGTTCAAAGCTTGCGACTCGGATAAATCAGGAGGGATGAGGAAGGATCTGACCTAGAGTTGGGCGATGGACTCGATGAGATTCTTGTTGATGGCAACGAAATCCGAGCGATCCTTGTCGTTGACGACGACGTCGGTCAGGCTAATGAAAAGCCGTTGCTCCTCGTTAATCGCATCCGAGACGCGGTTTCGCATGGGGGGAATCAGAAAATCACCCACATACACGCAGTTCACCGTACGGACGCGTATGCGAACCTTCTTCCCTTCGGGCACCGCCCCTCCTCCGTATGTCGGTGAGACTAGCTTTTACGGCGCAAGAACTTTTGACGCCTGCGCAACTTTTTGTACTTATGTTTGCGCATCTTCTTGCGGCGTTTTTTGAGCACGCTGGCCATACGGTGTCTCCCCTACGCGCGTGAGTCTAGAAGTTTTGGGCCGAAATTGCAAGGCAACGACACGTCGTGTGCATGACGCAGCAGGTTGGCTTGACCGGTCCAACGAGCCGTTCCTATACTGCAATCACGATGCACTCCTCGGGACGTCAAATAAGCGCGCTCGCGATCGTCCTCGTACTGTGGATGGTCGGCACGGGCTGCGGCTCGAAAACGATGCAATATCCCGAAGATCATGAGCGGTACCTTCGTATCGATAAAGCGGTCGAATCGCTTCGGGTAGCGTACGTGAAGAAGGATAGTGCCGGCATCGCAGCGCTCGTGGTGCCGACAGAGTCCACGGAGCGGCTGCAGCAGGAGGCAGAAGCCGATTTTGAATTGTTCCACGACATGGCCATGGACTTTCACGTCGAGCGCATCATGATCGACAATGACGACATAGATGTCTACGTGCATTGGCAAGGGTTGTGGAAAAAAGACCCGGAGGATCCCGGGATCCGCCATCGCGGTCATTCGCGCCTTCAATGGGTGGGTACGAAATCTGTGCTGTTGAGCGGCATCCAAGGAGATATCCCCTTCGGAGTGAACAGACGCCAAGCCTTGACGGGTCAGGCTCCCGGCGTTGGGCGGAAGTAGTGATGCCGGCCAATCGTTTATCTTCCCTTCCCTCCGCGGATTTTCTCGTCATCGGCAGCGGAGTCGCCGGTCTTCGGGCAGCGGTCGAACTGAGCCGGAACGGCCAGGTGGTGGTCATCACGAAGGGGCATCCGCTCCAGAGCAGTTCAATCCATGCGCAGGGTGGCGTTGCAGTCGCGCTGAGCGAGGAAGATGACGTCGCGATCCATTTGACCGATACACTCAAGGCCGGCCACGGGCTGTGCCGGAAGGAAGCCGTGCGCGTCTTGGTCGGGGAGGGACCGCAGCGCATCCAAGAGTTGATCAAATGGGGAGCCAGGTTCGACAAAGCCGGCGGCAAATTTGCGTTTGCCCGGGAGGCGGCGCACAGCCGGAGCAGAATTTTGCGCGCCCGAGGCGATGCCACCGGGAATGAAATGGTCCGGGTGCTGATCGCCGAGGCGATGCGGCAGAAGCGCATCCAACGGCTGGACTATCACTTTACGGTCGATCTGATTGTGGAGAGTGGGCGCTGCTGCGGGGCGCTCGTGTTCGATGAGCATTCGGGTCGACGATTCATACTTCCGGCGAAAGCGGTGGTGCTGACGACGGGTGGGGCGGGGCAGCTCTATGCCCGGACTACCAATCCTGCGAATGCCACCGGAGACGGCATCGCCATGGCGCTGCGAGCCGGCGCCGTCCTGCAGGATATGGAGTTCGTGCAGTTTCATCCCACGGCGTTGTACCTACCCTCGAGCCCCCCCTTCCTATTGTCCGAGGCCATGCGCGGAGAGGGGGCTCAACTCCGAAACAACAAAGGCGAAATCTTCATGCCGCGGTATCATCCGCTCGGAGCTCTTGCTCCCCGTGACATTGTGTCGCGTGCAATCTGGGCCGAGATGGCCGCCACAAAAGCCCGGCACGTGTACTTGGACGTCACGCATCTTGGCGCCGAATTCGTCAAGCGTCGGTTTCCGACGATCTACGCCACATGCCTGCGTTATGACATCGACATTACCGAGGAGTGGATTCCCGTGTCTCCCAGCGCCCATTACATGATGGGCGGCGTATGGACGGACTTGAATGGCGCCACGACCGTCCCGGGATTGTTTGCAGCGGGCGAAGTGGCGTGCAGCGGCGTCCATGGGGCGAACCGACTGGCAAGTAATTCATTACTCGAAGGACTGGTCTTTGGCGCGCGGGCGGCTACTGCGGCGGTAGCCTATGCGGGCCGTGAAGAAATTCCGTCTCTGGCTACGCACGAAGCGGCTCTCAAGCACGAACAGTATGGTTCGCTTGACGATGTGGAAAAATTGCGCAGCTCACTTCGGCGCACGATGTGGGGTCAGGTGGGGGTGATCCGCTCCGGCGAATCGCTTATCCGGGCATGCGCGCAGCTGTCCCGCTGGGCGCAACTGGTTGCACAGCCGTTTTCTCAGCGGACGGCGCTGGAGGTCAAAAACATGGTGCAGGTTGCGCAGTGTATTGCGGAAGCTGCTCTATGGAGGGAAAACAGCGTGGGGGCCCATTACCGGTCGGACTTTCCTCAGGCCAAGCGACCGGGATGGCAACAACACAGTCGGTTGTCGCTGGGCGAGGGAATCAGCGGGACGCCTCCACGGAAGTCGCGGGGGCTACTGCTGGCGTTGAAGGGGCGTGCCGGCTGACGGGACGCTCGGTGATGACACCGTCGCGAACGAGGAAGGTCCGGTAATAGCGCAAGACTTTGCGGACGTATTGTCTCGTTTCGTCGATCGGCGGCAAGGCTTGATAACGATCAACGATGTTCTCGCCCGCATTGTAGGCCGCCAGGGCAAGAGGCAAATTTCCGTGGAAGCGGTCGAGTAACTGCCTCAAGTATTTTGCACCGCCCCCGACGTTCTCATCAGGATCAAACATATCGCGTACGTCGAGGCGCACGGCGGTCTGCGGCATGAGCTGCATAAGGCCGATGGCTCCGGCGCGGGAAACGGCGCGTGGGTCGAAATTCGACTCGGCCTTGATCACTGCCCGGATCAGCGCCGGATGCAATTGCTGTTGAGACGAATGGCGTTTGATGACGGGCTCCAGTTCGCGTTCGGAAAGCAATGCGTGAAAGCGGGCCGATTCCACGTCGAGCTTCCGATAGCGAGCGTCTGAGGGCACGTTAGTAAGCGAGATCGTACCGTTCGGTCCTATATATTGGTAGATTTCCGCCTGTGAGCCGACAGGGTTGAGGGGCGACAGAACGATGACCCCCGTCAGGAGCATTCCGGAGCTGCATCGGATTAAGCTGGTGATGCGTCGCAGTGTTGCTGTCATCGGCATGGTCCCAACGATATCAGTCTGTTCCAGCCTGTCAAGAAAATGCAGATCCCATGCCGCATGGCAGCGCAGGAAACAAGAGGCAGAACAAGAGGATCGGATGGAGAGGCTACTCAGGCTCCAGAAATTTGTCACGGTGAGTGACAAAAATTTGGTGAAGCCGTTTGCTCAGTGGGCCGGGCGTTCCGTTCCCGATCGGCCGACCATTCAGCTGCGTGGCCGGCATGACTTCCATCGTCGTGTTGCTGAGAAAGCACTCCTCGGCCGTCTGAAGCGACTCCACGGTAAATTGGCCTTCTTCGACAGGAATCGCTGATTCACGCGCCAACCCCAGAAGGACACCTCGTGTAATGCCGTCCAAAATGCCACAGGAAAGAGCCGGGGTGCAGAGCCGGCCGGATCGCACGAAGAACAGATTGCTGACCGTACACTCGGTGAGGTGAGATTCCCAATTGAGCAACACGCTGTCAAAGGCCCCGGCGTTGAGCGCTTCTCGTTTCGCCTGGATGTTGTTCAGGAAATTCGTGGCCTTGATTTGTGGGTCGAGCGCGCTTGGAAGATTTCGCCTGGTCTTGGCCACGATCAGGCTCACGCCGGTCCGATAGCAATCCTGTGGCAGCGGTTTGAGCGGTTTGGCCATGATCACGATCGTCGGAGTGGGGCAGAGCGCCGGATCAAGACCGATCTCGCCGACCCCCCGTGAGATCGTCACGCGAATATACGCGTCCGTGTGTTCATCGCCCACGCCGTTCCGGGCCATCGCCTCATGGAGAACTGACGGCCAGTTCAGTTGCGGAATGGACAGGCCAATGCCGTCTGCCGAGCGTCGCAAGCGAGCCAGGTGCTGGTCGCGCATGAAAATCTTGTGACCGTACGAGCGGATCGTTTCATAGACGCCGTCACCGTAGAGAAAGCCATGGTCGAATACTGAGACGAGCGCTTCCTCCTCCTTGACGAAACGGTCATGTAAGTAAATCCACCCCATCAGCGGCGTCCGACCGCGCTGAAAAATGCCTGCGCCTTCTGCAGGGTCTCTTGATATTCCTTGGCGGGATCCGAGTCGGCGACGATACCGGCCCCCACTTGGAGATATCCCTGCTTTTCGGTCATCACAAGCGTGCGGATAATGATGTTTAAATCCAAATCCCCGTTCCATCCGATATAGCCGAATGATCCTGTATAGGGTCCGCGACGAACGGGCTCGAGTTCCTCAATGATCTCCATACAACGAATTTTCGGGACGCCCGTAATGGTCCCGCCCGGGAACGTGGCGCTGATGAGATCGAAAGGCGTCGCCCCGGGACGCAGCGTGCCCTGTACGTTCGAGACGATATGGCTGACATGTGAATACTGCTCCACCACCATGAATTCATTGACCTGCACGCTGCCGATCTCGCAAACACGGCCGAGGTCATTCCGTTCGAGATCGACCAACATGACGTGCTCAGCCCGTTCCTTTTCGTTGGCGAGCAACTCCCGGACGAGACGGCGGTCGTCATCGGAGTTACAGCCACGAGGTCTGGTGCCGGCGATGGGTCTGGTGTCAGCACGGCGACCCTGGAGGCGGACCAAGCGCTCCGGCGAGCAACTGATCAGCGACATATCGCCGAACCGCAGGAGGCCGGAAAAGGGAGAGGGATTCACCGAGCGGAGTTCTTGATACAGCGCCTGTTCGTAGTGTAAACGGGCAGCCCCCGATCGATAGCCTTGTGGGATCTCGATGCCGAACCGATGGGAAAGGTTGGCCTGGTAGATATCTCCGGCGGCAATGTACTCTTGGCAGCGCCGCACTCGATCGAGATAGGCCTCTTGCGTCTGTTGCGGACCAAATGAGACGGTGGTCAGCGCCAACGGACTAGGCGGTGTCGCCACGGAGCCGGTGAGTCTGGCTTCCCATTCCGCAAGGCGGTCGAGTCCCTCACGATAGAGTTTGTCGCGCGCTTCACCGAGAAATCGATCGAGCGATGGACAAAAGATAACTTGGATCCGATTGGTTCGATGATCGACCGCGGCGACCACCTCGTAAAGTGCGAAGTGCATGTCGGGGAGTGAGAGATCGTCAACGGCGACTGCCGGCACGGACTCCAGCCGGCGTGCGAAATCATAACTGAAGCATCCGACTGCTCCACCGAAAAACGGTGGCAAATCGGGCGTTCGTTCGATGCCGGGCGAAGCGATGATGTGCCGAAGCCATGAAAAAGGATCGTCCGATGATGATGCGGTCGCGAGGGAGGGTCGTGGCATGACAGAAGCCGGGTGGCTGCCAAAAAATGAATAGTGCCTGTTCTCGCCTTTCCCGCTTTCCAAGAGAAAGGAGGGCTGTGTGGAGGAGGCGACCTTTTGATACAAGTCGAACGGACTCTCACCGCGACCGTTGAATGATAGGACAAGCGGCCGTGGGGCACCTTGGAGGAAGGAAGGCTGCGAAAATCGGGTCATCGTTGGAGTCGGGTTCACGCAGGAGCAGTTCACTATACCCCACAGATTCGGTGATTTCCCAGCAGCCGGAGCTTGACAAGTTCACGAGTACTCTGCTTGAATTGCGGGCCCGCCATTCGGCAGAGTCCTGATTTCAGGACACTCGCCTCAGTGGGTCACCGACCATGCCCCAGTCACAGGATCCGTTTTATGCGGGGCTCGGCCAGGCCGTTCGGATCGGAACGGAACTGCTGGCTGCGCTGATTGTGGGGGGCGGATTGGGCTGGGCCGTCGATACCTATCTCTTGGAGACCGGTCCCTGGGGTCTCGTTCTCGGCTTGATCTTGGGTGCGGCGGCCGGCGTGAGGAATGCTTATCGAATGGCGCAACGGTGGCCCCAGTAACCGCTTGACGCATCGCGAAAGGGTGCATGGAAGAAAGTCCTCTCCATCCGTTTGAGCTGCACAACTATATTCCGATCAATCTTGGCGGCCTGGATATTTCCATCAACAAAGCCGTCATCATGATGTGGGTGGTGGTGGCCCTCATTTCCATCCTCATGGTCACGGCGGGGTCTGCCCGCCGGCTCGTGCCCGGCAAACTGCAAAGCCTTGCCGAGATGTTGGTCGATTTTATTCGCGGCATAATTCTGGACACGATGGGAAAAGAGGGCATGAAGTTCTTTCCTTTGATTGCCACATTGTTTCTTTTCATTTTGTTTTGCAACCTCATTGGATTGATTCCTGGTTCCTATACGGTGACCAGCCAGATTGTCGTGACGGCAGTGTTTGCCTGCACGGTCTACGGACTCAGCCTCCTGATGGGCTTCGTGTTGCATGGCGGGAAATTCTTTGGGATCCTCGTGCCACCAGGTACCCCGGGCTGGCTGCTGCCTTTGATGATCCCGATCGAACTGATCAGCCAGTTGGCTCGACCCATCTCGCTTGCCGTTCGGTTGTTTGCCAATATGACGGCAGGACACGTGATCCTGGGTGTGTTGTTCGGATTAGCCGTCAGTGGAGGGGTGTTGATTGGATGGTTGCCCTTCGCGTTCACGATCGCTATGAACGGTCTCGAAGTCGGCATCGCATTCATCCAAGCCTACATATTCACGGTGTTGACCTGCGTGTATTTGGGCGATGCGTTTCATTTGCATGGCCACGACGAGCATGCACACTAACGTGGGGTGACGCGCCAAGGGCGCGGAGCGACGCAGTCTCAGTTTGCAACGGACGTATTTAGCAAGGGAGGAGTACGAGACGATGGATTCAGCAGCCGCAGCACTTTTGGGGATGGGACTTGCCGCCGCCGGGTTTGCGGGGGCGGGCGTTGGCATAGGCTATATCTTTGGAAAAATGATCGAGGCAGTCGCACGACAGCCGGAAGCGGAAGGCCGGGTCGGCAAGTATATGTGGATCGGATTCGCGCTGGTGGAAGCCATCGCGCTATACGGGTTGGTCATAGCCTTCATCATCATGGGCCTCCGCAAATAACCGATGCTGAGGAAACAGCTTCCGACGTCGTTCGCTGGCAGGTTCAGTCCTCGCTGACGGGTCGGACTAACCTATTGGTTCGCCCGACACTACAGCGTCGTTGGAAAGCTGTTTTGAGTCTTACTGAATCTTTAGCAAAGTGAGCGTGAGATATGCCGCAATTTGAATCGCATTTTTTCTCTTCCCTGATTTTTTGGGAAGTGGTGTCGTTCGCGATTCTCTTGTTCGTCCTCTATAAGTTTGCCTTTCCCGGAATTTTAAGCGTTCTTGAGGAGCGAGAGAAGAAAATCAAGAACAGCCTGGACGAAGCGGAAGCTCATCGCGTGGAAGCGGAGCGCAGGCTAAAAGAATACGAAACGAGGCTCGCGGGGGCGTCGAAGGAAGCCGAAGGAATTCTGGCGGCGGCGAAGGAGCGGACGCAGCGGCTCATGGAAGAAAATGAGCAGCGGTTGACGGCCGAGGCGGAGCGGATCAAAGGCGATGCGACTCGCGAAATCGACCATGAACGCCGAAAGGCGATTCAGGAGATCCGCACGCAGACGACCGACCTTGCCCTCATGGTCGCCGAAAAAGTGGTCCAGCGGAGTCTGACCGACGCGGATCATCGACGCTTGGCCGACGAAGCGCTCGACGCACTTTCAAGGTCGTCGCACTAATCAGGCAGACACAAAAACTCCGGCGCGCGTTCCCTAGAGGCAGAAAGTGGTGTAACCATGTTCTTGGCGCTAGGCCAAGCTGATCCCGCCGGGTCGATATCCTTCCAAATCCACACAAACGAAGCGAAAGCCGATCTCTCGCAGGCGGGTACTGACTGTTAAGCGTCGGCCGGGCTGATTGAGTCGTGCGAACTCCTCGGGTGCCATTTCGATTCGAGCAATGTCGCCATGGTCCCTGACCCGAAAGTGGCTGAATCCTTCTTCCTGCAAGACGGCTTCGGCTGCCTCGACTCGTCGCAGTTTCTCCATCGTGATGGGGATGCCTCGTGGGATGCGCGACGACAGACAGGCCGCGGCCGGCTTGTCCCAGCTTGATAGACCAAGTTCATGCGCCGCCGCACGGACGTCCGCTTTGGTCAGGGCGGCTTCAACGAGCGGGCTCCGCACGTTCCATTCCCGGGCTGCCTTAATGCCCGGGCGATCGTCCCCCAAATCGTCGAGGTTGGTTCCGTCGAGCACCCACTGCATGGAGCGGGCGATCCGGAGTCGCTCCATCAGTTGATATAAATCGGTCTTGCAATGAAAGCAGCGTGCGCCATCGTTTTGTACGAAGGCCGGAATCGTCAACTGATCCGTCTGGACGATGGCATGCTCGGCGCCAATTTCTTGGGCGGTACGCGTGGCGGCATCCAACTCAGCGGCTGGATAGGTCGGCGAGACGGCCGTGACTCCGACTGCGCGTGCTCCCAGTTCGTCATGCGCGATTTTCAGTACAAGGGTGCTGTCGATGCCGCCGGAAAAGGCGATGAGGGCGGACTGCATGTCGGCGACAAGGTGGCGGAGGCGTTCAACTTTATCGGTTAAGGCGTCCATGGTCATGGAGCGTTCCTTCACTGCTTCAGCTTGGCCTTTGCCACGTTGCCGACCACCACGAGCGCATAGCGTTGGGGGTAGAGGTACTGCTTCGCCACCCGTTGGACGTCTTCCTTCGTCACGCGCTCGATCCATTTAGGATATTGCGAGAAATACTCAAAACCCAGGCCGTAAAATTCTACTTGAGCCAATACTTGGGCGAGCTTTGCCGTGGAGTCAAGTCGCAGTGGAAAGCTGCCGATCAAAAAGGATTTCGCCTCGGAGAGCTCCTGATCGGTTACCGGGGCTTCGCGGATACTCTTCATTTCAGCAAGCACCCCCTGGATCGCCTGGTTTGTGGCTTCAGTGCGCGTTTGAAAATTGACCCAAAAGGAGCCGGGCATCAGCCGCGCATCGAAATGACTCATGATGCCGTACACCAGCCCTTGCTTGTCCCGTATGGAATCCATCAACCGAGAGGAGAACCCGCCGGCGCCCAGGATATAGTTCATCACCGTTACGGCATAAAAATCGGGATTCGTCCGGCTGATCCCGCCATGGCCGAGAATGACGTTCGATTGAGTCAGGTCCTTTTCAATCAGCTGCACGGTCTTTTTCTCGATCGGCGGAGCGCTCTTCGCGCTTCGTGGGGGCTGTGAGGCCTTTTTCCACCCTCCGAAATGCGTCTGCACGAATGCCGTGACCTGTTCCGCCGTCACGTCGCCCACGATCGTGAGAATCATCTGACTTGGAGCGTATTCACGCGCGTAGAATCCCACGACGTCGGCATGGGTAATCTTGTTCAGCGACTCCTCGGTTCCGTTGAGTGGCCAGCGATAGGGGTGGCCATGAAAGACCAGTTGATTGAAGGCTTTCATTGCGACGTGGCCAGGATCGTCATTGTCGCTCGCCATTTCGCCCAAAATCTGTGAACGGATGCGTTCAAACTCAGGCTTGAGAAATGCCGGGTGTTGTAAAATATCGGCCAGCAATGTGAATCCCAGCTCCACATCTTTTTTCAGCACTCGGACGGAGGCGGTCGTAAAGTCTTCAGCGGCCTTGACCTCCAACGCACCGCCGACAAAGTCGATCTGCTCCGCAAGCTGCTTGGAGGTGCGGCTGGTCGTGCCTTCATCAAGCAAACTGGCCACCAGATTGGCCAAGCCCGCTTTCTCGGGAGGGTCCTGCGCCGATCCGCTTTTCACCAATGCATGAACTTCAACGATGGGCAGGAAATGCTGTTCCAATACCACGACAGTCAAGCCATTCGGTGCGACGAATTTTGTGGGAACGATTTCGGCAGCGCCGGACGGTGAGACCGGGAACGTCGCGAAGACGAGAGTTAATACCGATGTCCCAAGGCACCATTGCAGCCCACGGCGAAGCATCGGGTGCAGGCGTGTCCTGATCACGGCTTTCCCTGCTGGACTGAGGCAGTCGGCGGCTCGGCCGGTTTGGGTGTGACTGGAATCAAGCTGCCAACCGTCCGGGAGTCCTCGAGCAGATACTGTCCGGCGACGCGCTGCACATCCTTGGCTGTGACCGCTCGGATCCGTTCTAGAAACTGATCCACCTTGCGCCAGCCTGCTCCGACGGACTCTGCCTGACCGAGCAACATGGCATGCCGGAAGTTGGAGTCCTGCTCAAAGATCCTGGCCGCTTCCACTTGGTTCTTCGCGCGTTGCAATTCCTGCTCAGTCGGAGCCTCAGACTGCAGCCGTTTGATCTCCTTGTGCAGCGCCTCCTCGACGACCTCCACCTTTTGTCCCGGACTCACGAGCGCGTAGAAATAGAAGAGACCGGGATCCGTCTGCATCAACCCGTACTCTGCCCCGACGGCCAGCGAAAGTTTCTGGTCGTATACCAGGCTCTGATACAGCCGCGAACTCTTTCCGTGCGAGAGAATCGATTCCAGGACGTCCAACGCATAGGAGTCCTCGCTGGTGTAGTTGGGGACGCGATACCCCATCATCACAAACGGCACTTGTGCTTCACGCTTGAGGAGAAAGCGGCGCTCGCCTTTCTGCTCGGCTTCCATGGTCGCAACCGGTTTGGGCTCAGGGCCACGGGGGATGGGCTCGAATAGGTGTTTGATCGTCGGCAGCAATTGCTCGGCTTTGATGTCGCCGACGACAATCAGCGTGGCATTGTTTGGAGAGTAGTATGTGTCATAGTGCCGCTGCAAATCGTCGAGCGTCATGGCGTCCAAGTCGCCGAACCAGCCGATCACGGGCCAGTGGTAGGGATGGCTGAGATAGGCCTGCGCAAACAGCGCCTCGACCAGCGCGCCCTGCGGATCGTCTTCTGTCCTCAGGCGACGCTCTTCCTTGACGACTTCGCGCTCGGTTTTGAGCTCATTCTGATCCAAAATGAGGCCTTGCATCCTGTCGGCCTCCATTTCCAAGGCGAGCTGCACGCGATCGGCAGCGAGATTCTCAAAATAGGCCGTAAAATCCTGACTGGTGAATGCGTTGTCCATGCCCCCGTTTTTGCGGATTAGACGCGAGAATGAACCTTTCGGATATTTCGCTGTGCCTTTGAACATCATGTGTTCGAGCATGTGCGAGAGGCCGGCTCGCCCCATCACTTCATTGCGCGACCCGACCTTGTACCAAACCTGAACCGTCGCGACGGGAGCTTTGGGCATTTCGACGAGCAGCACTTTCATGCCGTTCGAAAGGAGGGACTCATGCGGTTCTGCGGCGGCGGCTTGAACGGAAACTGCGAGAACGCTGATGGTGAGCAACCAAAAGGGAATGTGCGGGAAGCGCAGCCTGATCATGGTCGGTGGTGAGAAACGGAACAATGCATGCTAACAATGAGATTCAATTTGTGTCAAGGTTCGTTCGTACGACGGAGGGAGATTTCCCAGTTGACCGCATGCACCCAGGACATCCCGGCCCCGGCTTTTCCGAATGAACACGTCCATGCCGGCCTGTCGCACAATTGATTGGAACGTGAGGATGTGTCGGTCGGAGGGACGACGAAACGGACTGCCGGGAAATGGATTGAATGGAATGAGGTTGACCTTGCAGTTGATGCCCTTGATCAAGGTGACCAGCCGCTTCGCATCGGCTTCTCCGTCATTAATGCCCGCCAGCAGCACGTACTCGAAGGTCAACCGTCGGTGGCGAGGCAATGGATAACGGCGGCAGGCAGAGAGCAGCGTTTTGAGTGAGGCGATACCATGAACCGCCGGCATCAGCCGAGCGCGCTGCTCTTCGGTCGTGGCGTTCAACGAAACCGCCAGATTCACACCAAGCGCGGCCACTTGGTGTAATTTAGAGGCGAATCCCGCCGTCGAGACGGTGATCCGCCGCGGCGACCAGCCGAGTCCCCATTTCGGATTCGTCAGCCGGCACACCGCCTCGGACAGCGCCGCGAGATTTGCCAACGGTTCACCCATTCCCATGAACACCATGTTCGAAAGGCGTTCCCCGGGATCCAAGTGATCGTGAGCCGTCAAAACTTGTTCAATGATCTCATGCGCCCTCAGATTGCGCTTCAGCCCCATTGTGCCCGTCAGGCAGAAGCCGCAGTCCAAGGTGCAGCCAACCTGCGTGGACACACAGAGCGTCAGCCGCTCGTCGTCGGGGATCAGAACAGCTTCCACCTCGAGTTCGTCTTCCAGCTTCAAGATCAGTTTTCTGGTGCCATCTGCTGATCGGAACACCGTGCATCCAAGCGATCGTCCGATCCTCGCTTCGCGTTCCAGCGTCGCCCGGTCCGCTTGACTGAGGTCGGTCATTTGACTGATCGTCCGTGCCCGCCGTTGGTAGAGCCAGCGAAGAATCTGGCCGGTGCGATAGGCAGGCCAGCCCAGGCGCTCAACGAGCGCAGCTGTCTCGGACTCGTCGAGAGTAAGCAGATTCATTGTCGTCGGTGGGGCCATCGTCTTCACGCCACGCATGGGGCAGCCTAACACACGCAGAAAAAGTTGAACAACCAATCCGCAGGATGTCTTCTGCTGGCATGGATCGAAGGACACTGTTATATATGGTAGGGCCATCAGGCTTGGTGATGAGGTGGTCGTGGTTGCTGTTTTGGTCAGGTGCTGTGCGTGCGCCCTCCTGCTCCTGATTAACGGAGCGGCCGGCTCGGCTGCTCTTCCAGGTGAATCGGACCCCTGTGAGCAGCCTGAGCTGTGTTTTCAGGCAGCGGCATTCCCCAAAGAACGGCTCGGGAAAGTCATGAACAAGGAACAGGTTCTCACGCTCAAGCTCGAGCGGCTTCAACAGTTGGCGGATCGGTTTTCTGGCACCCTGTGGGGGAAACGGGCGGGGCTTCTGTCGGGCGTGTTGTTGATCGAGCGTGACCCCGCTTCAGCCATGCAATTTCTTCGCGGTGCGCAGCGGGATTTTCCTGTCCTGGATGACTACATCCGCGTGTGGATCGCTGAATCCCAGTTGAATCTTGGACAAGCCAAAGAGGCGGCGGTGTTGTTGGAAAGCATTCCAATGGCAGTGCCCGATTCCAACATACTGGGCAAGGCGGCCTATAAGACGGGTGAGGCCTGGTATCAGGCGGCCGCTTGCGCCGAATCGACCGCCTGGTTCGGCAGAGCCGTCGTGATGAACGACAAGGATGCCAGCGCACCCCAGGCGTATCTGCGACGGGGCGCGTGCCGCCTGCGGGACAACAATGTCGTCGAAGGGCGCGAGCTGCTGCAGCAGGTATGGGTTCGGTTTCCCTACACCCGTGAAGCCAAGGAAGCGGAAACCTTATTGACGTCGAATCTTGGCGGTGACACGTGGACCGTGCAGCCCGTCGATCGGCTGAACAGAGCCCAGGCCTTCTTGGGACAGGCGTTTCACGCCGAGGCGATCGAAGAGCTGAAAAAATTTCTCTTGGCCGATCCGCACTCGCCTCGACGAGCCGAGGCCAAGTTGAAGTTGGGAATCGCACAAGTGCGACTCAAGCTCTACGATCACGCGCGTGAAACGTTCCGCGGCTTGACAAAAGAGGGAGGACCAGAGTCGCGCGAGGCAGCGGTGTGGCTGGCGCGCGTCTATTTGCGGCAAGGACAAGGCGATAAGCTTTTGGAAGCGGCCCGGGCCATATCCTCATCCTCTCTCTCCGCCGAACAAAAGGGCCAGATCACGTTATTTGCCGGCATGTGGCTGGAAGATCAAAAGCAGTTCGACGACGCGATTGCTAAATATGTGCATGTTGCACACCATGGCGAACCCACCGCCCAGCGGGCCGAGGGCCAATGGCGCGTCGGGTGGGTCTATTATCGCACCGCTCGATATCGCGAGGCGGGGGAGAGCTTACGGGCGCTCGCCGAGCAACATGACAGTGAATTCGCACCCCAAGCGCTCTATTGGATAGGACGAGCCGGTGAACTAAACAATCAGCCACTGGAAGCGCAGGACTTCTACCGCAAGCTCTGTCAGCGGCACCCGTTCACGTACTATTGTCAATTGGCGAGAGAACGGCTGAACATCGCTCCTATTGCTGATGCCCCCATCGAAACGCTGGTGCTTTCTTCCGACACCGCCAAGACCGGTGATCCGGCCCGGCCCCCGGTGACACGAGCCGACATCGAACAGCACACGGCCTACCGTCGGGCGATTGAACTCAAGACGTTGGGACTGGATGCGGATGCCGCTCATGAAGTCGCCGTCTTGACCGATCGATATAGCCGCGATCCTGATGTCTTGATCGCACTCTCTACCATGTTGAACGAGGTCGGTGCCTATCACCAGGCCCTGCGACTCGCCCGCGCCCGATTCCGCGATCAATTGGAGCGGACTGGCGGCGCGTTTGCTCCCTCACTCTGGAATGTGGCCTATCCGACCGGCCTGCTGCCCACCATTAAATTACAGGCCGCAAAAGGCGTCGACCCCTATCTGATTGCCGCCATCATCCGTGAAGAAAGCCAATACGATGTGAAGGCGGTTTCGCGAGTGGGCGCCATCGGCTTAATGCAAGTCATGCCGGCCACGGCGAATAACGTCGCCCAGCGAGTGGGGCTTCCCGCCGTCGGGCGTGAAGACCTGTTTGATCAAGAAACCAATATTCGTATCGGCGTTCGCTACGTCGAGCAATTGCTGGAACAGTTTTCCGGAAACCTCGTCTACACCGTGGCCTCGTATAATGCGGGTCCATTGGCGGTCGGCAACTGGATTGCGCAATACCGCGGTCACAACCAGGACGAGTTCGTCGAGCTGATTCCGTATCAGGAAACCAGACAGTATGTAAAACGGGTGTTGCGCAGTTACCGGGAGTACGTACGGCTCAACGGCCTATCCTGAAGGCGTTGACAAGCCCTGGGTAAATTCCTATAGTGCGCCACAATCGGTAGTGGCTTCAAAGTAGGTACAGGCACATGGCATTGGATCGTTTGGATGCGCTTGAAACACGCATCAGAGACTTGGTCAAGTTGATACAAGAGCTGAAAAAGCGAAATGCTGGCCTCGAGGACGATTTGCGATCGACTCGGCAGCGCTTAGCGGACGAAAGTGATTCCAATCGCCGGTGGGCCCGAGAACGTTCGGACATCAAAGCCCGTGTCGAAAAAGTGCTCGGAGATGTCGAGCTGTTGGAGGCATTTGAAGAACGCAAGGAGGTGGCCTTTGACTAAGACGACGGATGTCGAAATCTACGGCCAGCGTTATTCCATCAAGGGAGAGGCGGACGAGACCTATATCCGCCGGCTGGCAGGGTTCGTGGACGGGCAAATGCGACAGCTCGCAGAGGGCATGAATACGACGACTCCGTCGAGGCTTGCGGTCCTTACGGCTCTCAATCTGGCCCATCAACTGTTGGAAGCGGAAAAGAAACGCGCCCAGGGGGAAGCGGATGTCGAACGCCGGATGACGTCCCTTATGGAGTCCATCGAAGAGCAGGTGCCCACCTCGCTGTTTCGATGAATGCGCTTGCAAAGCCCGGAAGGCCTTTGCTATCGTGGTGCCGTGGTAGTGGTATTTGCGGAAGCAGGTTTATTTATTGGGATGAGGACGAGGTAACCGCCAACCGGTAAGAAAATCCGGGATCCGATTGCGTCACTGGAAAGAATGGATGTGGGTTTGTCGATGCTGGTCCCGTTGAGAGAGTGGAGCGTTTTCCAAGGGTTCGTGCTTCTTCTATCAGCCCTGCCTGCCATATTGGACAGGCTAGTGGAGCACGTGCTGCCGACTGAACCGGCTTTGGGCCGGAGTAGGCCGGCACTAGTTTCCATTTCAGTACCCCCCCGTCTGGTGCGTTCGAGGTTCACAGGAGTGAGCCGTTACCCCAGAGCGGATGGGAGTGTGTCCGGATGGAAACAGGCGCGTTCCGTTCTGCCAACACCACGTTCATCCTTGCGGAGTCGTGACTCGGGGTAGCCGGTCCGGTCTAGCGTCTATCGTTTGACTCGTCTCTTTCCTGCCTTCCCTGTACCCTTCTCGACCATAGCTTGTGTGAGGCGAGACTGCCTGGCGCCTCAATCGTGAAAGGGGCCGTCCTATGTCCACCTCGATTGTGATGTACATACTCGTCGGATTGGTAGGAGCGTTCCTCGGCGCGGGTCTGTTTGAACTGGTGCGCCGTTCATCGGTGACCGCAAAACGGGCTCAGGAAGCAGACCAGGCGCGTCAAACCATTCAAAACGCGCAACGCGAAGCTGAAAACATCGTCAAGGAAGCCAAGCTCGAAGCCAAAGATCTGGTGTTTCAGTCAAAAGCGGAATTGGAGAAGGAGCAAAAGGCCAAGCTGCTCGAACTGTCCATGACAGAGAAGCGCCTGGTGCAACGTGAAGAAGCCATTGATAAGCGCATCAGCGCCCTGGACAAGCGAGAGGCCGACGGCCAAAAACGGGACCAGGATTTAATCAGGAAAGAAGAGAAGCTGATCGCAAAGGAAGCCGCCTGCGCCCAGGCCGAAAGAGAGCATCGCGAGGCGCTTGAGCGTGTGGCCGGTATGACCGCCGACGAGGCCAAGAGACATCTGTTGCAGGAAATGGAAAGTCAAGCGCGTCTCGATGCGGCCGGCATTGCCAAACGGACATTGGAAGAAGCCAGGGAGAATGCCGAAAGGGAAGCACGCGAAATCATCACGACTTCGATTCAGCGCGTGGTGCGGGACTATGTCTCTGAGTCCACGATTTCAGTCGTGCCCATCCCCAACGACGCCATGAAGGGACGCATCATTGGCCGGGAAGGCCGCAACATTCGAGCCATCGAGGCGGCGACCGGCATCGATCTGATTATCGATGAGACGCCCGAGGCGGTTATCATTTCAGGATTCGATCCCTTGCGACGTGAAATAGCCAAGGTCTCGCTTGAACGGTTGATGCATGATGGACGCATCCATCCGACGCGGATCGAAGAGATCGTCGAAAAGGTGAAAGTCGATATTGACAAGCTGATGTACGAAGAAGCCGAGAAGATCATCTTCGAATTGGGCCTGTCGGATTTTCATCCCGAGCTGATCAAAGTCCTGGGCCGGTTGAAATACCGGACCAGTTACGGACAAAACAATCTGTACCATGCTCGTGAAGCTTCCTATATTTGTGGGATCATGGCCTCCGAGCTCGGTTTGGACGTACGGCTGGCCAGGCGAGGTGCGCTCCTGCATGACATCGGGAAAGCCGTAAGCCACGAGGAAGAGGGGCCCCACGCCATGCTCGGGGCGGAGATAGCAAAGAAATATGGCGAGAGTGAGAAGATCGTCAATGCCATTGCCGCGCACCACGAACAGGTCGAGCCGATCTGTCCGGAATCAGTGTTGGTGGCTGCCGCTGAGGCGTTGTCGGCCGCCCGCCCGGGTGCCAGGCGTGAGGCGCTCGAATCTTACGTCAAGCGGCTGGAAAAATTGGAATCGCTTGCTCACTCCCAGAAGGGCGTTCAAAAGGCCTACGCCATCCAGGCAGGAAGAGAAATCCGGGTGATTGTCCGGCAGGAGGACGTGACGGATAGTGAGTCCTTTCAGCTTTCAAGGGAATTGGCCAAGAAAATCGAACAGGAGTTGACTTATCCCGGTCAAATCAAAGTGACCGTCATCCGCGAGAGTCGGTACATCGAGTACGCCAAATGAAGGTTTTGTACATTGGCGACATCATGGGAGAGCCTGGGCGGCGTGCGGTTGCACGGGCCGTTCCGCGCTTGGTATCTCAGCGTCAGATTGATGTGGTCGTTGGTAACGGGGAAAACGTCGCCGGCGGGTTCGGGATCACGCCAGACCTGGCCGATGAACTGTTCGGCATCGGCCTGTCCGCGATCACGACCGGCAATCACGCCTGGGATAAGAAGGAGATCCTCGATTATTTCCCGCGCGAACGGCGGCTGCTCCGACCGGCCAACTATCCCGAAGGCGTGCCGGGGCAGGGCAGCGTCGTCATTCGAACCAAGAGTGGTGAAGAAGTCGCTGTCTTACAGTTGATGGGGCGCGCGTATATGCCCACGCTCGACTGCCCATTCCAGGTCGCAAAGCGCGAGATGTCGCGATTGAGGAAACTGGTAGCTGCAGTGATCGTGGACATGCATGCGGAAGCCACCTCGGAAAAAATGGCGATGGGTCATTATCTCGACGGGGAGGCGACGGCGGTGGTCGGAACCCACACCCACGTGCAAACGGCAGACGAGCAAATTCTTCCCAGAGGCACCGCGTATCTCACCGACATCGGCATGACTGGGCCTCTGCATGGCGTGATTGGTGTGAAGAAAGAGCTTGCCATCGAAAAATTTCTGACGGGCATGCCCCGGCGCTTCGAGGTTGCGGGAGGCCCCACGGTATTTTGCGCTGCGTTGATCGAGTTGGACGCTCGCATCGGCAAGGCGCTGTCAATCGAACGGATCCGGTTCACTGACTAGGATGTCGGCCACAAGGCAACAGACATTATTTCACCCCTCAAAGTCGGTGCTGACCGTCTCCCAACTCACCGGCTTACTCCGCACCACCGTCGAAGGCCAATTCTCGGACGTCTGGCTCGAAGGAGAAGTGTCGAACCTTCGCATGCCGGGTTCTGGTCACATCTATTGCACGCTCAAGGACGAATCCAGCCAGATCCGAGCGGTGCTGTTTCGATCCAGTGCCTTACGCCTCAAGTTTACGCTTCAAGAAGGCATGTGCATCATCGTCCGGGGCAGGCTGACCGTCTACGAGCCACGGGGAGAGTATCAGATCGTCCTGGAAACGGTTGAGCCGAAAGGCATCGGCGCCTTGCAGTTGGCGTTCGAGCAACTCAAGGCGCGACTCGCTGCTGAAGGCCTGTTCGATGAAGCCAGGAAAAAACCATTGCCGACATTTCCGTCCACCATTGGGGTCGTGACTTCACCGACCGGGGCGGCCATTCGGGACATGCTCTCAGTCCTCCATCGGCGGTGGCCGATTCTCCATATCATTCTGGTTCCGGTGCCTGTCCAGGGAGAAGGCGCTGGTCAACACGTCGCGGATGCGGTGGCATTGTTGAATGAACAGGCTGTGGCTGATGTGATTATTGTGGGTCGGGGTGGAGGTTCCATGGAGGATCTCTGGAGTTTCAACGAAGAGGTCGTTGTCCGCGCCGTGGCTGCCTCTCGTATCCCGATCGTCTCTGCGGTCGGACACGAGACGGATGTGACGCTGACCGACTTCGCCGCCGACCGCCGGGCGGCGACCCCTTCTGCAGCTGCAGAGACTGTCGTGCCCGTTTTGGCTGACGTCGTTGAGCGGTTGCGGGTTTTGACGGTGCGCAACGGCCATGCGATGGCCAGGTATTGTGTGCTGGAGCAGCGGCGGTTGGATGCCTACATCAGCGGCCTTGCGCAAGTCCAGCTGCGCATCCAGCGCGAGTGGCAGCGGACCGACGGAACCATCGGCCGTTTGAAAATGCTTGTATGCGAGAGGGTGGCGGTGAGTCGGGATCTGGTCCGTCAACATCAACGAGAACTAGCCGGCCTCAATCCGATATTTTATGTGAAGCGCGGCCTCTCGCTCATTCCAACATTGGTCCACCGTCTGGAACGCCAAATCCTCGTATTGAGCGAAGCACGAAAACGACGGATCGCTGCGATAGCGGCGCAGTTAACACACCTGAGCCCGCTGGCAATTTTGGGGCGCGGATACAGCATTCTCATGCGCGCCCGCGATGGCACGATTCTTCGCAGCGCGCTGGATGCGGAAGTGGACGAAGAACTCGTGGCGCGCTTGGCACAGGGTGAGCTCGACTGTACGGTCAAGCGCGTGGTGCCCGATCCACTGGTGTAAATTCACTGGTGGGCCCGGTATAATGTGCCTTCACAAGGTGAGAGGACGGTATCATTGTGGGCGGAGTGAAGTTCGAACAGGCGATGGCGCGATTGGAAGCCATTGTCGGCGAATTGGAAAAAGGGGATCTTCCCCTGGATGAATCCCTCAAGATTTTTGAGGAGGGCATTCGTCTCTCCAAAAGCTGTCTGAAGATCTTAGAGGATGCCGAACGCAAAGTGGAAGTGCTCGTCCAGGATAGAAACGGCAAGAAAAGACTTCATGCGTTCTCACCGGACGAAGAAGTCGAAGAATCCGCCGACGAGTCGTCTTGTTGAGTTCGAGGTGCGCCCGTTCAGTCATGTGCCCTCCTGTGAGCTTCGATTCCCTCTTCACATCTCATGAGCTCAAAAGCGCCCGTTGCAAAAGAGCGGTTGGATCGTCTGCTGGTCAGCCAGGGCCTTTCAACGAGCCGTGAGATCGCTGTCAGGACCATTCTCGCTGGAGGGGTGCTGGTCGATGGCACGGTAGTCGATAAGCCCGCACGGCTGGTGCCGCGTGGCGCACGCATTGAAATCGAACGACCTGCTCCTTTTGTCAGCCGGTCCGGGGAGAAACTGGCGGCGGCTCTCGATGCCTTTTCGATCGACTCACGGGGACGAGTCGGACTCGACGTCGGTTGCTCCACCGGTGGATTTACCGATTGTCTCCTCCAACGCGGGATAAAACGAGTCTACGCGGTGGATGTCGGGTATGGGCTTATCGACTGGAAGTTGCGTCAGGACTCCCGCGTCATTTTACTGGAGCGAACGAATATCCGGTACATGGACCGGTCGCTTATACCAGAACCAATCGATCTTGCCGTCATCGACGTATCCTTCATCTCGCTGAAGCTGGTGTTGCCGAGTGTCGTGCCTTTGTTGTGTGAAGATGCTCATGTCATCGCACTCGTCAAGCCGCAATTTGAGGTCGGCAAAGGCCAGGTTGGAGCTGGCGGCATTGTACGAGATGACGCGCAGCGCCGCGCCGTGACGGAGCGGGTGATTGAATGCGCCGCTGGGCTTGGACTTCACAATACCGGTACATTCGATTCTCCGGTGAAAGGCCGGAAAGGGAATCGGGAAATTCTTGTCAGCTTTCTGCGTCGGGGTATAATCGCGTCTTCATAAGCGGTGATCGCGAAGGACGGGAGGAAGCATGAAGGTGTTAGTAACGGGCGGTGCGGGGTTCATTGGGTCGCATCTGGTCGATCGGCTTGTCATGGAAGGACATGAGGCGGTCGTTGTCGACAATCTGATAACGGGAAAACGCAGAAACATCAATCGTGCAGCCCGTTTATATAAGATGGACATTCAAAGCTGGCGGCTGGAGCGGGTGTTTCGAAACGAACGGCCCAACGTCGTCATGCACTTGGCGGCACAAATGGATGTGCGCAAGTCGGTGGAAGACCCTATGTTCGACGCGCAGGTCAATATTCTCGGCACGTTGAATGTTCTGCAGCAAGCGGTCAAACACGGTGTGCGAAAAGTCATTTTTTCGTCCTCGGGAGGAGCGATCTACGGTGAACAGGAAACGTATCCTGCTCCCGAGACTCACGTGCTGAAGCCGTTATCGCCTTACGGCTTGAGCAAACTGTGCGGCGAGCAGTACCTCTCGTACTTCCAGCGCGTCAGTGGGCTTCAAGCCGTCAGCCTTCGGTATGCCAATGTGTATGGGCCGCGTCAGGATCCGGAGGGAGAAGCAGGGGTCGTGGCCATATTCATACAGAAGATGCTGAACAATGAGCAACCGGTCATCAATGGAAACGGACGACAAACGCGCGATTTTGTCTTCGTCGATGACGTCGTTGAAGCCAATTTGGCCATGATGGGTCAGGAAACGCAGGGCACATATAACGTCGGTACGGGCGTCGAAACGTCCATCAATGATCTTTTTAGGATCTTAGTCCAGCATACGGGCTCGGTTTGCAAGGAGATTCACGGCCCTGCCAAGAAGGGCGAGCAGGCTCGCAGTGTCATCGACAACACAAAACTGCG
>JARDZZ010000036.1 GCA_029240595.1 Nitrospira sp. | reverse complement strand
CCTGATAAGCCATAGAAGGTTCTTGGATCCGCTCCCATCGCCATGCCGAGCCGGACCATTTCCGCCAGGCCTCTGGTGATCATGGCGGCCCTCGTGTTGTGCCCTAACCCTAACCCGTCGACAACCCCGGCCGCTAACGCCATGACATTTTTTAAGGCCCCTCCAAGTTGCACACCGACGACGTCGCTGTCTGCATAGATACGAAGCGTGGACGTGATAAGAGCGGCTTGAAACGCTCCGACGAGCGCCGCATTCGTCCCGGCTAGACACAGGGCTGTGGGCTGGCCCTGGCTGACTTCCATGGCAAAGCTGGGCCCCGACAGGACCATCAACCCATCGTGGAGATCAGGCGGCAGCACCTCGGTCACCACTTGCGTCATCAGTTTGAAGGTATCTTCTTCGACACCTTTGGTCGCACTGATGATGGGGAGGGGGCGAGAGAGCAAGGGGGCGAGTTGTTGAAGCACCTGCCGAGCGACATGGGACGGGACCACAAAGAGCAGGCCGTCACATTGCTCCAAGGCTTCCGCCAGAGTGTTGGTCACCCGAAGTGAGGCGGGAAGCGCCACTCCCGGCAAGAAGAGCTGGTTTTCACGCTTGGACGCAATCGATTCGAGCACGTCCCGTTCGTATGCCCACAGGATCGTCTGCAGACCCTTCTCCGCAAGATGTTTCGCCAGAGCGGTTCCCCACGCTCCGGCACCGATGACCGAGATATGCTGGATCGGCTGCATAGTGCTGAATGACGGGCTCAAGGTGGATGGGCTGATGTCGGGTTTCTGCTGTGTGATCAGGCGCGCGGATTATAGAAAGGCCATGTTTCTCCTGTCAACGAACCGGCCGGCCACGAAGTGTACGGCGCCGACTGTTTCCGAGGACAGCACAAAGCCATGACCAACATGCAGAGGCGTTCCTTTCCACCTTTTTCTTATGGCACATCGATTGCTCGACCACAGCGGGATTTCACAAACTTCTTCGCGCCAGACCGCACGACGGATAGGATGGGACAGGCGATTCCTACCATGAGTGAGGGCAGGACAATGTACACCATGCGAACGATTACTGCGCTCATCGGAGCAACCCTGCTCGCCATCAGCGCACCGGCCATTCTGTCGTTATCGACGGCGCAGGCAGAAACGTATGTGGCCGGCCAGCTCGGCGTGACCCTCCCATCTATCGGGAAGGGCCTTTCAGATGTGGATCTGACGGGCAGTTTTATTCCCGGATCGACCACTTCCGATCAGGCTCTCAAATCCTCCATTATGTATGGAGGAAAGATTGGACACTATTTCAGAGCCGCCCCCTGGTTCGGCCTAGAAGCAGAAATCTATCGAACGACGCCTCATATCAAACAACAAACCGTCGAATTCCGCGGTCCGAATGGTCCTGTCGGGTCCGCCGAGCTGGCCGGCGTCCATATGAGCGTCCTTACACTTGCACCGCTGAATCTCAGCTTCCGTTACCATAAGACGAGACTCCAACCGTACGTCGCAATCGGTCCCGGAATCTTCGTCGCGAAGATCAAGGATCCCGCGCTTAGTTCAGATAACTCACAGTCCAGCACGAAACTTGGACTCAACGCGCAGATCGGACTCCGTTATTATGTCACCAGGCATGTCACGATGTTCGCCGAAGGAAAATACAACCACGTCCGGTTCAATTTCCCCGAAACTCCGCCAGGCAGCAGTTTCAATCTGTTCGGTTTCAACGCCACTTACAACATGGTCCATGTCGCCTTCGGCGTCAGCTATCATTTTTGATCGAAGCCCCTGGTTGTACAGTTGGAAAAGGGACGGGGTCCGTGTACATTGCACGGACCCCAATGAACGTTTGCCCGTCATGCCGGCGTGAGTGGCCTGAAATCTATCGCTACTGCACGCATTGCGGCAGCCAGATGGATGGGGCCTCCCGAACGATCGCCCGCCCATCCGTCGCTCCGGAAAGCCTCAATCTTCATGTCTTGTATGGCATGGTGGCTCTTCTGGTCTTAGTCATCCTTTTCCCGCCTTGGGAGACACCTCCGGCACAGCCTCCCCAATTCTTGGGGTTGCACTTCATCCTGTCGCCGCCGACGCCCGATGCCGTTGTCAGCCGGGTCGTGATCACGATCGAGCTGGTGACGATTGCCATCGCCGGCCTCTATGGAGCCTTTCTGTTTCGCAGCGGAAGGTAGAGGGTGCGTGTCCGAACCGGTTGACGCTCAGTCCAGAGCTAATGTGAGGCATTTCGCGGACCCTCCGGATTTCATAAATTCATCCAGAGGAACCGGGTGTGGGAGATACCCGCGGCTCTCGAGCCAGGTCATCGTCTCCGGACAACCGTCCGGCAGGACGACGTGCTTTCCCACGCAGACAGCATTGCAGGCAAACTTGAGCGCTTCCTGCTCAGGAACAGGAAGCCTCGACACAGTGGGGATGCGATCGGCAATGGCTGCCTGCGCATAGCGGTCAAACGCCGCCGGATAATAGAGGAGATCTCCCCCGCTCAAAGGACAAAAGCAGGTGTCCAGATGGTAGAACCGGCCGTCAATCAGTTCCAAAGGAAGGATCTCTTTCCCGAACAATTCGCTAAGAACAGGAAATGCGCGAATGTCCGAACGCTGCCTGTAGCCGCCGAACCAGCCGTCGTGGAATCCCAACAGGTCGCCGGCCCCTTCGAAAAACATATCCGGGTCCAGAGTAATGATTTCATACCCGTGTGCACGGAACCAGCCCTCGTAATGCGCCTCTTCCCGTTGCCGCTCCGGATAGCGGAAACGGCTGGGAACGGCCTTACGGCCGACGACGACGCCCGCATTGGCGGTAAAGACCAGATCCGGAAGCCCGGCCACCGGCTTCATCCGTTCCAGGACCGTGCCGACGTCCCGCTCGAGGACCTCCATCAGCCGGTGCCACTGTTGAATGGCTCGCTCCGGGGCGACGACATTTGAGCGTCGCATCCACGGATTGATCTCGTAGTCAATACTGAAATAGTCCGGGGGACAGACGAGTAACCGGCTCATCCTTTCCACCCGAGTTCTCTCGCCACATCGCGCAGAAATGAGGCGGCATCCATCACAAGCCCTACCGCTTGGAAACTCCCACGATCGGCCAGCTTCGTCGGCACCGCCGGATTCACATCGACACACACCGTCGGAATGGTCGCGGGCAAGAGATTGCCGGTAGCGACCGCATGCAGGGTAGAGGCGATCAGCAAGGCGAGGCCTACGCCGGGAATCGCTGCGCGCATCGCGGCCTGCGCCGCAACGGAATCGGTGATGACGCCAGGAAGCGGCCCATCGTCTCGAATGGTACCGGCCATGACCGTATGCACTCGCTCCCTCACGCAGGAGGCCATGATGCCGTGTGTAATGACGCCGGTCTCGACGGCTTTCGCGATGCTGCCGATGCTGCGAATGCGGTTGATGGTGCGCAAATGGTGCTCATGACCATGCGGAACCACTCTGCCGGCCGAAAGTCCATAGCCTAAGGAGGTGCCATACAAATCGGCCTCCATGTCGTGTGCCGGAAGCGCATTTCCACAGAACAGCACATGGACAAATCCCTGGTCGATGAGCCAGGTCAGCGCCTCGCGCCCTCCGGCATGGATGATCGCCGGTCCTCCGGCAACCAACACCTTGCACCCGGACTTTCCGCCCCGGTGACCGTCACGCAGCACCTCCATGCGTTTCGCCACGTCGGCGATAATATGTCCATGAGGCCGCTCGGCGGAGACCTGCGACTCCATGAAACTGAATACGTCACGTTCTTGAGGCCGTTGCAACGGGACCACGCGGATTCCCGTTCGGCCAGTCACCACTTCGTCACCGACGTTCACGCCGGCCATCGGGACGGCGGCGGCTTTGGTCCTGTCCTTGTTCACCACGATGCCCAAATCCATTTCGATGGCGTCCACATCGATCCACCGACCCGAGAGTCGAACCTGCGTAGGCAAGTGGGTCGTCGCATAGAAATCCTCCGGAAACACACCGTCACCAGGGGCGGTCTTGAGCTGGCAGTCCACCTCCCCTTCCACGGATGCCCCATGAGGTTGGATGGCCCTCAGGATGTCCGCAAGCAGCTTTACCGAACCGGCTCGTACAACGATGCGAGCACGGGACGGTTCGTTGCGGGTTTTGCCGATCGAAACCTGCTCGAGGTCGAAGGTCCCGCCCATCATCAGGATGGTATCCAGCACCTTGGCAAGGATGAGCGAATCGATGATATGCCCGCTCAGCACGACGGTTTCTTGGGTGGCAGCACTCATCGCCAGGACCCCCCTCACTTAGATTCTACCATGCAGTGGCTGACCGCCCGGTCCACCGACCGGGAACCAAAAAATCCCGGCCACTCAACCCAGTTCGGGTATTTTCATGAGTTCGCGAAGGACGCTCGTGGCATAGGCGCCCGGCGGAAGAACGAACGACAGCGTCAGAATGGACCCATCGAGCGACCACTCCAGCTCCCCCAATGGCACACGCAAAGACCGTCGTTCCCCGCGAAATCCACAGGCTTTGGCCGATTGAATGAGGGCCTCAGGGGTCGAGCCTTGTTCAGTGATGACGGCCTGTTCGATCTCACCCGCCTGACCGGTCGCCCAAGACACACGAGATCCGAACAGCACACCGGTGGGACTGATCTCAAACCGGTCGGCCCGCGCCTTTTCTTGCTGAGCGTCTTCCACGAGAAAGCAGGCGCCGTTATCCATTTTCATGGCCCAATCACCGGCCCACACGCAATCAAGGTGTTCCAGCCGGCGTCCGAGAATCTGATTGAAGAGATGGGATTGAAAGG
The DNA here is from genome assembly GCA_029240595.1 of Nitrospira sp. Taxonomy (GTDB): domain Bacteria; phylum Nitrospirota; class Nitrospiria; order Nitrospirales; family Nitrospiraceae; genus Nitrospira_C. The sequence goes on along the minus strand of JARDZZ010000036.1, from coordinate 12,606 downwards.
AATTGAGATACCACATGCGCTTGGAGCGGCTCATCTGAGCCCGCTTCGATGAATCCGTGAGTAAGCCAGCTCCGACATGGTAGTTTTCACCGCTCTTCCCTTGCCGCTGAGGTCCGAAGAAGTTCGGCACGCCGCGACGCAACAGTACACCGAGGACCGTAGGTACGGTTTCCTTCGCGTGGGACGCTACGTCCCGAATAACCAGCCGAAACCGGTTCCCAGCGTGATGGCCCGGGCGCAGTCGGTTCCCGTGCCGTCCGAGCACTTCGATGGCCAGAATCTGGTCACTGAGTTTCAATCGAGCCACACGCTCGGGTGTCACTGCGTGTAGTGACAGCATTTGCGTGGTCACGGCTCTCGCATCCTTGAGACCGGCCGTGCCAACTCCTTTGGTCTTGACGCCGACGGTCGATGAGATTCGCCGGACCAAATCGGGGGTCGAGAGCAGCCGCTTGGTCACCTTGATATAGAGGTGTTCGCCTTCTCCAGAGGGGAGATATAGTGGACGTTCGTCGACCTGGAAGTCCTCAGGCTCCGTACGGAGCCGTCCGCCGATTCCCGGGACGGTAGCGGTCAGATAAGGCAGTGGCATGTGAGACGGACCTCCTACGCTTCCATGATATACTCGGGGTAATGCTGGCTACGTGGAACATCGTCGCCGCCCTACCCCTTGCGTTCTCCGCGTTCTCGTCCGATGGGCGGGGTGCGTTCGTTGCCGACAACGGTGTCTTCCCTACGTTTACTCACCATATCGTCAAGCAGGTCACGATTGACAAACAAGCCTTCGCCGAGGCGAGCACCTGTCTCTCATGGTTCTACAAAGGAGAGAAAAAGCCGCCTCCAGCCGCCGCACAGGGAATCAATCGGCGTCTGAGTGTCGCACTGCAGCCCGAACGCGACTGTCCCCGTCATTATCCCGGCGGCATGGAGCCGGCACGAGAGGATTTTGCAAGAAAGCAGGCCATGCTGTCCGTAAGCCTGACGATATACGAGTTCGCGCTGGTCGCCGACCATAACGACGATCAGCAGTACAATGCCGCAGAGCTACAAGACATCTTCCATTCCCTGTCCCTCGCCTTTGATGCGGCTGCACCGCCGGGCGCAGCCGGGGCCACATTGACCGCCCGCTTCGACCAGTGGTACCGGACGAGAAATCTCGACGAAGTCATGAAGGGCATGAGCACGCTCTATGAACGAGGGTACCGTGTCACCCAGCATGACCGGGCTGAGCTGGACCGGGTCATGAAATGATCAGACGAATCGCCTCGTGGCCCGATCGAGTCCGTACCTGCATTGGACACAGTCTGAGTGAGCCGTTCTATCGCTTCTTTCGGCTCTTTCCCAACTGGGAAATTGGCCTCGACCAGCCCGAAATCACGCACCACACCCACATCTGTCCGTCTCTTGCCGGACGCCGGGCCGTGCACTTAAGTGACCTGCACGTGGATCGGCTCCAACCGCGCCATGACGTGGTCGTCTTGACCGTCCAGGAGCTTCGGCCGGATTGGATTTTCATTACCGGAGACCTGCTGAACGTCCCGGAAGGCTTACCGCCGCTGTTTCGCTTTCTTTCTCAATTACGAGAGATCGCACCAGTCTTTGTCACGTTGGGTAACCATGATCACTACAGCGGCGTGCCGGTGTCTCAATATACCGAGCTGGCCGACCGCCACAAAATCACGTTATTGATCAATCAGAGTACGTTCATCCCGAGCGGATCCGGAGAGCTGGCTGTCGTGGGAGTCGACGACCCCTCGCTTCATCGTGCGGATCTGCGATGCATTCCTCCCCCGGCCAACCGCCGCTACACGCTACTCCTCGCTCATGCCCCCAATATCCTCGACATGATGGACGAGGCGCATGCCGTCGACCTGATATTGTGCGGGCACAGTCACGGAGGGCAGTGGCAGATTCCAGGGGTGCCGACATTCTGGCTCCCGCCCGGCTGTCGTGGTCGCATCGCGGGACGACATGAAAGTACTCGCCATCGGCTCTATGTGAATCGTGGCCTCGGCTGGTCCTTCCTCCCATTCCGCTGGAACTGTCGTCCGGAAATCGCCGTCATTCATTGGATAGAGCGGGAAGCGGCTCCGTAATCCTCCTCGGCTCTGATCAGACAGGCGCGCGGATATCGCTTCTTTAGACGACGGCATCTGGTCTACGACTATTGCAGGATCCGGTCCCAGAGATGCTGGTCATGGGCGATGTTCCGCTGTTCCAGCGAGGTCGCCATGTTCTTCCATCGACGGACCAGGCGCGAGAACCCCGAATTCATGCTCCCATCCGTGCCAACGCTTCCTTAGCCCGGCTCCTAACTGTCTGGTCCCAATCGTCCTTCATGACCGTGGTCAGGCGCTCTATGGTCTCGGTGGCGCGTAAGCGTCCAAGCGCCAATGCTGCACAGGAACGGACGTAGGCATGGTCATCCTCCAAGGCTTTGACCAGTAAGGGCACGACGCTCAAGTCCTGCAGAACGCCGATATGACTGGCCGCCATTCCACGTAGGCGATGCTGTTTGTCGCCGACGGCGCGTTGTAACGTCGTGGCGAACAACTCTTTGAGGGCCGGAACCACCGATTCCAATCCTTCCACGCGATATTCGTTGGCCTCGATCAGGGCAAAGGCTGTTTCCAGCTTTTGTTCCTGAGTCGTTTCCCGGGAAAAACGCGCCAGCAGGCTGGCCCGGCGACGCAGTCGATCCTTACGCCTGGCCACAGCCCGTCCAATCCCCCACACGACAAGCAGGCCCATCGCTGCAAGTAGGGCCATTGGCAGCGCTTCATCGAGGATATAATCTTGTGTTTCGAGCGACAGCCGCTTCCATACCCAGACTCCCGCAATGACGGTGCCGAGAAGGACCGCGATGGCGGTGAGATTAGCCTGGCCCGTAGGACGGCTCAGCATACGCAACGCATCATAGGGAGCGCAGTCCGTTTGCGTCAAACGACTGGCCGTCCTTGACCGGTAGTTCTAATTCGGACTATTGTGAATGGCGGCATGGATTTGCCCAATCTCAAAGACGACCCCTATCTTCAAGTGCTGCGTCCCTTAGTGGAAGCCTACTTGGCCTTCTCTCGCATCGATAGCCGGCACATTAGATCGCTGCGCCTGACACCCTCGCAATTCGACGTCATCGTCACGCTCGGCGACACGACAGGGTTGACCTGTTCTCAACTCTCTTCTCAGACGCTCGTGACAAAGGGCACCTTAACCGGCGTGTTGGACCGGCTGGAAACAAAAGGGCTGATTAAACGAGAGTCCGTCCTAGGCGACAAGCGGCGCACCAAGATCAAGCTGACGGAAAAAGGCGGTGCCCTGTTTCGAAAAGTCTTTGCCGCCCATATTGCTTTTATCCGACCGTTTTTCGCCCGGGCGCTGTCCCCGCAAGAGGTCCATACTGCCAGCACGCTGCTGCTCAGGATCCGTGACAGTTTCCAAAAGGGAGGCCAGGCTTGAGCCTGCATCTCACCATTCTCGGTTCAGGCACAAATGTCCATCGCACGAGGGCGGCAGCCGGATATCTGGTTCAGACCGATCAGACGCTCTTGCTGGATTTCGGCCCTCGAACGCTGATGAACCTGATCAAAACCGGTGTGGACCGGCACCGGATCACCCACATTCTGTTTTCGCATTACCATGCCGATCACTTTTCGGATTTCATTACGTACCTCTTCGACGAGATCATCTACACCAAGTTCGAAGGTGGCAACAGGCCGCCCTTGACGGTGATGGGCCCGCGGGGCACTACCCGTCTGTTCCAGACCATGTTCGGTATGTTGCCGGGATTTGACCAAGCGCCGTTTCGAATCCGGTATCGTGACCTGAGCGATCGGCCCCTGCGCTTGGGCTCCACGAAGATTATCCCGGGCACCGTATTGCATACCCCTCATTTACATTGTCTTGGATACCGGATCGAATACGGGGGCCATGCGCTTGCATACTCAGGGGATTCGCAATATTGCACGTCGCTCGTGCGGCTCTGCGGCGACGTGGATCTCGCGGTGCTGGATTGTTCGTTTCCGGCAAACCGGCCCAATCCGGCCCATCTGCACGCAGGCCAATGCGGCCAGGTTGCCCACGAAGCCGGGTCAGGAAAGCTGGTGCTCTCGCACTTCTACCCCATTGCCGAGCGTTACGACGTGGAGGCGCAGGCAGCTGAGGCGTTCGAGGGACCGATCGTTGCTGCGCGTGATCTCCTGCGCATCAAGGTCTAAGATTCCCCAAACGATGAGGACAACGCTGAGTCCAAGCGCGTCTGTTTTGGATAGGTTCGGAGGGTGGGGCGGGTTCGCTACAATCCACCTTCTTTGATCTCGCAGCCCAAAATTTCCATGAACTTGGTGAGACGGGTCTGCCTGATGGGATCACCCACCTTGACATAGATCGCCAAGAGATTCTTGATCATTCGTGAGATTATCGCACGGACAGGGCTGTGCTGAAGGTAGCGCTCATCGAACCCGTAGCCGGCTTCCGTCAGAAAACGCTGACAATTTTTTTCCGTCAACAGGGCTCCGCCATTGAAGCAGTCGACGAAGATTTTATATCGGTCGGATTCGTACTTGACCAAGAAGTGACCAGGCATGCCGATACCGTGAACCGGCAACCGCAAGCGCTTGCCGATGAGCAGGTAGACGATGGACAAACTGATCGGAATTCCAGTGCGCCGGTCGATGACACGGTTGAGATAGGTATTGTCGACCTCATAGTAGTTCTTGGTGTTGCCTTTGAAGCCCTGTTCCGTAAACAAATACCTATTGAGGGTCTTCACCGTTTCCTCGCCTGACGCGCGTGGTCCGATGCGGTCACGCACCTCCTGCGCCATTTCGTCCAGCTGTCGACTGTAGGCCGCGACGTCCAAGCCGGGATAAGCATAGCGTGCGATCAAAAATGAGCCATGTTCCAGGTCCATCCGGTCGTCGGGGAGCGCCGCTAGAGTGATCAGTTCGTCTTCGAGCTTTCCGCCACGGATTTCTTCCAGTACGGACGCAATCCGCTCTGCCATTTCAGGCTGTTCGATTTCTGCTTCCTGCAGGAGGGGAACGGCTGAAGGACCGATATCGATGAGCCGGCCACTGATCGTTTGGACGATTTTCTCGTCCTCGTCAGCCAGGAGCCGGATGAGGGCGCGAATCTGACTTTCTGGAATGACCATCATTCCCACCCTTCTTACCAGCCCTTCCGTTTGAGGGTCAACATGCCGACGGTCTACGCCTCTCATCCCATGGCCCGGCGAAACGCTTTGGCACCACCGTAGAGGCACAGCGCATCAAAGAGAATCATCACGACTACGACCATCCCTACATGTGGGAGCGCCTCGCTCCAGCTGGAAAGAATCAACGGCCGCACCGCGTCGATGGCCCATGTCATCGGATTGAACTTCGCCAGTACGCTCATCCAGGCCGGCATCGCCGTCAATGGAACCAACGCTGAACTCAAGAATATCATCGGCAGGGAAAGGAAGCCCAACACGGAGAAGAAATCGCCATGGCTCTTTACGGAAAACGCCATCGCCATGGAAATCGCCGTGAGGCCCACGCCGAACATCATGCCGATCAGCAGGATGGTGGCGATACCCAGTAAGCCGGTCGCCGGCTGGACGCCGAAGAGGAAGGCGACTCCGAGAATGACCAGCACTTGCAACGACGTGATCGTCATGACAAAAATGAAGCGGCTCAGAATGACCGACGTCCGGTGGATTGGCGTAGACATGAGCCGTTCTAGAAATCCGTTTTCTTTGTCAAACAGTAAGTCCACTCCTCCCGCGAGTCCATTGTTCAACACGGTCATGACCACGACCCCGGCCGCTAAAAAACTAATGTAGTTCGGCGCCTGTGTGACCTGAGAATCCGCCGCCCGCTGGAACAGGTTTCCGAAGAAGATCAGCCAGAACAACATGGGCTGCACGAGGGTGAAGAGCATGCTGAATTTTTCACGGCTGAGCCGGAGCACCCAACGCATGGTCAACGCACTGATCTCTTGCCAGTATTCATGCATGGCGGAGTTCCAAAGCTTGGTTAGTCGACAACATGAGGATCCGCTGCCTCTCCGATGCGTCGTCCGGTGTGGGCCATGAACACATCATCCAACCTAGGCCGGTTATATTGGACGAACTCAACAGTACATCCCAACCGGTTGGCTACCTCCAGAATGGTAGGCAATGCCTTCTCGGGCGATTCAACGCGGATGTCCAGTCCCTTCGACGTTGCCCTGACGGCCTTAATAGCAGGCTGGCCCCTCAAGGCCGATTCGAGGGACGAGATTCTCTCGGTCTCCTTGAGCGTCAAGGAGACGATGTCGCCGCCCAATCCGATCTTTAATTCAACCGGTGAACCGATGACCTTAATGACCCCGGCATCGATAATCGCCAATCGGTCGCAGAGCTGGTCGGCTTCATCGAGATAATTCGTGGTCATGACCACGGTTAACCCCCGGGCTTTCAATAGGCGGATGTAGTCCCAAATCCGCAGTCGACTCTGAACATCCAATCCCAAGGTCGGTTCGTCTAAGAACAGGACTTTTGGATCGGGCAGGAGACCGCAGGCGATGTCGAGCTTCCGCTTCATTCCTCCGGAATAGGTCTTTGCCGGACGGTCGGCATGCGCTTCAAGTTCCACCAGCTTGAGCAACTCAGCGATCCGCCTCTGCGCTTCGTCCTTGGGCAGATGGTACAAGGCGGCCAGCAGCTCGAGATGTTCTCTGCCGGTCAGAAACCGGTCGATGGCTCGCTCTTGCGGCACGTAGCCGATCACTCGACGGACCCGATCCGCATCGCGTACGCAGTCGAGGCCAAAAATTGTCGCACGTCCGGCAGAAGGCGCGAGCAAGGTAATCAGCGTACGCAGCGTCGTGCTTTTTCCTGCGCCGTTGGGACCCAACAGTCCGTAGATTTCGCCGACATAGACCTGGAAGGAAATGTCTGCGACGGCGGGGTGACCGTCGTAAGACTTGGAAAGATGAGAAACGTCGATCGCAATCGCCCCGTGCATCACCCCCAGCCCTTCGCCCCATGATGATCGTGCATCAGGAATTGGATCAAATCGCTGAGGCGGCGAGCCTGTTGATGGAGAGTGGCGGCTTCCAACAGGAATTGCTTTTCCAGCGGGGTGCAATCCAGGTACGTGGATAAGGTGTTGACCAGTATATCGTCACTGACATCTTCCCGGAACCATCCCTGCCAGGTCGGAGCATCCTGACGGGACCGCAAATAGTCCTCGAGCGCCGTGACCAGTCGCTGTCGTACGGCAGGATCCAGCGAGGCCTCCGCCGCTCTGGGCTTCAGCGTAATCGAAGCTTGACGGTAGGGCTTCTCATACGACTCCACGATGATTTCAAACCGCTCGAGTCCCTGGAGAAGAATGTTGGACCGGCCGTCGGCCAGCGGCTGCACGCTGACCAGCCGACCGACACATCCGTTCGAGAACACCGGCGGATTCCCGTAATACTCGGATTCCCAGCCTTCTTTCAGCAGCGCAATCCCGATACATTGCCCGCCCATCACGGCATCATCCACCATCTGGCGGTACCGCGGCTCAAAAATATGGAGGGGCAGATACGTTTTCGGGAACAAGACCACGTTCGGGAGCGCAAAGACTGGAATGTGCTCGGGAATGGAAAATGGCGTGCTCTTTTCGGACGGCTCCGGTTCGTGCTGATCACGCTCGTGATCGGTTTGCATGCGGTCACGATAGCCGATGGCTGACAAAATTGTCAACGGCGCGACCGCGAGACACACGACCAGAAGAAGCGCAGAAATCGCTTGTCGCTACTGGCGATTTGTGACTTCATGCAGTCGCATGTTATAAGCGCCCGCATCGTGACCAGCAGACATATGACTTCAACGCGGCGATTGATCTTTCTGCTCGGCTGGCTCGCAATCGTCCTTCCTTCCATCGCGGCGGATACCACCTCGTTCGTGCCCGCGCGGGAAGGCTATCGATATGCATTCCCGCGCGACCACGGTTCACACGATGAGTTCCGCACCGAATGGTGGTACTACACCGGCAACCTCGCGACGAACGACGGACGCCCATTCGGCTATCAACTGACCTTTTTTCGTCGCGGCATCCCGCTGGAACAAGTCAAAACCTTCCCCTCACGGTGGTCCATTACCCAACTCTACCTCGCTCACTTCGCCGTGACCGACTTGAAGAACGGACGGTTTCATGTTTTTGAAAAGCTCAGCCGTGCCGGCGTCGGCAAAGCTGGGGCGGAGGCGGAACGTTTGCACGTGTGGATCGACCAATGGCGCGCCCAATCCTCCCAAGCGGAGGTCGGGTCACAGACCCTTCAGGCCTCAGAGGACGACCTAGAGATCGACTTGACGGTCGTGCCAGAAAAGGCACCTGTCATTCATGGCAAGGGGGGCGTCAGCCGAAAAGGGGCAGAGTCGGGCCAAGCGTCTCACTACTACTCGTTAACGAGGCTGGCGACCTCGGGGGCAATCAGGCTGGGCAATGAATCGTTCAATGTGACGGGAACCAGTTGGATGGATCATGAGTTCGGTTCTGCCGATCTCGGCAAAGACCTCGTCGGATGGGATTGGTTCAGCATCCAGCTTGCCGATCACACTGAATTGATGCTCTATCGCATGCGTCGGTCCGACGGATCATCTGATTCCGTTTCAAGCGGCACTTTTATCGACCACGATGGCCGGGCTCAGCATCTGACACTCGGGGAGTTCATGCTGGAGCCCCTCACCACCTGGACCAGTCCTGCCAGCAAGGCACGCTATCCCTCGACCTGGCGGCTGTCCATTCCGTCGAAAGGTCTTTCCCTTGCGCTTGTTCCTCGGATGACCGAGCAGGAACTGACCACGAACCGCAGCACACAGGTCACCTATTGGGAGGGTGCCATCGAGGCGTCCGGCACCTTGGAAGGAAAGCCGATCGCGGGCCGCGGCTACATGGAGCTGACCGGGTATGCGGAGCGCTTCTCGAAGAAACTGTAGACAAAAAAGGCGTCAGATGTGGAATGCACGTCTATGGCAGTTCGCCCATCCCGTGCTTATCGGGTTGGCGCTTCTCAGCATCGGCTGTCAAAAAGACAGCGAAGCGATTGTCTCCATCGCTCTCCATCCCACGAATTCGAATATCCTCTATGTCGCGACCAACGACGCGGTGTACAAAACGCGCGACGGTGGCCAAACCTGGGAGAAATTTCCCAGCTTCAGCGCCAGACGAGTGACGACCGTGGCCATCGATCCGCAGCTACCCGCCACGGTGTACGCAGGCACGATGGGAGATGCGGTCTACAAGAGTCCCGACGGAGGGCAGCATTGGCTGCCGCATAATGTGGGATTGAAGGAGCACGTGTCCTTTGTGAATCAATTTGTTTTCCATCCGGGGCTGAGCGAACGGATTTATGCCGCGACCACCGTGGGAGCTTTCTACAGCAAAGATGCCGGGCGTGAATGGGAAGAGCGGATGAATGGCATGAAGGAAGTCCATATCGTCACGTCGGTCGCCATTGATCCAAGAGATCCATCCGTGCTGTACGGTGGGACGACCGGAGGAGTATACCGGTCAGAGGACGGAGCGATGACCTGGAAAAAAATCAACAACGGTCTCATTCCGGAGAGCGAATTGATGGCCTCCATGGCTTTGGGCGTCAACGTCATTGAAATCGACCGGACAAATCCTCATGTGGTGTATGCCGGCACCACCAAGGGTCTCTACCGGACGGCAAACAAGGGAGAAGAGTGGCAGCGCATCGGGGAATCGATTCCAGAACCGTTCGTGAGCAGCATTGTGATTCATCCTTCTGACTCTGCGATCTTGTATATCGGAGGGCCGGCAGGGGTGTGGAAGAGCGCCGATGGTGGTCATACGTGGAAGGCCACCAACGACGGGCTCGCTTCATTAAACATCCGAGCGCTGGCGATGGAGCCGAAAAACGCCCGGACACTCTATGCCGGAACTAATGGAAGCGGGCTGTACCGATCGGTTGATGCCGGCGAAAGGTGGACGGCTATGCCTCTGCAAGCCGCCGCGAAACCACGCGAACCTGCGACGTGACCTCCTTCTTCTTTAATCGCTCGGTTTTGATTTGCCTCCATGCTGGTATCGACCGCTGTACGCCCGCATCCGATCGGAAAGAGCCTGCCACTCGTCGGCGGTCATCTGATCCTTCATCTTAAAACGCAGGCTCAAAATTTTTGCCGCAGTCCGCATCCGTTGATGGTTTCCCTCATCGATGATCTTCATGAATTCTTCCGGCGTGGCCGTGTAACTATTGTTCAGTACATGCAGTTGACGGTGGTACGCGTGTTCTTGTTCACGGCCCGTTTTCAGTTCTGTGACAATCTCACCCGCGAGTTTCTTGACCTCCTGAGCCTTTTGAGGATCTTTCACGGTTTGGTCAATCAGGCTAGCCAACTCCTGCTGCCCTTGCCAATACCTGTCTCCTTTGTCATCCATCATCCCATGGTGATGGGGAGAGGAGCACCCTCCGACGGCAAAGAACAGTCCCCATGCCACCCAGATTCTTTTCATGCGGACCTCCTTGCTACCACACATCACTCCCTCTAGGCCCATTGTCAGTGGGAATCGTCTTCCCGTATCATCGATGGTGCGATGAGCCACTCCGCTCCATCCCAGCCGGATATCCTTCAGTCGCTCCGCGAGGAATTCCGGTTTCATTTGGAAACCTTCTACGCCCAGCTCAAATTGGCCCCTCCCTACGAAAGCGTCGAGAAAGCGATCCGTGCGTTGACCACCGCTCTGCATGCACTGCCGAAAACACAGCAGTCCCGCATTGCCTCAGACCCCGCTTTGAAATGGGACCAATTCCGCCACGCGTTCGAAATCTCTGGGTTGAGCAGGAAACATCGCGGGATCATCACAGGCCTGGCCAAAGACCAAACCTCCATCACTCTTCCCCCCGAATACGACCACTTCTTGAAGTTCTTTCAGTCCTGAAATCGCTGGGCCCTGTGAGGTACCCACCGGCGCCATAGAGGGCGTCATTGAGCGCGTTCCTGAATGTCATTCACCAAGGCTTTCAGTTCCTCGTATACCTTTGCCAGCCGGCTGTTTTCCAGCCGGTAGGAAAACATGACCGTGACCACGCCAAAGGCCAATACGAGCAAGCCGATTCCGAGAATGCCGATGCCCATCAGCACACCGCTCAGAGAATCGAACCCACCTTGTGCCGCGTAGGCGATGATGAAACCCGTCGTTCCCAAAGCGACTACAAGGAACCAGGCCAGGGTGACGATGGCGGATGACCAGGGAATTCGCTTAATGCAGATGGCATGGACCGCCGCCTCCTCTAACTGCAGGTGAATGAGCCCCTTGACGGGCCACGCGGTCCGGAAACTCATCGAGAACAAGTGATATTGCGGGCGCAGCGCGATCTGTTGAAGGTCCGGAAAATACCGGGCAATGCCATGCGGCAGCGTCAGCGCGCCGTTGGCGTCGAACTGCGACTGAAGACGTGCGAGGCTGTTCACGCTAAATCGGTCAAAACTGCGTGCAATGCCGCAACCATACCGTCCGGCATCCGGGGTCAAGCGTACGAAGTAGAGCCAATCTCCCAGAATCAATCCAATGAGTAGCACGCACGCGAAGAGGCCAGCCAGCCACATGGTCGTACCCTATGCTTAGCCGAAGCCTCGAATCAACTGGGAACCCTCCCGCACTCGCCTGCGCGGTAGCCCTCTAGGATTTCCCTAGGTCCAAATCTATTGTATTGACTCGATATCAGGACTTGGTTATTGTAGCGATTGTGTCAGGTTAGGCGGGTTCCTCGCTCCATTTAGGCGCTCCGCCGGTGCGGATTCTCCCCATTGGAATCGATCTTCGGTTCATCCCTGCTGTCGGGCAGAAGCAGAAATCTCACGTGCGGTTGGAGGTCATATGGATTTGCATAAGGTCGAGCGCGTCTACACGTCCTACGCCGGTATCTACGACAAGATCTTTGGCAAGGTCTTTCACGAAGGGCGTGAATCCGCTATCCGCAACCTGAACGTCCAACCGCAAGAGCGCATCCTGGAAGTCGGCGTCGGAACGGGCATCGCCCTCCCCATGTACCCGCGTCATTGCGAAATCGTCGCGATCGATTTTTCAGAAGGCATGCTGGAGATCGCAAAAAAGCGGACGGCAGAGCATCAAATGGACCATGTGACACTCCACCGCATGGATGCCGGCGCAATGGAATTCGAAGACAGCACATTTGATACGGTGGTCGCGGCATACGTGGTAACCGCGGTGCCCGATTACCGCAAGGTCGTGAGCGAGATGATTCGGGTCTGCCGCCCCGGCGGCCGCATCATCATGCTTAATCATTTCAGCAATGAGAATAAGATGGTTGCCGCCGTGGAAAAAGTGCTGTCGCCACTGACGAAGCATCTGGGCTGGCGCACGGACCTGTCCTTGGACAATGTGCTGGAAGGAACCGAGTTGCATGTCGCCCGGAAGCAGAACGTGAATCCGCTACGATTTTGGGCCCTGGTTGAATGCGTGAATTGTAAGGACAGCGACGGCGTCGCGCACAAAAAAGCGGCCGCCTACGCGAACGGCACGACCGTCTACACTCCGACTCCTAGCAGCCTCAGCGCCGGAGCAACGAACGAAGAAGCCCTCGCCTAGCGTGAGAACCACTCTCTTG
>JARDZZ010000185.1 GCA_029240595.1 Nitrospira sp. | reverse complement strand
GCATTCTCCCTGTCGCACCGTTTTACATTCACAATGCGATGGACGGCGCTTCGCATATCAGGACAAGGGAATTTTTTCTGGGAACCGTGAATGGTGAAATGCCGGGTCTGGTGCGCCACGCCCTCTTCCATGATCAAGTGACGGAGACCATTCGTCACCCGGGGTGGAGCAGCATCCTCATCTTGGTGGGAATTGCCTGTCTCATGGTAGTTATCGCGTGGGGGCTCAGCCGCTGGTTGTCGAGCCGGACGACGGAAGGAGACTACGAAAAGTCCCCGGCATAACGATGCGCCTCACCTTCGCCACCTACAACATTCATCGATGTGTCGGCCGGGATGGACGGTATGACCCTGACCGCATTCGCGATGTCATCCGCGAACTCGATGCAGATGTCATTGCCGTACAAGAAATTGACGCCCCGGACCGGCACGGCCTTGAACTTGCCCACTGGTTGGGCGAAGAGTCCAAACTGCAAGTGATCGCTGGGCCTACGCTCCTGGAACGTAAGGGGCACCACGGGAATGCGGTATTCACGCGCTGCCAGCGGGGGGACATTCGGCTGTTGGACTTCAGCGTGCCGATGTACGAACCCCGTGGTGCCATCGACCTGGACCTTTCGTGCGGAGGCGTGACGGTGCAAGTCATTGCCACTCATCTCGGCTTGCGGCCATGGGAACGCCGTATTCAGGTCGAGCGGCTGCTTCAGCGGGTGGGGGACAATTGCGTGCTGATGGGGGATTTCAACGAATGGTGGCTTTGGGGGCATCCATTGCGGGAGATCAAAGCCATCTTCGGTCATTCACCTGCCTTGCCAACCTTTCCGTCCTTCCGGCCGGTCCTCGCGCTTGACCGGATCTGGATCCGTCCTACGGGACGAGTGAAGTCCCTTGCCGTTCACCGGACACGGCTATCGGCCAAGGCCTCGGACCATCTACCGCTCAAGGCGGTCGTGGAATGGGACGCGGAGGAAAACGCCGACCGGTAACGGCGAGATGGCTTCCCGATCGTCAAGGGTCTTCTGGCGCGGTTGCCGCCAGGGGTTGATCGGGTGTGATGACGACATCGGCAATGGCGGTGTCCATGACCCTGACCGCACGGCCTTCGTCGTCGAGTCGCAGGGCGATGCGAGCGCCGACGATCACGTTCTCGAACAAATATGCCTTGGGCACCTCGAAATATATGGGGCGGCCCAGGTCTGTCCTGAGTAGTCCTCGCCCATTCAACAGATCGAGCCTCAACAAGGTGCCGGAAACAAGATGCAGCGTGCCTTCCTTGATCTCCGGTTCGGCTGCCGGTGTGGACACAGGATGTGTCAGTGTCCCGGCGGTCAACAGGGCCATCAGCGCGGACGTGACTATTGTGTGAATTGTGGGACGGGTCATAGTGCCTCCTCCTGCCTAGATGGTGGAGTGGCAGGGCTCCTTACGTATGACAACAAGTCTGAAGGTCCCAAAGGAAGCGTTGATCAGGCCGCGAACGACCAACGGCAACATCACGAACAGCGAAAACACAAAGGCGATCACCAGGGGAACGACAAGCGCCCAGTACGACGGCCCCGTGCGGGTCAGCTCGGGCAGCAGCCCGAGCACCGCCATGCTACTCAGAAACAGCGCCAGCACGAAACCACCAATGGCTTGCCAGAGAATCCTCCATCCGATCGATACTGATTCCCAATACGTGAGCCTTTTCATAATGATTTTTGGAATAGGTCATGTTGAACATGCAGTGTGGTTCCTCAGCTTAGGGCTGGGTCGGCCCCGGCGATGGTGTAGGCTGAGTGGGACCGGGCGTTGGCGGCGTCGGATGGGGCACAGGAGCCGGAGTTGGCGGAGTAGGCTGCGGATTGGGAAACGTGGGGCCAGGAGTCGGACTTGGGGGCTCAACGGCCAGGACCAAGTGACCCCACCCGATTGTCAAGGTGAAACCCAATGCTCCAGCCAGGACATACCGTGAACTCGGCAGCATAGGCATCTCAGTTCATGCCGCTTGACCGAATCCGCCCTCGCGGTTCGCGTTGTCGCTCCGATTTGGTGTTGCCGGTTGCGACACGTCCTCCAACACCTTTCCGGTGAGCTGCGGATCGCGCCCGTGAACCGCAATATCGCCCATCGACACGATCCCGACCAATTTCCGGTTCTTGTCGAGTACGAGCAAACGCCGAATCTGTTGTCCTGCCATCACCGTGGCGGCCTGCTCGATGTCGTCATCTTCGAAACAATAGACCACCGACGGGGTCATTGCTTCGCCGACAAGCATAGCCTTCGGATCGCGGGTCGCGGCCATCACGCGCACGACGAGGTCTCGATCCGTTAATATTCCCACCAGCCCTTGCTCGTCGGATACTGGGAGGACCCCTATGTCCAGTGTCTTCATGACTGCCGCTGCCTCCTCAGCAGTGGCATCGGGGGAAATCACTTCGGCCTGAGGGGTCATCACGTCCTTGATTCGAAGCATGGCTCCTCCTTGTCATCGGGCAGTTAGGCTGCGGCTGTCGCCATGTCCCGGCACGCTGCCGCGCAGCGGCGGCATTCAACCGCACAATCGCCGCAAAGTGGATGATGCGAGGCGTGTTGCTCACACACGCTCGCGCACCGATCGCAGATATCGGCGCAGGTTCGACACAGCAACTCGGTCGAAGGCGAAAGCCGGCTCATCCAGCGGACGGACAATGCGCAGAGATCGGCGCAATCCCGGCAAAGACGAATGCAGAGTTCTCGAAGCTCTCGGTCCTCGCCGCCCTCCATTCCGATCATATCATCGGCGCAGCGATCGCAGATTTGAGCGCAGGCCGCACAGGTATCGATACAGTGCTGCAGGTGTGGATGTGGGGCGTGATCATGATGGTGCATAACGCTCCTTTCGGGCAGAGAATAAAATGCGCTGACGACGCAAAAGACAGACCAGCCCAGCTACGAGTGGCTAAGAACTCGAAACGAATACGAGCGGTCTCTTAATACTCTAATGAGGCCGCCGACATGAGCTCGCAAATTGTCCTGACGCAGACAAGTTGTCTCTTTGCGCAACAATGCAGGAGTCTAGGTCTGTCGGTCGGGTGTCGTTCAAAAGCTCAAGTGCGGCCTGGACGACGGCGTCGGGCGAGACGCCTTGCAAGCATCGGTGATGACCTTCCGGACAGACGCTCTTATAGCAAAACCTGCATGGAACGTCTTCGAAGAGGACCCGGTTGGGCACCCGCCACGGCGTATGCTGTGGGTTGGTGAGGGCGTAGAGGTCGACCACCGGTGTTCCGGCTGCTGATGCCAAATGGACGGCGCTGGTATTATTGGAGATCACGAGCGGCGCTTTGGCAATTACCGCCGCCAGTTCTTCGACGCTCAGCCGTCCGGCCAGAGACACGGATGGTTCCTGCATGGCTTGTTGCGCCTCCTCGATCATGCCTGCTTCCGCTTGTGACCCGGTCCACACGATTTGACATGCGTGACGCCGGGCCAGTTGTCCGGCGACGGACGCGAATGAGGGGAGAGGATACCGACGAGACAGGGCAGTCGCGCCGGGATGAATAACGATCCAGCGCCTCTTCCAATCGATGCAGGGAGACAGCAGGCGGTCCACCTGTTCTGACGCATGGGATCCGATTGTGATGGTCAGGCGGTCGTCAGGACCTGTGCACCCGATCGCCGCGACCAAATCGAGCTGCCGGCGGACCTCGTGCCGTATGCACGTTTCGGGTTCAAGCTCCTTGACCCAGTCCGTCAAGAGGCGGTACGGATTTTCACGGCAATGGGCGAGACGCAAGGGAATGTCGGCGAGCAGACAGAGGAACGCCGCAGGCAAGGCACTTTGTGTGTACACGGTGAAAATCACCGCCCCATCGAAATGTCGATCCCTCAGTTGTTGCGCCATCGCGTGGTCGGGGGCGCTGCTCTCTCTCGGCGCTGCTGATTTCATCCACGGAGCCTCGTAGACGATGACCTCTTCGATCGACGGCGCAAGCCGGCCTGCTTCAGCGCCGCTCGCCGATGTCAACAGCGTGAGCCGGCAATGGGGAAGCGAGTATCGCAACGCTTGCAGAGCCGGTGTCGTCATCAAGACGTCACCCATCGCGTCGAGGCGAACGCATAAGATGTTACGCGCCGACTTCCAGCCGGTCATCGCTCCTCCTCCTGACGTTCAGGCGTCGGGTGCCCCGGCCTGTGGGAAGCGGACCGGGTAATGAGCTGTGCCGCCTCGAGTAGCGTCTCGGCAATATAATCAGGCCATCGGCTTTCGGTGAGCAGCCATTCGGTTTCATGCCCGTTGTTCAACAGAATTGTCCGGCACCCGGCCCAACGACCGGCCTCGACGTCATGCAGGATGTCGCCCACCATCCAGGATTGACTCATGTCGATGCGCAACTCGCCACACGCTTGCATGAGCAGGCCAGGTTGAGGTTTCCGACAGAGACACTTGATCGCATAGGACTCGATAATGCCGTCGGGAGCGTGAGGGCAATAATAAAAGCCCCTCAGCGTGATGCCCGCATCCTGCAAACGCCGCTCGAGATAGGAGCGCATTTCCCGAACGTCGGTTTCGCTGAAACGTCCGTGAGCGACGCCCCCTTGGTTCGTCACGATGACGAGGGCAAATCCCGCCTGCTGAAGCAACCGCAAGGCTGCGAATACATCGGGATAGAAACGAAGCCGCGACGTGTCGACGTTCATCGGCTCGTCTTCAACGAGCGTGCCATCCTTGTCGAGAAATACTGCCGGTATCATGGAGGCATTGCCTTTCCAGTCGTGTTGATCAGCTGATGTCGACGCGTGCCTGCAGCGATCTTCGTCCGCCGTGCTCTCGTGAGGACCGATGGCAGGGAATGCGTACCTGTTCGTCGATCCTCGGCGGCCATGTGCTCTTGCACCAGATCCAAGAGCACATTCAGGAGCAGCTTCTGGACATGCCTGATATGCCGGCTATCCGCCAGGGGAATGTCGAGCAACACGTCGGTAAGATCCTGCAGTTGATCCACCTCCGGACCCGAAAGGAGAATCCGTTGGAGACGCCACCCTGGATGACTGATGAGGCGGCCTGTCAACTCAGTGACCCATTCATCCGCGGTGTCGGCGCTGTCGGACGGTCCATAGACGAGCACACGTCCACCACGCGTTAAACAGTCGCCCAATCGCACCGCCGCTTCGGTCATAGGAAGACGAAGCCGGCGCTTCGCCTCACACAGCGAGTCAATGGCGCGATCCATGGCTCGATCAATGGATGTCGCCACAGCGGTATTCTGTCTGATGCCGCATTGGAGCATGACCTCGTCGTAAATCTTCGACAACCCTTCACCGACATGCATCCATGTGAACGACTCGTTCACCCGCGCGATGGCCTGTTGACCGAACAACTGCAACAGCGGCGGGCTCGAATAGAGCAAGTGGAATTTCTCTGCGATCGCTTCATGATCGCCCGGCGGCACCAGATAACCTGTCTCCCCGTCACGAACGGAGAATTTCAGGCCGCCGACGTTCGCGGCAATGACCGGCGTCCCGCACGCCATGGCTTCCAACGGCGTAATGCCAAACGGTTCGTACCAGGGAGTGGTCACGAAGAGATCGGCTGCGCTGTAGTAATATTTCAAATCGCTTCGACCGCGCCGTCCCGCGAACCAGATGTGATCCTGCACGCGGAGATCTGCCGCGAGCCGCTGCAAGCGGCCGATTTCCGGTGTGCGCTCGGGATCGGGTTCATCCGACTCGCCGCCGACAATCACCAGTTTCGTCGGACGGTCATAATCCGCAAGAAAGCGGGCATAGGCTCGAATCACCGTATCGATGCCCTTCCGCGGCACCATGCGCCCGACATGGAGAATCATCCCTTCGTCGGCGGGCAGGCCGATGGTTGTCCGCGCGGAGGTCTTGTCCAGCGGCCAAAGCTCCTCAGGATCAAAGCCGCACGGAACGATCACGATACGTGACGGATCGGCGCCATAGAGCCGGATGAGATCGCCGGCGTCCTGAGGCGCCTCGGCGATCAAGCGATCGGCCTCGCCGACGAGACGGTCTTCTACGGTAAACCGCACATCCGGGAAGCCGTCAGCCTGCTGTTGATGCAACCGCCGCACACGACCCAGCGCATGAAACGTGATGACAAAGGGAAGGCCCAGACGACGTTTCATTTCCGCAGCCACGAGACCTGACATCCAAAAGTTTGCATGGACAAGGTCGTAGGCTTTTCGCTGTCCCCGACAGAACTGGACCATGTAGTCGGTGAACTCTTGCATGAATGGATAAAGGTCCTCTTTGCGGACAAACCGAGGCGGTCCTGCCGGAACGTAGATCACACGAATGCCCTGCTCCCACTCGATCATGTGCGGCAACTGATCGTCGTCACGCCGCGTAAACACATCGACCTCGTATCCGAGTGAGCTCAGTGCCTTAGCCACCTTGGCCACATAGAGATTCTGGCCGCCGCAGTCGACACCACCCAGTACACTGAGGGGGGAGGCATGTTCGCTGATCAATGCAATTTGGCCGCGCATGGTGTTCCTTTGTTTAATGACGGCTCGACTGTCCTCTGTGCCACGCCCGGCACCGGCCGTGTCGCACGGTGACGGGATGTATACGCTGTCAGCAGGCGGTGCCAATCAGCGCTGAATCGTTCAAGATTGAAGCGGGTCCGTGCCGCTTCGCGAGCGTTCTCACCCAACCGTCGCGCTTCATCCGGATCGGCCAGTAACAAGGCCATTCGTTGCAGCAGCCGGTCGGGATCATTCGCGAGATAGCCCGAAATGCCATCCTGCAGCACAGTCGGCATCTCGGTAACCGACCAGGCCACGATCGGAAGGCCGATACGCATCGCCTCGCAGACGGCAAGACCGAAACTTGTATAGCGCACGGGATGAAAGAAAAACCGATAACGCGACATGAATCGCGGTAAGTCGTCATGCGAGATTTCCCCGAGCCCGCCGGCCGCTTCCGAGTTCATCCCGATCACGTCCAACGGAATCGTGCGTCTGATGCGTGCCACGAGATCGGCGCCAACTCGACGGCCTCGCCGCGGCAAGTCATTGATCACGACCAACCCACGCGGCAGTTCGCCGCTGTAACGGACGTCTCCCGGGTCTGGCACTCCGTGCTCAATCACCTCGGCCGGCGTGTCACCGTTGTCCCACATGAGGCGGTTGTAGTGCGTGACGTGCACGAGCTGCATGGTTGCCTCATTCACGATATGGCGCGAATCCGTCGGATCATCCGGCGGGTCATGTTCGAGATACACTTTCGGCAGTCTGCGCTGCTCCGGAGTGAGGAGCTCGAATTGCTCTTCGAGGTAAGCAGATCTGGATTGAAACAAAATGCAGTCAAAGGTCAGGCGTTTCAGTTGCGAAACCGGCACATCCTTCACCCGCTCGGACCAGGGAAATCCCGGCGCTCGGCCGCTGTATCCTGGGCGATCGAAGCCCACAGGCAAGAACCAGTCATGAGGAGTATGGGTGAGGTAAAAGAGGTAATTCCCATGCACGTGCCAGGTTAAAATCCTCAGCGGCCTGTCGGCTGTATTCACCCTCGTCGGTTCAACGGTCGGCCCGCGGCTGAGGAGATCGTCAACCTGAGCCAGTACGTCCTGAGGGTCGGTCGACTCTCCCACCAGCACCCGATGCCGAGAGCTATCGAGAGGATTCCATCTCAGAGGATCAGAACCGACTGAAAGAATGACACTAGGAACTCGGAGAGCCGCTGCCACATGTGACACCCCGGTGTCGTTGGCGACGAGCATGCGGGAGCGGCTCAATACCACTCCGAGCGACCCCAGCGTCGTCCTGCCCGCCAGATTCACGGAGGCAACGGGAAGGGAACGAGCGACGTGTTCTACGAGCGACCGTTCCTCTGCAACTCCCGTCAAGGCCAGTTGCAGACCCCGATGAGCTAATCCCTTCGCGACCTCGGCAAAGTCCTGAGTCGCCCAGCGACGCGCGAGCCCTCTGCCTCCCGGATGGAGACAGACAAACGAGCCGGGCTGTAACGACGCGGCCTCGGGAAGCGCTTTGAACTCGGCGTGATCTTGTGCACCCAGGGGAAACTCGAGGTGATCCCCAACGGAAGGCACGCCGATGAACTCCATCAGTCTCAGATGCCGATGAATCTCCGGACAGTCAGATGGGTAGGGGAGGAAACCGGGAAGGACGCTCCCGTCGGCAGAGGGCAGCGCAAATCCCATCCGCTCGCGCGCTCCACACAGGCGGACGAGATCGTTGACATACGAGCCGTCTCCCTGCATCTGAATCAGCCAATCGAAGCGCCGCGCCCGCATATACTCTAGGAAGGTTGCCAGTCGACCAAAATCGGTATCCTGTTCCGGCAGCCCGGGATAGCCCGGGAATTCGATGAATTCATCCAGATAGTGCGTGAAGCGCTGAACGAACGCTTTCGCCCAAGGCAATCCGATGAGCGTGATACTGGCCTTCGGGAATGCGGCGCGCAATGCGCGGAATGCCGGCACCGAGCAGAGCAAATCCCCGAGCTGCAATGCGCGCAAAATAGCGATTGTTCGCGGATATGTGACCGAACGGGCAGATGACATTGAACGTACCGATTTTCGGTTTGGACAGTGAGGAAACAGCTACGCGCGAGGTGACGAGCGGCGTGCTGTTTGAGATCGTTTGGTCGGACGATCGTTTGAGGTCACTGCTCGACTGCCGCGCTTGAGAGAGCCGCCAGCGGAACTCCCTCTTTTTCGTGTCGTCCCGCGTGCCTCCGAGGCTTTCATCGGAGCGGTTTTCCGCTGAGTGCTAGGTTTCTGCGATCGGCGGCGGTCTATCTTCCTTGGCATGTGCTGGGTTCCTCCCTGTCCTTCAAAGGAGTCAGGTGTCGTTGTGCAAAGCACAGACCTTCCGCTTCCAAACGACGGAAACGCTTCAAGGAAGAGACGTTCGTCACATTTCCCGATCCACACGCCTCGCGGCAAAGCCCGGTAGTAACACGACAAGCTGTCCCCGCACAGACAGTGTGTCTGAGGTGGCGCTATCGTTGTTACTTTTTGAATACCAACCGCGGGCTGGTCATGTCCCCCATTCCGATAACAACTAATTCCCATCCGGCGGCGCCGTACTCATTGAGCGTATTCTGCATGGCCGTATTGTCGGGCGGGACGTCGACCACCTTATACACGTAGCGTTTGGCCTCCTGGCCTCGCGCACCAGGGTGCTGCCAAGACAATATCGACCAACAGACCGCTGCCAGCACGATAGTTCCCATCAAGAATCGAACGAGGCTTGTAGACATGCTCACCTCCATCGTCGCCTTTCCTGGGTCTCTCACGATCAGGCTCGAGTTACGCGTCAAACAGGACGCGTCCTTTGAAGATGCGATAGAGATAATAAAGGAGTGGGAACAGAATGATCGATCCTAAAATGAGACTCACGAGCAGTAAGCGGAGGGTTTCAGCAGGGGCAGCGTCGGCGATGGTAATGTTCGGCTCGACGAGATAAGGATACTGGGAAAGGGCCCAGCCCCACAGCATGATCACCGCGCCGGCCACGGCGAACATCCTGGCCGCCCGATCGCGGACTTTCCAGAGGGTCACCAGAGCAGCGAGGTGCAATCCGAGTGTGACAACAATCGCCAGGAGGCCGACTGGCGTGTGGCGAAGGCCGGCATAGATCTCGGGAGCCCCCTGGCGAGCTTGGATCAGCACGTAGCCACCCGTCAGCAGTAGGGCTAGGCATGCGGCTTGGGCTCGACGCCTAAACGCAGCTCGAAGCTCGGGATCCTGCGATTCAACCAGCAGGTACACGGCAGCCAAATACGCCACAAGGGTCGTCGTGAGGAGCCCAACACTCAGGGGAAAAGCTGCCAACCAGGGTGCAATGAAGCGTTCGGTGAACGAGCCGGAGGGCAAAGAAGCCACTGGGAGCCGGCCGGAGGCCACGGCTCCGACACTGATGCCGAGCAGCGCAGGGGTGATGATGCTGGAGACGGCGAACAGATATCCCCATATGGGTGAGACGGAACTGCTGCCGTCGCGTGAGGTAATGTCATGCGTCCGGACCGCAAAGGCGGTTCCTCGTAACACGATACCGACCAACATGAGAGACAACGGAATGTGCAACCCTGTCGCAATCAGGGAAAATGCAGGTGGAAAGGCAGTGAAGAGGATGGTCACGGCAACGATCAGCCAGACATGATTGGCTTCCCAGATGGGACCAATTGCTTGATCGATCAAGGCCCGTTGCCGCTGGCCGCTCCGGCCAAATGCAAAGAACGTCCAGATGCCGGCGCCAAAGTCTGCTCCTCCCGTCAGAAGATAACAGGTCAACGCCCCTACTAGTGAAGCGCCTAGAAGGTCTTCAAGGGTCCCGTTCACGTCACACCCTCACCGGTTGTTTTCATTCGTTTCACATATGGTCGAAACGGCCATGCCGCACGCGGTTCCGGCAGTTGTCCTTGGAAGGCGAATCAGGTCCCATCTGCTC
>JARDZZ010000004.1 GCA_029240595.1 Nitrospira sp. | reverse complement strand
AGATCGATCAGAAGATAGTCGAGGTCTCCCCAGAGCACGTCGCGGAAGAACGCCTGGAGGTATTGATGCACCATCGGCCCACGCCACACAAGCGGCGCTTCTTCGGGGACGAGATACGCCATTGAGATGAGTTTCACGCGATGGTTCTCGACCGGAACAATCTTCCCGTCTCGTTGCTCAGGCCCGGCCGTACTGCCCATCATCATGGGAATGTTCGGCCCATAGAGATCGGCATCCATCAGGCCGACCTTGGCGCCCGTCAAGGCCAGCGCGCAGGCGAGGTTTGCGGCAACGGTCGATTTGCCGACGCCGCCCTTCCCACTGCTGATCGCGATGACATGTTTGACGCCCGGGATCAGGTTTTCTTTGGGTTGGGCCGCTTGCTCTTCGTCAGCCATACACGACTCCTTATCGCGCGAAATCACACGCTATGCCGCACGCGTGTGGCTGTGCTCCTGCCGTCATGGGTCGGACAGCAACTGAATAGGGTCAGTATCGGTTCGACCACTCCCTACTACTTCATCATAAGGGATACAGAAGCCGAAAGAAAATGGGCCCATTGGCCCTGGCAGGACCGCTCGAGAGTCTATTCGGACAAGACAGTTGAATCGAGGCGGCGAAGATTGGTCGCCAATCCGAGCATGGAGAGGCAGTAAATTGTCCACTTGGACGGATCAAAGTTGTACCAGCGAGGGCCGTTTCGGTAATCGCGCGCGTAGGTGTGGTGGTAATTGTGGTACCCCTCACCGAAGCTGAGGAAAGAGACCAGCCAGTTGTCGCGGCTGCTGTCCCCCGTTCCGTGTGGTTGCGTTCCGAACATATGACACAGGGAGTTGATGGCAAAGGTCGAATTGAGCACCATGAACATCCGGAACATTCCGGCGAGAAAAAAACATCCGATGCCGCCGATCAGTCCGCCGTGGAGGTAGCCCAGCAGCAAGGGAAACGCTAACCCGGAGATCACGACCGCATGATAGTGCCGGTGCTGCCACATGACGATGGGATCCTTGCGCAATTGCCGCTCGTAGTTTTCCGTCCGGTGCGAGGTGTTGATGAAGAGCCAAATGCAGTGGCTATGCCAAAAGCCTTTCTGGGCATTGTAGGGGTCTTCTTCCTGGTCCGTCCTCGCGTGATGGCGAAGATGGTCGGCGCTCCAGCGAAGGGCGGAATTTTGCAGCGCCCATCCTCCGGCGATCAACAGCAGGGCTTTGACCCAGGGATGGCACTCGAAGCTGCGATGTGAAATCAACCGATGATAGCCGACCGTGATGCCCAGGCCCGTACACACGTAGAGGATGGCAAAGAGGGCCCAGTCAAACAGCGTATAGCCATAGAGATAGCCGAAGAGCGGTGTTCCGATCAGCGTGACGGCAACGACGAGACAAAAGAGCGTGAACGTCTTATAGGCAAACGGGGTGGTTCCAACAGCGTCCGGCATTCTCACTCCTTCTGAACATTCAACAGTAGGTTATGTCGCGTTGTCGCTGGCTCGGGCACGTTGTTTAGCAGCACGCAGAGCTTCTCAGCCCACTCAAAGAGCTATAGGCACTCCGGCGTGTTAGGGAATTCACGACCGCTCTGGCCGGGACTGAAGTCTCGCTGAGTAAGAGTACACAAGTAGCAGACTTTAATCAAGAAATTCTTTGCCTGCCGCCGGGGCGAGCACCAGACGGGGGTGTATACTGAACGGTGTGAGAACGTTATCCGTAAGCCGGTAGGTCCGCCGTGGCTGCCATTGATCCTCTGGAATCTTCTGTCCAACACATTGGAGGAGAACTCGCCCGACTCTCTGCAGGGCAGGCTCCTGCTCTTTTTGAACGTCAATGGTGGTCGCAAGCGGCCATCAATCTGGCGATGCATGACCTCGACTTCAAGACACAGCTGTTCCGTTTCATTGACGTCTTGCCGTCGGTCGCCGACGATCAACGGGTCGTGACCCTGGCACAGGAATACTTCGGGGCGATGGCCGATCAAGCTTTTGGTCTTCGCTGGGGGTTGAAGGCCCTGTCTGCAACGAGCATCGGCGCCCGTCTGAGCGGACGGGCCATTCGTGCCCAGGTGGAGCAGATGGCGCGGACCTTTATCGCCGGCTCGTCAATCGAGGATGCCGTGCCGGTCCTGGGCGCATTGTGGGCGGGTGGCAAGGCCTGGTCCGTCGATCTGCTCGGCGAAGCCACAATCAGCCACCAGGAAGCCGATCGCTACCGGGATCGATGTGTGGCTGCCCTGGACAGCTTCGCTCAGGCCGCGCGAGTCTGGCCGGCCATTCCGCTTCTGGAGAAAGATCATCTCGGTGCCGTGCCGCGGGTGCAGCTTTCACTCAAGATTTCGGCTCTGTCTCCCTTTCTCGATCCGATTGATCCCGAGGCCAGCTTTGAGTCGGTCGCGTCACGCCTGCGGCCCATCGTGGATATGGCCATGCGAGCGCCGGCTTCGCTGATCTTCGACATGGAACAAGCCGATACAAAATCGCTTGTGATCGAGATCTTCACACGGCTGTTCACGGAAACGCCCTATCGGCAGTTTCCTCATGCGGGATTGGCCCTTCAGGCTTACCATCGAGAGACCACTCAGGATGTGGCATCCCTGCTTGGATGGGTTCGCACGCGGGGCGCGCCGATCACGATCAGGCTGGTGAAAGGCGCCTACTGGGATTCGGACACAATTCGTTACCGCCAGCGGGGCTGGCCGGTGCCGCTATTTGAAGAGAAGGCGGAGACCGACTTCAACTACGAATCGTTGGTGCGCATCCTGTTGGAGGCGTCCTCCCTCATCCGGCCGGCGTTCGGCACACACAACCTGCGCACACTCGCCTATGTCGAGGCCGTGGCTGAGCAGCTGGGGCTTCCCCCTTCCACGTGGGAGTACCAGATGATCTTCGGCATGGCCGAGCCCTTCCAGCAGGCCGTGTTGCGGCGAGGCCGTCGTCTGCGGCTCTATACTCCGGTCGGCGATCTGCTTCCCGGCATGGCCTATCTCGTGCGACGGCTCTTGGAGAATACGTCGAATGAATCCTTCTTGAGAAAGGAATATGTGGAGTCGCAGCCGTTGACCACGCTCTTGGCGCCGTCGACGGCTCAGACGACTCCGATGCCGGCCAGCGAGCCGACCGGCTTTCGCAATGAGCCCTTGCGCGATTTTTCTCAGCCTGAGGCGCGATCAGCCATGCAGGAGGCCATCGGCGTGGTGAAAGGCCAGCTCGGCAGGTTGTGGCCACCAGTTGCTGGTGTGGTGACGCTGAGCGGACCTCTCCTGACCTCGCACAACCCCAGTCGCCCGGATGAAGTCGTCGGGGTCGTTCAAGCGGCCGACGGGAGCAACGTCGAGCATGCCATCCGTCAGGCAGGCGACGCGTGGCCGGCGTGGCGCGATAGACCGGCTGCGGAACGGGTGAAGGTTTTACAAGCCGCAGCAGCCCTCATGCGGGCTCATCGGGAGCCTCTGGCTGCCTGGGAGATTCTGGAATGTGGAAAACCCTGGCGCGAGGCGGATGCGGATATCGCCGAGGCAATCGACTTTTTGGAATTCTATGCCGCGGAGGGTCTCCGCCTTTCGACGCCCAAGCGCTTGGGACATGCACCAGGTGAACTCAATCATCGCCTATTGAGTCCACGAGGGCTCACCGCGGTCATTGCCCCCTGGAACTTTCCTCTCGCGATTCCGGCCGGTATGGTGTCCGCGGCGCTGGTGACGGGTAACCCGGTTATTTTTAAGCCGTCGGAGCGCTCGCCCCTGATCGGCCGCATGCTCGTGCAGATCTTGATCGAAGCAGGAGTGCCTCCAGCCGTGCTCTTTTGTCTGCCCGGCGGACCGACCGTGGGACAAGCCCTGGTGCATCATCCTGCCGTGGTCACCATTGCTTTTACCGGCTCGAAGCACGTCGGGCTCAATCTCCTGAAAGACGCATCGACGATCGCGACCGGCCAACGGATGGTGAAACGGGTGATTGCCGAAATGGGCGGGAAGAATGCGATCATTGTCGACGAAACGGCCGACTTGGACGATGCCGTTGCCGGTGTGGTGGCGTCCAGCACCTCCTATAGCGGGCAGAAGTGCTCCGCCTGTTCACGCGTCATCGTCCACGCCGCGGTCTATGACCTCTTTCTGAGCCGGCTTCGAGATGCAATCTCGAGCCTGCGGGTGGGCAATCCTGAAGAACCCGGAACTCAGATGGGACCGGTCATCGACGAGCGGGCGCAGGCCAGCATCCTGGAGTACATCAAAATCGGCAGTCAGGAAGCGCGTGTGGTGGTTGAAGGCCGGGTACCGCAGCCTGGTTGGTACGTGGCGCCGACCGTTTTCGCCGACGTCACACCCACCGCTCGCATCGCACAAGAGGAAATCTTCGGGCCGGTGCTGGCGGTGATGAGAGCGGAATCGTTCGACGAGGCCCTCGCAGTCGCGAATGGGACGGACTATGCACTAACCGGGGGAGTCTACTCGCGCAGCCCGGCCAATCTCGACTTGGCGCGGCTGCGATTCGATGTCGGAAATCTCTACTTGAACCGACCCATCACCGGTGCTCTCGTCAACCGCCAACCTTTTGGCGGGCACCGGCTGTCAGGGGTGGGGGCGAAAGCTGGAGGGGAAGACTACTTGTTGCAATTCATGGTGTCGAGAATCGTGAGCGAACAAACGCTCCGCAGGGGTTTCGCTCCGGCCGAGTGATGCATTCGGGGATTTTACTTCGTATGAATCCAACTCCTCCATGATTTCCGTAATCACGCCTCGGTCTTCAAGCGGAGACAGTTCCTGCCGCTCCACATATTTGATCAGTCCGACCCCTTTGGCAAACCAGGCGGTCATCACATCCGTGCCGGTGACGGTTCGTGAGGCTCCGGAGAGATGGATTTTCATTCGCATGTAGGCTTCAACCTTGACGGCATCCTTGAAGGTCCCAGCCGGGACGGTAATCGATTCCAACCCAGCGACGGTCGAGGTGCCATGCGCGTCCACTTTCTCATTCACGCCGTCCCGATCCATGTCCGTTCCGAAATCGAGGCCTTTCTTATCAAATTGCTGGATGGTCGAGGCAATTTGTATCGGAAAGCGAACGATCTGATAGGGAATGAGCTGTTTCTCCAGGGGAGTGCCGGGATCGGACCCATGGTACACAATGCCGACCACATCGCGCCGATAGAAGCTGTCGGAGGGCCCATGATTGCCGGGGTTGGTATCATGAAACACTGTGACGGTCATCCCTCGAAGGGGTTTGGTTCCGACTACCGTGGACACATTGGTAAAAAATTTGTGTTCGATCGTTTGAAGCGGCCCTTCGGTGATTTGACCGTGATATTCCCAATGGCTTCCGATGGTGTCAGGAAAATAATCCGATGATTGCACGATGCCGGTGAGCTCTTCGGCGGCAAGTGAAACCGACCAAGAGAGCGCCAGGCACAAGACGGTCAGGCTGCAGAATCGCACGTTGTGGCCAACTCCTGTGGGCATAAGGGCAAGAAGCTCAGCGTTTAGGAAACGGTATCACATGAATCGTGGGGGCAGCAAGGGCGGAGAAACTTCATCGGGCTCGGGCAGGCTTGCCTTCGTGCCTTGAGCACACCCATAATCCCTTGCCCATGGAGACTCGTCCCAGCGCAACAGCGAGTTGTCAGGCGAGAGCAGGGCCGCGGGCCGTCCTTGTGACTGGCGCTTCCGGCGGGATAGGCCAGGCCATCAGCCGCGGGTTCGGGAAGGCCGGCTGGTGCGTGGGCATCCACTATCATCGGGAAAAGCTTGCAGCCGAGTCGACGCTGCACGATGTGCAGGAGGCCGGGGGCAGCGGCCAGCTCTATGAAGCCGACGTGCGGGATGCTCAAGCGGTGCACCACTTGATCGCTGCGTTCATTCGAGACAACCCGCGGCCTGTGTGTTTTGTGTGCTGCGCGGGCGTCGGAAGCGGAAGCGTATTGTTGAAACTCTCCACGGAGGAGTGGGCGGACGTCATGGCGACAAACCTGACGGGCACATTCCATTCTCTCCGGGCAATGGCCCCTGCCCTCCTCGCCCAAGGAGGCGGATCCATCGTGGTTCTTGGCTCGCACGCCGGATCTCAGGGATCGACCGGTCAAGCCGCCTATGCCGCGTCCAAAGCCGGCCTGGTTGGGTTGGTCAAGACGGCGGCGGTCGAATGGGGACCGGACAACATTTGTATCAATCTCGTCCTGCCAGGGTGGCAGCACACACGTTTGACGACCGAGGCAATGTCCAGGAGGCAGCAGTGGAGAGACCATGCTCTCGGGCGGCCCCCTGCACTTGAGGAAGTCGTGCGTACGGTCATGCATCTCGTGGAGTTGAAGGACGTCTCCGGTCAGGTCTGGAACTGTGACAGCCGGAGTCTATTTGCATGATACAGCGACGAGTCACAGGCGGGGCCGGCGTGTTTGTGACGGGAACCGATACCGGCGTAGGCAAGACCCTGGTGACAGCGGCACTGGCTATCCGGTTGCGGCGTCTGGGGAGGACCGTGGGCATCATGAAGCCGATCGAAACCGGCGTCACTTCTTCTCGGCTCATCCAGTCCGATGCGGCACGGCTTCGGGCCGCTATTGACAGCGAAGAAACGCTGGGCGCGATCTGTCCGTATCAGTTTGAACAACCGGTAGCCCCTCTGGGTGCGGCCCATATCGAACGCCGGAGCATCGATCCGCGCGTGATTCGTCAAGTCTATCGTCTGCTCGCGAACCGCTATCAATCGGTCGTGGTGGAGGGCATCGGCGGTGTTCGGGTGCCCATTACGGCCGACGCCGATGTGATGGACGTGATGCGTGGACTCAAGCTGCCCGCCATTGTGGTGGGGCGCGCCGGGCTGGGAGGGATCAATCATGCCTTGTTGACGATCGACGCGCTTCACCGACGGCGGATTCCGGTTGTCGCGCTCATCCTCAATCGTACGCATCCTGTCCGATCGTCGGTCACGCGTCTTCAGGAAAAGACGACTTTGGACGCGCTCCGAAAACAGGCGGGGGTGCCTGTACTCGGTCCACTCCCCTATGTGCCGGGTCTCATGCGACGATTCCGGCAGTCTGCGAGTCGGTTCGCAAACATGGCGGCGATCACTATGCTGGCCAAGCTGGTCAGGACATCTGCTCGAGGAGGGCGCTGACGGCGACTTCAATGTCAGGTGCGCTGGCCAGCGCAGATATCACGGCGATGCCGTCGGCTCCCGCTTCGATGACCGCCCGAACCTGACCGAGGCGAATCCCGCCAATCGCGAAAATGGGCAGTCGGGTCAGTACGCGGATTCTTCTCAGTGCGTCAATCCCCACAATAGGATCATGGTCGGTTTTTGAGCCGGGCGCGAAGATCGGTCCAAAGCCGATGTAATCCGGTTGTAGACGGTCGGCCGCTTCCACCTGTCGGTCGTTGTGCGTGGACAATCCAATCACGGCTTCAGGTCCAAGAATCCTACGCGCCTGTGCCACAGGTAAATCGTCCTGACCGACATGGACGCCGTCCGCATCCAGAGCAAGGGCCAGGTCACAACGGTCATTTACGAGAAAGAGCACCTCCAGCTCTCTCGCTCTGTTCCGGAGCGGCAGGGCCTCGCGAAAGGCTTCTTTCATGGAGGCCGTCTTATTGCGATACTGGAAGATCGAGACACCGGCGATGGCGGCTCCGTTCAACACGTCAATGAGGGGGCGAGGGGGCTGCGTCGACGAGTCGAGAATGACGTATAGTCCGGACAGTGTGCGTGTGCGTTGGTTCCGGGACATGGTAGGTGCATTGTAGCGTGAGACGTGAAACAGACGCCAGGGAACAGCCCGCCTGACATGAGCTGTCCCTTGCCCGAGCAGTCGCCGAGGCCGTCAGTGATGGCGGTGGTTCTGTTCCTGATCGCTTCCATGTCCGGATGCGAATCGAGGGAACAGACCGTCCGCATCGTCGCGGAGGATTTCCGATTCACGCCCAGCGAAGTGCATGTCTCCTCCGCGTATCCGATTCGCCTCCTTGTCGTCAACGAAGGCCGCGAGCGGCATGAATTCAAGACGGCATTGTTGGCTCATCAGACCGGGATGTCACCGGGGCCATCCAGCAGCCTTCCTGTGGCGCCGAATCAGAAAGTCGAGGCGCTCGTTCGCCCCATTCCCGGCGTGTATCTGTTTTATTGCGCGAGGCGCGGCCACGCGGGCATGAGCGGCACGATCATTGTCGAGTGAGAATGGCTTGCGTCTAGCTGGCGAGGAAGCGCTCGAGGTAGGTAGTCGAGACGTGGCCTTTTTGGAAGTCCGGATCATTGAGAATCCGTTTGTGAAGCGGAATCGTCGTCTTGATGCCCTCGATGACGAACTCGTCGAGTGCCCGCCGCATCCTGGCCATGGCTTCTAGCCGGTCGCGCCCGTGCGTAATCACCTTGGCGATCATGGAATCATAATAGGGGACGACGACGGCGTTGGACTCCATTGCCGAATCCACCCGAACCCCGAAGCCGCCCGGAGCACAGTACCTGCTAATCACTCCGGGTGACGGCGTGAATTTTTCCGGATCTTCGGCATTGATCCGGCACTCAAGGCTGTGACCCGTGAGTCGGATGTCGGGTTGTCTGAACGAGAGGGGTTGTCCATTGGCGAGCGTGATTTGCTCCTTGATGAGGTCGATCCCCGTCACCATTTCCGTAATGGGATGCTCTACCTGGATGCGGGTATTCATCTCCATGAAAAAGAAGTTGTGGTCCTTGTCGAGCAGGAATTCCACGGTGCCCAGATTTCGATAATGGACGGCCTTGACCGCTTCAACCGCCACTCGTCCGATCTCACGTCGGAGCTTTTCATCCACGGCAGGCGAAGGGGTTTCTTCCACGAGTTTTTGATGACGGCGCTGAATCGAACAATCGCGCTCGCCCAGATAGACGACGTGGCCCCGCGAATCGGCGGCGATCTGAACTTCGATGTGGCGGGGCTCGAGAAAGTACCGTTCTAGGTACACGCTGTCGTTGCCGAACGTGGACTTCGCTTCCGCCTGAGCAGCCTGGAATGCCCGGGCCACTTCGTCGGTGCTGTTGACCACGCGCATCCCCCGACCGCCACCGCCCGCCGCGGCTTTGATGATAACCGGATAGCCGATTTTGGCGGCCGCCTCACGGGCCTCCTGTTCGCTCTTCAGCTCGCCCGGACTGCCGGGGGTGACGGGAAGCCCTCGACGAGCCACGATCTCTCTGGCCTTGGCCTTGTCCCCCATGAGTGCGATGTTTTCTGAGGTCGGGCCGATGAATTTCACGCCGATGGACTCACAGACTTCCGCGAAGTGTGCGTTCTCAGAAAGGAAGCCGTACCCCGGGTGAATGGCATCCGCCCCTGTAATTTCTGCGGCGCTCAGGACGTTCGGGATATTGCGATAGCTCAACGCGGACTCGGCCGGGCCCACGCAAATGCGCTCATCTGCGGCGCGCACGTGCATGCCGGCCGCATCGGCCTCCGAGTGGATAGCGACGGTTTTGATGCCGAGTTCTTTGCACGCGCGGATGACGCGCAGTGCGATTTCTCCCCGATTTGCAACGAGCACTTTCTTGAACACGGTCACATCTCCGTCATGACACGAGGGGAAGGGTTCTCACTGAGTCGAAGTGAGATGAGCGCGCCTGGATCAAGGGGTCGCTTTGGGATCGATGAGGAAGAGCGCCTGGCCGTACTCAACGGGCTTGGTGCTTTCCACGAGTATCTTCGTGATGCGCCCGTCCACCTCCGACTCAATTTCATTCATCAGTTTCATCGCTTCTACGATACACAGGACCTGCCCCCTTTTCACGAAATCGCCTTCTTCCACGTAAGGATCGGCGTCCGGGGAAGGCGACCGATAGAAGGTGCCGACAATCGGCGAGGTAATGGTAATGTGACCGGCGGTGTCTTCGGCGAGTTCATTGGGCGGGCTGGTGTGTGGTGAGACGGTTTGGCCCGTGCCCCCAGCTTCACTGACGGCTGCGGACACGGTTTTCACCGCGGCCTCATGGCGGACTCTGATGCGTACCCCTGCCCGCTCAATCTCCAGTTCCGTCAAATGGTTCCGTTTGAGGAGGTCGATCAAGTCCTGGATTTGCCGTTGCTGCGCGGCGGCATCTTGGGCGCTCGTCGCGCCGGCGAAAGACCCGGGCAGCACGATCGGGGTTCCATGACGCTTTGATCTGCGAGGCTTCTTCCGGCTCACCGGACCCGCTCCACGTAGGCCCTCGTACGGGTATCGATTTTGATGACGGTGCCCACTTCCAAGTACAGCGGCACTTTGATGGTCGCCCCGGTCTCGACGACCGCAGGTTTTGTGCCGCCGGATGCCGTATCGCCGCGCACCCCTGGCTCAGCATCCACGACCTTGAGTTCGATGAAAATCGGCAGCTCGACGTCGATCGGACGATGCTCGTAGATAAGAATCTTCACGTTCATGTTCTCTTTGAGCAGATCGGCATTGTCACCGAGCTGCTGTTTTTCGAAGGTCAACTGCTCATAGGTTTCCGTGTCCATGAACGTGTATTCATCGCCGGTGGCATACAAGAACTGCATTTCCCGTTCTTCCAGGTCCGGCTCTTCAAAGCGCTCACCCGATCGGAATGTCCGGTCCAATACATTGCCGGAAAGATAGCTTTTCAGCTTGGTTCGGACAAAGGCGCCGCCCTTGCCTGGCTTCACATGTTGAAATTCGACGATGTAATACGGCTCGCCGTCAACTAAGAGGCGGACGCCGCCGCGAAAATCAGTCGTGGAAATCACTCGTTACTCCCTTCACCGTCTATGAGGTTGACCGCTTCCCTACCGTGACGCCCGTTTCGGTCGGCGGGACGCCGTCGGAGAATTTTTGAGCTTTTTGGTCCCTGCTAAATGGTCGTGGAGGCCCCGCAATGCGAGGAGATAGCCCGATGGTCCCAGACCGGATATCTGGCCTAATGCCACTCCCGCCACGTGGGAATGATGTCGAAATGGTTCGCGCTGATGGATATTCGACAAGTGGACTTCGACGGTGGGCAGGCCAACAGCGGAAATCGCATCGCGGATCGCAACGCTCGTATGGGTATAGGCGGCCGGATTGATGATGATGCCGTGATAGCCGCTTCCGCTCTCCTGAATCCAGTTCACCAAGTCCCCCTCGCTGTTCGATTGGCGAATGTCGATGTGCAACCCTAAATGTTCGGCCAGCGTCGTGAGGGCCGAGTCGATATTCTTGAGCGATTGGGTACCATAGATGGACTGTTCGCGGGTACCGAGCAAATTCAAGTTGGGTCCATGTAAGACGAGTATCCGGAGCATGATCAGCCGATGTATTCAAAAGCCTGGTGGTGTTCGTGCCGGCAGCGTTAGGAGAGGGGCATTGTAGCAGGCTACTGGAGAGCGGTCAAACTGTCGAAAGATATTAATAGCTTATGAGCCGGAGTGGGTATCTCGTGTCGATCGATCTCGGCGCTGCCGCTCTAATGAGCGTAACCACGACTCGAGGCGTGCGACGGTATCAGCATGACTCGGCTGGTGTGACTTAGTGGTCACCACGTCGGAATCAGAAGAGGGGGCGACATCCTGAGGAGGCTTCTGATCGTCGAGCGGGCTAGGCAGCTTTCCGGTGGGAATGTCAGGAAGGGACGTCGGGACCGACTCGAGGGCGGGAGGGGGCCCGCTCGCGGTGTTTGTGCCGGGTGTGACAGTCACCTGGCCTGTGACCTCCACCGATTTCGGGGATGGGGCCCCTTGTCCTTTCTCAGATTCTGGAGCGCCCAATGAGGCTTGAAGGGAGAGCACCTCCTCGTCCCGTGGGTTCATTGCGAGGATCACGTGACAGGATTTGAGAGCCTCTTCGGTGAGTCCTTGCGCCGCATAGATCTTAATCAAAGTCCGATGCGCGCGGAGATTTTCCGGACTCAGCTTGACGGCGCCCTCGAGAACCGCCCTCGCCTTGGTCGGTTGATTCAGTTGGTCATAGGCGCGTCCCAACACGACCATGGCTGTGACGAACCCGGGGTAATACTTCAGACCGTCTTCCAGGACGCCGACGGCTTCCTCCCACATGCCCGCCTTGCAATATTCTTCCGCAAGCGGAAGAAAAGCCTTCGAACGTGGATTTGTTGCCAGCTGCGTGGCGAGTCGATCGATTTCCAAGGCGCTCGCAATATTTTTCTGAGGGGGCATCGTTAGCGCCTTTTGCGGAGATCGCCGTGTCTCCGAGTAGGAGAGTCCACGAGTAACCGGCGTACGGCATCGAGAATGTCGTCCGCCAATTCACGTTTGGACTTCAACGGAATGTCGGTCGTGTGACCGTCTCGATCGATCAGCGTAGCGGCATTGAAGTCGCTACCAAATCCGGCTTTTGGCCTGGTGACATCGTTCGCGACGATGAGATCGAGGCCTTTCGACGCGAGTTTCGCTCGGGCGTGGGGCAGAAGATCATGAGTTTCCGCCGCAAAGCCGATCACCAATTGAGTGGTGCGCTGGCCTGAAATCGTGGAAAGAATGTCGGTGGTCTGCTCCAGTTCGAGCGTAGCGGATCGTCTCCCCTGCTTCTTCAATTTTTGAGGAGCGACCTGCCTGGGACGAAAGTCGGCCACCGCGGCAGCCATGACGACCACCGTAGACCAAGATAATCGGTTGCTGAGCTGCTTCAGCATCTCTTCAGCTGTCTCTACCGGGATCACTTCAACTCCTGATGGCGCGGGAAGCGAAGTCGGGCCACTGACGAGAATGACCTCAGCGCCCCGCTTCCGTGCTGCTTCGGCGATGGCATAGCCCATCTTGCCCGACGACCGGTTCGAGAGGTAGCGCACCGGATCGATCGGCTCTTGCGTTGGGCCAGCCGACAACAAGATCCGTTGGCCCTGCCAGTCCCGTTTCGGAGTCAGTACCGCACGCACGGCGTCCAGAATCCGGTCCTCTCCGGCCATTCGCCCTTGACCGATTCGACCGGAGGCAAGCGGGCCTTCTTCCGGATCAACGATGAGAGCGCCACGAGCCCGTAACGCCTCCACATGGGCGACGACCGTGGGATGGGACCACATACCGCCGTCCATTGCGGGAGCACAGACAAGCGGACATCGTCCGGTCAGGAGCATGGTTGACAGCAGGTCATCGCCCAGTCCAAGAGCCGCCTTTGCCAGGAAATTTGCGGTCGCGGGAGCGACAAGAATGGCGTCGGCGTGCTCCGGCAGTGAGAGATGTTTCATTTCCTGATGCGCCTGGAACAGGTCTGCCGTGACCGGCCGTCCAGACAGAACTTCGAAGGTCAACGGAGTCACGAACTTCGTGGCAGAGCGGGTCATGGCCACGTCGATCACCGCCCCTTCACGCACGAGCGCACGCAGCAGCGTCACCGCCTTATAGGCGGCGATACTCCCGGTGACGCCGAGGACAATGCGTGCGCCGGTGAGTGAAGGGTTTCTGACATGGTCTTCCATGTGCTATTCTTCTGGTTCTCCTGCCACCGGCTTGGGGCTGTCATCCACGTAGACGCTGAGTTCTTTCTTGATTTCCCTCGCGTCTTCTCCGGTCATCATGGCCATGCGCTCCGTCTCGCCTTCTTTACCACGCTTGGCTTCCTTCATCGCGTCTCGCGCTTCTTTGCCGATAAGAAATTTCGCTTCCCCTCGGAGCACTTCGTCCAGAGCAATGGTTGTCTCCTTCGTGAACCGCGACGTCCCGAAGGGCCGCGATCCCTGCACAATGTGTTTCGCGCGCTGGGCAGCAACAATGACGAGACGGTGCCGGGAGTCAAATTGGTCCGGCGTATATTGCGGTAACAGGCTGAGCATGTCGATCATGGATCTGTACTCCTTGGGGTTATGGAAGATCTTTCCGATCTCCGGGTTTGGCCTCGTCGTCCAGAATGAAGTTGTTTTCGATCCAGGCCATATTGAGCCGCTTGGTTTTCAACCGTTCTCCTAGAAAAATACTTTCGAGATCTTGTAACGAGCGCGTGAGATCATCGTTGCGAACAATGTAGGCATACTCCCGATAGCTCCAGACTTCCTCTTTGACTTTTTGCAATCGCCGCTGAATCTCCTCAGAGGAATCGGAAGCGCGATTCAGTAGGCGCTGACGGAGCACGGTCATCGACGGCGGAAGGATGAAAATCGAGACGGCGTCGTCGAACTTCTTCTTCACTTGCAACGCCCCCTGCACGTCGATTTCCAACAACACGTCGATACCTTGCTCGATCTTGTCAGCCACCATCCTTCTCGGGGTCCCGTACAGGTGGCCGTATACGCGCGCCCACTCGACAAACTCATGTCGGTCGATCATCGCTTGGAAGGTGGTATCGTCGGTAAAATAATACTCGCGGCCGTGTTCTTCGCCGGGACGAGGCGTTCTCGTCGTGTAGGACACCGAGTGCCAGAGTCCAGGAATGTTCGCCACCAGCTGCTTGCACAAGGTGGTCTTGCCGGTACCGGACGGTGCGGAAATAATAAAGAGAATTCCCCGCCGTTCCGTGGAAGACCGGACCGGGCCGGAAGGCATAGGGGTGGTGCTGGACCTGCTCATTCGACGTTTTGAACCTGTTCTCGGATGCGTTCCAGTTCGGCTTTCATATGAATCACATGCCCTGCAATGGCGGCATCGTTTGCTTTCGAGCCGATCGTATTGACTTCGCGGCCCATTTCCTGGAGCAAGAACTCGAGCGTTTTCCCTACGGATTCCGCACGGTTAAGCTGCTGCTCAAACTGTAGCATATGGGAGTCCAGTCTGACTATTTCTTCTGTAATGTCGCCACGGTCGGCATAGACGGCCAATTCCTGGTGCAATCGCGGAAGATCAGGCGGCTCTGTTCCGAGCAGCTTGGCGATGCGTTCTTTCATCCTTTCGAAGCTTTCCTGCACGACGATGGGCGAGCGACTCGCCACGGCAGACCGGTGATCCTTCATCGTCTCAAGGCGTTTCCTCATGTCCTTGGCCAGGGCAAGGCCTTCCTGCTTTCGCATGTGATGCAGGTCGTCCAACGCCTGATTGGCGAGTTGTTGAACCATCCTGGCCAATTCAGGCTCTTCGGGAGGCTGGTCTGAGACGGACACGACATCACGGAGTCCCGCGATCAGGGCCACATCAATAGGCCCGCTCAGTTTGAGAGAGGCTTTTAGCGTACGGAGGGCGTGATGGTACTGTTTTGCAAGCGCACGGTCAAGAGCAACGGTTCCACTGCGCCCCTTGGTCCCTTGAATCGTCACCGTCAAATCGACACGCCCACGCGTGCAGCGCTGCTGAATTGCTTTCTTAAAACTTTCCTCGAGCATGGCCAAGGTCCGGGGCAATCTGCAGGACATCTCGAGAAATCGATGGTTCACGGACCGCACCTCGACGGTAATGGTCCCCTCCTGCCACGGCGCTTGTTTCCGCCCAAATCCCGTCATGCTTTGAATCATCGAGGCAGCTTCTCCCTCGCATAGCAGTCGTCATAAATCGAGCAGCGACCGCACAAGGGTCTCCGGGCAAGACAGATGTAGCGGCCGTGCAACAACAGACGCTGAGACACGCTTGTCCATTGCGATGACGGCAGCAGTTGCTGAAGATCCTGTTCGATCTGCACCGGATCCTCTGATCTGGTCAAATCGAGCCGGTTGGCCACGCGCTTCACGTGTGTATCTACGACTATTGCCGGTTGACCGAAGGCTTGGCCCAACAGGACGTTAGCGGTCTTGCGTCCGACTCCTGGGAGGGTGACCAAATCATCCATGCGTTCTGGCACCCGTTGGCCGAATCGTTCGGTGAGAACCTGGCTGCAGGCCACGATGTTCTTCGCTTTGCTCTTGAAAAATCCAGTTGACCGGATGATCGCTTCCACATCTGGTACACGCGCCTTGGCTAATTCGGACGGCGTCTTGTATCGGGTGAACAACGCCGGTGTCACCTGGTTGACCCGTTGATCGGTGCACTGCGCCGATAGGATGGTGGCCACCAGCAGTTCCCACGGGGATCGATGGGAGAGTTCGATCTTAGCCTCCGGCATCGCGGCCTCAAGCGCCTGCGCAATGCGTTGCAATCGCTTCCGGTTCGCAGCCGGCGATGTTGGCGGACGTCGCATGCCCTGGTTGCAGATTGTGAAGAGGTCACAACCGAGATGCAAGCGCAGCTGCTTGGTCGACCTGGCTGGTTGGTTGAGGAAGTGCCACCCCGGCGAGTTCACGGTCGAGATGGTCCAGGAGCGGGCGCAAGGTGTCGGGATGCAGCGCGGATACGCCGATGGCCTGATAGCGACGACAAAGCCGGTCTGCCTCGGCCGGCGGAATTCTATCGCATTTATTAAAGACGAGCGTCCTCCGCAGCATGTCTAGATTCAGTTCTTGAAGAATTTTAACCACGGCGGATATTTGGATGTCGACATCAGCCGCGCCGGCGTCCACGACATGGACAAGAAGATCCGCCTGGCGCAATTCCTCGAGCGTCGTGCGAAAGGCTCCCAGCAGTTCTTCAGGCAAGTCACGAATGAATCCGACGGTGTCCGTAATGATGACCTCCCGATCTTGTGGGAATCGAAGCCGACGGCTTGTCGTGTCAAGTGTCTCAAATACCCGATCAACAGTTGAGACATGACTGTTAGTCAGGACATTCAAGAGGGTCGATTTTCCGGCATTCGTGTATCCAACCAGTGACACCACCGGCAACCCGTGTCTCGTTCGACGGGCGCGCCGCTGATCCTGGTGACGGCCGAACTGATCGAGTTCGCGTTCGAGATGCGTGATGCGGTCCCTGATTCTCCGCCGATCGGTTTCCAGCTTCGTTTCGCCGGGTCCGCGTGAGCCTATTCCACCGCCCAGCCGGGACAGTTCCTGGCCTTTCCCGGAAAGTCTTGGAAGCAAATATCGTAGTTGCGCCAGCTCGACTTGTACTTTTCCCTCACGTGTGTGAGCTCGCCGAGCGAAAATGTCCAAGATGAGCTGGGTCCGATCGATGACCTTAATGTCCGTCATTTCGGATATCGCTCTCGATTGTGCGGGCGTGAGGGTTTGATCGAAGATGACCATGTCCGCCCCTCTATGGAGCGTCTGGATCAGAACATCCTTCAGCTTCCCGCTCCCCAACACGTAACGTTGATGACCGTCCTGCGTCCGTTGCGCCATTCGGTCGACGACCGTGACACCTGCAGAAGAGGCCAGCTCTGCGAGTTCCAGCAGACGATCTTCTTGTTCGACTCGGCTTCGTGATGAGGCGCTCACCAGCATGGCCGATTCTCTCTCATGGCCTACCGCGTGAGTCCCTTGGGCACGTTGCATGTCTGCTTCGAGATCCTCAATAAAGCGGTCGAAGGCCATGGTGGCGTGATGAAACGGCGTGTGCTTGAGGATATTGCAGACCTGACCCGTGCCGTTTGGCGGCAAGAGATGAGCCAGATACAGGTTCCCGGGATTTCCTTCAGGCGTCACTGATAGCGCCCCGAATAAATCAAGGCGCAGATAGGCGAGGTCGGTCAAAGATTCCTGACTCAACGGCTGATCATGGAGCTGTGTCCGGATGACACGAAGCCCGCGGAGAGACCGCGCTCCGACACGAAACTTCGATAGGGTCGTCGCCGAGAGCGTGAGATCAGTTCCGACGATGATTTCTTGAACCTGTCCCCTTCTACTGAGCAGGATTGCGATAGGACGCCGAATCTCGCGTGAGATCTGACACATGGTCCTGCCGAGCTCAGGAGAAAGCACCTTGTCGTGAGGCACGCGACGCCGGTACAGCCGCTCGATGGCGGTGACTTGACTGGGTCGCAATCCGCTGGTCTGACCGTAGATCTCAGGAATGGGAGGCCTCAGGGGTTATAGCGAAAGAACTCTCGCTCGTCGGTTCCAACGTCGACCATGGCTCTGCATCCAACGGCATCCGGCGACCGGCGATAAGGGCTTGTCTGCCTGCTGCCGCCACCATGGCGGCGTTGTCCGTACAGAAGCGTAAAGGCGGAAGGCTGATTCTTGTGTCTGTCGCCAGAGCTCGTTCTTGAAGCAAGCATCTCAGGCGGCTATTGGCCGACACTCCACCCACCACTGCCAGCGCACGAACGCCCGTCTGCTTGAGAGCCATGAACGCCTTATCGATCAGAACGGTGACGATCGCCTCTTGATAGCCTGCGGCCAAATCGGCTTTCAGTTTGACTTGTTGAGGCTCCTCCATGCTATGGAGCGTGTACAGCAATGCGGTTTTTAATCCGCTAAAACTGAATTCGAGGCTGTCTTTCTTGATGCGGGACTTCGGAAACCCGAACGCACGGGCGTTGCCTGTTTGCGCGAGCCGATCGAGTGCAGGGCCGCCTGGGAATCCCAATCCCAGCATCTGTGCCCCCTTATCAAACGCTTCTCCCGCGGCATCGTCTCTGGTGCAGCCCAGGAGACGACAGCGGCCGTGTTGATCTTGAAGAAAGAGGTGCGTATGGCCGCCCGACACGACGAGAACGACACAGGGCAACGGAAACTCCGGATCCTCCAGCCATGCGGAAGCAATATGCCCTTCCAAATGGCTGACGCCAACGAGGGGAAGCCCGAGTGTGTACGCCAAGCTCTTGGCGTAATTGACCCCAACGATCAACGCACCAGCAAGGCCAGGTCCCTGGGTGACCGCAAGGCCCGCCAGGTCGGCCCATGACAGCTTCGCTTCCTCCATGGCCGCGTCTGCGACGGACTCAATCGTCTCGACGTGGGCACGAGAGGCAAGTTCGGGGACCACGCCACCGAAGCGTTGATGGACGGCATCCTGAGACGCAATGACGTTGGAGAGGACCGATCCATCGGAGGACAGGACCGAGGCGGCAGTTTCGTCACAAGAGGTTTCGATACCCAGGATCGGACCTGATTGCCATGGAAAGGCGGATTGGCGGTTGATCATGTTTCGAGACAGACGCGGCATGCCGTAAAAACAAATGCGACCCTTGCCGTCATTCCGACAAGGGTCGCACAAGACTTCGCCATGGGAGTGATGGAGGGTCACAGCGGTCGCTAGACCTCTGCCATGGCCTCCTGTTCGATGAACGTCGGCGCGCCGTCACGTAGCACGACGCGGATCTTGCGGCTCTCCTTGAATCGACCCTTGATCATCTCCTCAGAGAGGGGATCGCCGATTGCGCGCTGGATGGTTCTGCGCATGGGCCGTGCTCCATAGAGTGGCTCGTAGCCTTCCTTGATCAGCCAGGCCTTCACCTCGTCGTCGACTTCGATTTCGACGCCCTTGTCCACCAGCCTCAGATTCAGTTCGCGCAGCAGGATGTCGAGGATGCTCGTCAAGTGCGTCTTGTCGAGTTGGTGGAAGACCACGATCTCGTCGATCCGGTTGAGGAACTCTGGGCTGAATTGCCGACGGAGTTCTCCCAGTACCTCTTCCTTCTTGTGCCGATCCTGCTCGGCATCCGTGCTCTGGAATCCGAGCGACACCCCTTTCTGTATCATCTTGGTGCCGATATTCGACGTCATGATGACGACAGTATTCTTGAAATCCACCTTGCGGCCCAGGCTATCCGTCAGGATCCCGTCGTCCAGGACCTGAAGCAAGAGATTAAAGACGTCGGGATGGGCCTTCTCGATCTCGTCGAACAGCACCACTGAATAGGGCCGACGCCGCACGCGCTCAGTGAGCTGGCCGCCTTCTTCGTAGCCAACATAGCCCGGAGGCGCTCCGAACAGCCGTGAGCTGGTAAACTTTTCCTGATATTCGGACATGTCAATTCGGATTAGCGCATCTTCCGTGTTGAACAGAAATTCCGCCAACGTTCTCGCCAGCTCAGTCTTCCCTACGCCTGTCGGCCCAAGGAAAATAAATGAACCGATGGGCTTCTTCGCTTCCTTCAAGCCCGCACGAGACCGGCGGATCGCTCGGCACACAGCCGAAATCGCCTCGTTCTGTCCCACCACGCGCTTGTGAAGGAACTCCTCCATGCGGAGAAGCTTGTTGGATTCTTCTTCCTCGAGCTTGAAGAGCGGGATGCCGGTCATTTTCGAGACGACGTACGCGACGTCTTCTTTGCCGATCGTCGGTTTGTGCTTTTCCTGATTTTTCTTCCATTCCCGCTTGGATTCATCGAGCAGCTTGCGCAGCCGTTCTTCCTCTTCCCGATGACGAACAGCTTCCTCGAAGTTCTGCATCGAAATCGCAAGTTCCTTGTCGCGGGAGACTTTCTTCAGTTCCTGTTCCATCGCTTTGAGCTCGCCAGGGAGCGCATAGGTCTGAAGTTTGGCGCGCGAGCCGGTCTCGTCGATCAAGTCAATAGCTTTGTCCGGCAGGAACCGATCGGTGATATAGCGATCGGAGAGCTTGACCGCCTCGACGATCGCATCCTCCGTAATCTCGACACCGTGGTGTTCTTCATAGCGGTCCCGTAGACCCTGGATGATTCGAACGGTCTCATCAAGGCTCGGGGGCTGCACATAAATCGGCTGGAAGCGCCGCTTGAGCGCGCCGTCCTTCTCAATGTGCTTGCGGTATTCATCGAGTGTGGTCGCTCCGATGCACTGGATTTCGCCACGAGACAACGCAGGCTTCAGCATGTTGGATGCATCGATGGAACCTTCCGCCGCACCCGCTCCCACCAGCGTGTGTAATTCATCGATGAAGATGATGATGTTGCCGGCCTGGACGATTTCCTTCATGACGACTTTCAGACGTTCCTCGAATTGGCCACGGTATTTTGTGCCCGCGACGAGGGAGCCGAGGTCCAAGGCGATCACGCGGCGGGACAGAAGGTTGTCGGGCACTTCCGACTGTACAATCCGCTGGGCCAATCCCTCGACGATTGCCGTCTTGCCGACGCCGGACTCACCGATGAGCACCGGATTATTTTTCGTGCGACGACTCAATATCTGGAGCACGCGTTCGATTTCATCGGCGCGTCCGATCACCGGATCCAGTTGGCCTTCCTGCGCCATTTGCGTGAGGTCGCGGCCGAATTCGTCGAGCGCCGGCGTGTTGCTTTTTCGGTCTCGTTCTCTGGGTGCGGACTTGCGGAGGAAGGTGACCGTCAATTGCCGAGCGGTCAACAGGTTGGCTCCGAGGCTGCGAAGGATTTTCCCTCCGATACCCTCTTCTTCCCGCAGCAGTCCCAGCAAGAGATGCTCGCTGCCAATATGGTTGTGGCCAAGGAGGCGCGCTTCCTCCACGCCGTACTCGATGACCTTTTTGACTCGCGGGCTGAAGGGAATCTCGCCGAAGGTCATCGTGGTGCCGCCCCCGGGGAGATTGCGCTCGATTTCCAGGCGGATCTGTTCGGTGGAAAGCCCCATCTTCTTGAGGATCATCAGGGCGATGCCGTCGGATTCGCGAAGGATGGCTAAGACCAGGTGCTCGGTTCCGAGGTAGTCGTTTTGGTGCCGCTCGGCTTCCTCACGCGCCAGGATGATGATCTTCCGACCCTTGTCCGTGAATCGTTCGAACATCCTTCCTCCTTATTCTGGGGGGCTCTCCTATGGGGAGTCGCTCAAACCCTTCGAAATATCTGCCTAATTCTAACTAGAAGCTTTTTCACTGTCAAGGTTGCGACAGAATTG
The DNA here is from genome assembly GCA_029240595.1 of Nitrospira sp. Lineage (GTDB taxonomy): Bacteria > Nitrospirota > Nitrospiria > Nitrospirales > Nitrospiraceae > Nitrospira_C. Next base: position 17,082 of record JARDZZ010000004.1, on the reverse strand, counting down.
CACGGCATGCACGCGGACATCGAGCAGGATCCCTCTGAGATCGTACCGTTCGTTCGTTGACTTCACTGGACCCTCCCGATAAAATCCCGCACCTTTTCCCAGAATTTTGATGAATTACGGTACTACAGATCGATGAAAAGCAAAAGCATCGGAATATTAACTAAGCCGAAATTCCCAGAGATCAAGGCGACCGTGCATGCGGTGGTCAATTGGCTGCGAGATCGAAAGATTGATGTCATTTTGGATAGCACGTCCGCTGCGTTGTTGAACGAGCGCGGAGGCGTGCAAAAAACTCAGTTGGCGCAAAAGGCCGACGTGATGCTGATCCTGGGGGGCGACGGCACCATGCTCAATGCAGCGCGGTTAGCCGCCGAACGCGGCATTCCGATCCTGGGAGTCAACATGGGCGGGCTCGGGTTTCTGACTGAGGTCAGGTTGGAACACTTGTTCCCTTCCCTCGAGCGGGTGTTTGCCAATGAATATGTGCTCGACGAACGCCTGATGATCAGTTCGCACATTCATCGGCATGGTGAAACGGTGGCCCAGGGGCTCGTGCTGAATGACGTCGTGATCAGCAAGGGAACGCTCGCACGCATGATCGAGCTCAATATTGCGATTCAAGGACAATTCGTCACCACGCTTCGTGGTGATGGCCTCATCATCAGCACCCCCACCGGATCCACTGCCTATTCCCTCTCTGCCGGCGGTCCCATTATCAGTCCGGCGGTCCGCTCCTTGATCCTCTCGCCGGTCTGTCCCCATACGCTCACTCACCGGCCTCTTATCGTTCCAGATGACGCCGAGATTGACGTGACGTTAACGAGCAAGGATGAAGGCGCAATGGCCACGCTTGATGGGCAGGTAGGTGTTGCACTGACCCAAGGGGATACGGTGCTCTTGAAGGTCTCTGAACACCGCACACGGTTGATTCGCTTTCCGGAAAGCAGCTACTACGCAGTCCTGCGTGAGAAGTTGAAATGGGGCGGAAGTTGAATGGTCTGGCTACCTGCCGCCGCGCTCGATCAGGCTGAGCATTTCCTGGTTCGTCACGTACTTGAATTCTCCAATGCAGTCCGTCATGTCCTTGTGCGCTTTCTCGGCTGCTTGGAGGGCTCGAAGACCTGTGATGTCGACGGGCCGGCTCTTCCGTTCCTTGAGCAGCGCTTGTAGTTTATCCAAGACAGCGCTCACTGGGCTGTCTGCGGCTTTCGTTTCAAGATAACGAGTCACGACTTCAGCGCACCAATCTCCGTCCCTTTTGGCAACCCCGACCAAGCCTTCACTCGCCTTTCTCGCCCAACCGGCAAGGAAGAGTCCTTCCAAGATTTTGCCGGATGATTCGTCATAGGCTTGAAAGAGCGCATCATCAGGGTCGTTGCCAGTCTTGTTGGGATTGGTCAGAAAAGTGCCCCCTTTATAGGGCAGTCCTACCGTGTCGTCGACCTTGTCGCCGACAGCGAACACAACCGAGTCACAAGGGAACTCGTAAAACTGTTTGAGTCCCACGGCGGCCGTGTCCTCGCCTTTGGGTTCTAGTTTGTTCTCTTCCATTTCAAGACCACGGACACGATTGTGTTCGTTGACAAGGATGCGCTTGGGTGAAGCCAAGAATCTGAAGCCCATTTTGGTTCGACTCGCCGCAGGCTCACATTTCGTGAACTCTTCAAAAAGCCCTTTTTGTATCTCGTCCGGATTTTGGCCGACGGCCACCAGCCGATCCTTGATCCGGTCGAACTCGTTCTTGATGCCTTCCAGATCCATATTGGCGCAAACCGCGCGGATTTCTTTCGGATTGTATTTCCGTTCCGCTGGACCCCGCCGTACGATCGCGGTTACGCGTTCGACTTTTTTATACCGAGTCAGCCAGTGTGCGATGTCCACCATGACATCCCCGGCACCGATGACTGCGACCTGCTTGCCCATTTCGAACGGGCGATCACCAAAGCCGGGGAGCCGGTTGAAATGGTAAACGACGTCTTTGGCGTGGAAGACGCCCTGCGCAGAATCCCCTTCTACGCCGATGGCTTTAGTCCCCTGTGCGCCGATTGAAAACACTACTGCGCTGGCGCCGAGTGAACGGACGTCATCGACAGTCAGATCTTTGTCTTTTCCGATCGACACGTTGCCGAAATAATGGACGTTCGGCTGCTGCAGGAGGTCCCAGTACTGTTTCCGCAGGCCCCCGCGAAGTTTCAGTTTGCTGGGGAAGATCCCATACTCGGCAAGCCCACCGAATTTGATATCGCGATTCAGGATGATAATTTCGTGCCCGGCTTTCCCGAGCGAGGCAGCTACGGCCATACCGGCCGGACCTGCACCGGCGACAATGATCACATGCTTGTGCTGTGTGCTCATATCTACCTGATTGTGAAAAATGACAAGAAAGCTAACAGTTACGCGGACTTTAGCATAGCGGTTCCGACACTGTCAAAACCGGCCCTGGTCGTTTCACCCGCCTGCGCTTCCCACCGGCCCACCGGGTTCGGTCATCCGCCATGGGTCCAGCAGTTCGTTCAGCCGTGCCTCGGGCAAGACCTGTTGCGCTTTGGCGACTTCCCGCACCGTCTTGCCTGATCGGTACGCCTCCTTCGCCAACTTCGCTGCCGCCTCATAGCCGATTTCAGGAGCCAAGGCCGTACACATGGCAAGGCTTTGTTCGATGAGACTTTTACAGCGTTCTTCATTCGCGGTGATACCCTCGATGCATTTGGCGGCGAAATTGTTGGAGGCAGCCGCAAGCAGTTCGATGGACTGTAGGAGGTTGTATGCCATCACTGGCAGCATCACGATTAACTCGAAATTCCCGGCTTGTCCGCCGATGGTGACCGTCAGGTCGTTCCCGATGACTTGGGCGCATACCATGGTTACCGATTCGGCAATCACAGGATTGACCTTTCCGGGCATGATGGAGGATCCTGGTTGTGTTTCGGGTAAGTGGATTTCTCCCAAGCCACATCGCGGTCCGGATCCGAGCCATCGAACATCATTCGCGATTTTCATGAGACTCACTGCCAATGTTCGCAATGCCCCGCTCACCTCGACCAGTGAGTCCTGTGACGACTGGGCTTCGAAATGATTCGCCGCTTCTGTGAATGGACAGCCTGTTTCACGGGATATAATAGTGACCACCTGCGAGGAGAAATCAGGATGACAATTCAATCCGGTGCCGACGGCGGTCCCCCCGAGGGCCACTTCGCTCAGGGCCGCTTGGGCATGCTTCATCCGTCCAATGCCAAGTTCGATCTGTCGGGCATACCCGCCGAATTCCTGTCCAAGACGCACAGGGGTCGCGTCCTGCAAATGGGTTCTGCCGATCTTGACAATTCCATCGAACTCTCTAGCCTTCCGGTCGAGAGCGCTATGGAGCCTGGTCAACGCCGGCAATAGTTGACGATGGATCGTTTCAGAGGCAGCGATGTGAATGGCTGTGGGGATGACATCGTTGCTGGACTGGCCGAGGTTGACGTGATCGTTTGGATGGACGAGCTTGCTGCCCCGGACGCCACCGAGCAATTCAGTTGCACGGTTGGAAATGACTTCATTGGTATTCATGTTCGTCGAGGTGCCTGAACCAGTCTGAAAAATATCGACTGGAAACTCTTCGTCGAGCCCCCCCTCTATGACTTCGGTTGCCGCCTCGATGATGGCGTCTGCCTGTTTTTTGTCGAGCAGCCCCAGCGAATGGTTCACAGAAGCGGCAGCCCGCTTGATCATCCCCATCGCCCTGATGACAGATCGTGGGATGCGCAGGGGGCTGATGGGAAAGTTTTCGATCGCTCGCGCCGTCTGTACGCCATAATAGGCGTCAGCCGGGACGGCCAATTCGCCCATCGTGTCGCGCTCCATTCTTGTGGGCAATGACGATTTGTGAGAGGCTGCGTTCTTCATGCGTCGCTCCATGCTTGGAAGGCTTTCACGCTGCGGGCGCCATGATAAACTCAGGCCACCTACTTCTACAAGAGTCAGTGATGGATAGCCCTCATCTCACCGTTGACGCTTTTGCCGGATATAAAGGCGAAAAGACGCCACGTTCTTTCGTGCTCGAAGGCCGGATGCTATCGGTTCAGCACATCGTGGATCGCTGGTACAGCGAGACGCACAGCTATTTTAGGATCGAGGCTTGTGACGGGCAGCGCTATGTATTGCGGTTGGATCTCGACGAGGACGTGTGGGAGTTGATCATGTCGGAACCGACCAAAGACCCGTGAGGGGCGGACATACACAAAAAGACGAAGGCCCGCCGGAGCGGGCCTTCGTGTGAATCTTTAGGCCACCTTTACATCGATCGCTTTGGGTTTGACCTTTTCCGACTTTGGCAGATGCAAGGCCAAGACGCCGTCTTTATACTCAGCCTTGACGCCGCCTTCGTCCACGGATTCGGGAAGTGTGAAACTCCGGACAAAGCTTCCGTACGAGCGCTCGACCCGATGAAACCGCCTCCCCTTCTCTTCTTTTTCCTGTCGGCGTTCCCCCTGCAAGGTCAGCACCCCATTCTCTACCGTCACCTTCACGTCTTCTTTTCTCACTTCGGGCAGCTCGGCTTTGATCAGGTACTCTGATTCGGTTTCGCTGATGTCGACCGTCGGCATCCAGTCGGCCACTGTGAGATTTTCTTTACCGGTATTCCTCAACGTCGGCCGCGAGAACACGCGGTTCAATCGCTCAGACATATCTTCCAGTTCACGAAAGGGATCCCACCGTACGAGTGTCATAGTTCACCTCCTTGACTGTCGCTTTTTTTGTTCAGTCTTTGGCGCTGCGCCCTTTTTTCGCCTAGCGAACAGATAAGACGGGCGCTGGCAGAGTCAAGAGGCAGTAGGCAGCGGGACAAACGATTTCGCGGCGAACTAAAGCTAGACTGGCCTGGTGAATGGGGTGGACCGCCCAGTTATCGACGCTGGTCCACGGGCACATAGGGGCGGTTATGCTCTCCGGCGTAGATTTGATCGGGGCGAAACAACTTGTTTTCCCGCAACTGTTCCAGCCAATGGGCGAGCCATCCTGACACCCGGGCCATCGCGAAAATGGGCGTGAACAAGTCCGTGTCGATTCCCATCTTGTCGTAGATGATGCCGGAATAGAAATCGACATTCGGATAGACCGCTTTTCCGTGCAACGTCTCGCCCGCGGCCTGCTCGACCGCCAAAGCGATGCTGTAGAGCGGTGACGTCCCGCAGGTCTTGAAGAGCGTGTCGCAGAGATTTTGCAGGATGGTCGCCCGGGGATCTTTCACTTTATAGACCCGGTGTCCGAAGCCCATGAGCTTCTTTTTCTTGCGCACCTGTTCCTCGACATAGTGACGAGCCTGATCGGCCGATCCGATGTCCTTCAGCATCTGAACCACTTCTTCGTTCGCTCCACCATGGAGTGGCCCTTTAAGCGCGCCGATTGAAGAGGCGACGACCGTATAGGGGTCTGCCAACGTCGAAGCGGTCACGAGTCCTGTAAATGTAGAGGCATTCATCGTGTGTTCGGCATGCAAGATTAGACAGTCATCGAAGATGTCTGCCCACACAGGAGGCGGTATGGTTTCTGTCAGCATGTAGAAGAAGTTATCGCTGAAGCCCAGTTCATCTCGGGGCGGAATGGCATCGTCTCCGCGCCGAAGTCGCGCCCATGCCGCCACGATCGTTGGCAGCTTGGCGACCAAGCGCACCGCCGACCAATAGTTATTGTCAAAATCTTGGACATTCCGGCCCGGGTAGTACATCCCGAGTGCGGCAACAGCCGCTTGCAGCGCATCCATGGGATGGCCCTGTTCGGGCAGGCATTTCATGAGGTCGATGATGGAGTATTTGACCCGCCGATGATGGATGATGTCCTGTTGCCATTTGTTGAGGGTCGCCTCATCTGGCAGGCGGCCGAAAAGAAGGAGGTACGTCGTCTCCAGAAATGAGGACCGTTTGCAAAGCTCTTCCACCCGGATGCCGCGATACTCGAGCACTCCTCGTTCGCCATCGACGTCGCTGACGGCAGATTTGGCGGCGGGAATTCCGGCGAGGCCGGGCATGAAGTCATGTGGCATAGAACTTCTCCATGTTTCACTGTGCCCCACTTGGGACGACGATGCAAGTCATACGGCACGACCTTGCAAAGACTCGAGTCGATTGGCATACTGCTGCGATGGTTTGGACCCCGCCGAGCAAACGACTCCTTACCATGATCATCGGCGTCGGGCTCCTGACGGTTCTGCTTATTCTGCTCTTGCTTTCGATCACCAGTGATCCTTCACGGTCGTCGATTCCGACCAAGCCCTTCGGAACCAGCACGCTCAGTCATGGAGGACCTGGGCCGGGGCGTTAACCATCGCCACAATTGGTGCACGCGCCGGCTTGCCCCTGGACAGATAGCGAGGACAGGCATGAAGTGGTGTCGGGCCTTGACGTTGGGAGTCAGTATCCTCATCGGAGGATGGACACTCGGATATGCCGACGACGAGTTGCTGATTTTTGCGGTCGTCAGTGAAGCACCGAAGGATAAGTCACGCGTGCCCGTCAAGGCCTCGGTGAATGATGTTGCCATGGATACCAAGCTGCTCGCGTCAGACGCCATCCTCAACAATCTTGTGTGGAAAAAATTGGAAATCTGTCATGCGATGCGTGTCGAGGGCATCAAAGCGCCTGACGGCTACCGAGTTCTCACCGTCCGCATCATCGATGCGGGCATGCTGCCCATGTCTCTGCAATCGTTCGCGGGCGACTGCCTGATTAAGAAAGCGATTGAAGTTGCGCCTTTGGTTGATTGACCAGGGGCTGCCGTGCTTAGCCGCGGCATTCCGGGCAAGCGGTCGGTTCGGGGTCGGACTCGCATTCGTCGGAAGTCAGAGGAAAGAATTGCTGACACTCAGCGCAAGAACGGATCTCAAAGTACGCGGTGCCATCCGGATCGATATCGGTGGGAAGAAGGAGTTCGTAGGGGTCGTATCCAATCGCCACTCCGTCGATGAATTTCACCACGGCCAGACGGTCATTGAACACCTCGAAGGTCGCTTCCTGTCCTTTCCGCTCGAGTACATGGCCCATCACGAACACCGGCTGGCCCTTCCGCTTGGTGCGAAGATCGCGCAACGTATGCTGCGTCGGGGTGGCGCAGGAGAACTGACCGCTGGAACTGGTTCCGACCGTCGGCATGGTGGGTGCTGAGAAGCATGTACCACAAGCGAAAAAAAGGCGTCAAGCAACGAGTGTGGAGGACGTATGTCAAAAATCACCATTTACCAAAAACCCACCTGCTCGACCTGCCGGCAGGCCCTCCAATTACTCAAGGAAAGTGGCAGACCGTTCACAGCGATCAATTACTACGAACAGCGGTTCACTGCCTCACAACTCAAGATGCTGTTGAAAAAAGCCAAGCTCTCGCCGAGGGAGGTCCTAAGAACGAAAGAAGACCCCTATAAGCAGCTCGGACTCGCCAACACATCCCTGACGGATGATGAGCTCATCCAGGCGATGGTGAAGTATCCGGATTTGATTCAGCGTCCGCTGGTCGAGCAAGGTGAGAAGGCATTGTTAGCCCGTCCTGCAGACAAGGTGAAGGATCTCTTGTGAGGCATTAGTACTCGCTCGCCGTGACAATCCGGCCGGACGAGTGTGTGGTGGATTGGCGTGTCACTGTGCCCCGCTTTACCGCATTTCCCCCTCCGGCTTTCGCCTCATAGAGCGCGCGGTAGGCACACTTGATGACCAGGTCGAACGAAGCCGCGTCTCCCGATTTTTCAGCCACTCCGATGCTGGCGGTCACCGGGAGCGCTCGATCCTTCGGTCCAGGGGATTTTGTTCCGCCAGTATTGTCCCACACACGGTCGCGGCCCCGAAGAATCAGAGAGGCGGACTGGACAGTTTTTCGCACCTCATGCAGCGCGACCAGAGCTTCCATCGCGGACTGGTGCGGGAAGAGCAAGGTTAATTCTTCCCCGCTCACACGGAACACGCGCCCTCCCTGGCAGGCAGCCTCCACTTTTTGGGACACGAGTTTCAGAACCTGTTCCACAACCGGCCGTCCATGGCTACCTGCATAGGACTTCAACTGATCGATCGCGAGCACAGCGAGGGCAAAGTGGCCGCCAAGTTGGGCGGTGGTTTCTTCATACGCCAGACGTCCCGAGATCCCCGTCAGTTCGTCCCGGTACGTTTCCTGATACGAAGCTTGCACGAGCGACACAAAGACGATCAGTGCTGCGGTGGATAAGTAATGGGTCGGGTTCCATCCGAATTGCACGCAGTGATATGCGAGAAACACGCTACCCAATGCCCATGCGGCTCCCGCGTCCATAGGATTCCGACTCAACGCAAAGCGGCTCACCTGTAGCGTCATGGCGATGATAAACGCCAGGAGCGCCGCCTGTGGAATCGGTGTCCAACTCGTCGACCACCCTGCAAGTCCGGATGTGACAAGGGCCAGGGCCAGATCCTGTTGTGCCGGCTGACACAGCCACAGCACGACAAGGGGCTGAATGAGAAGCAGCGTCGCGGCCATCACGTGCCGGATGGTCTCAGCTCGTCCTTCTCGCAAGAGAGAGAATCCCAAGATGTTCATCGGCACCAAGAACACGGATAGGGAAAACACGATCTGACTCACGGGGTCGGGATCTTTTTGAAAAGGAAATGCCATGAGTATCCGATCGGCGAATGTGAGGACGACCAACGTGAAGAGCATTCTCGCGCTGATAAAGTACCATCCGAACACCAGGCCGAATGCCAGCGCCAGATAGGGCAATGCGGCAACCGGACTCTGACACCACAATGGGAGTCCGTTGGGGCGGAGGAAGCCCAGCGCGAGGAAAAAGAGCAGCCCTCCGGGAAATACAAAGGCGAGGATAGGTTTGAGTACGGTTTGTACCATGAGCGGCTCGCGGATGAGGTCGAGCCCGAAGGTGCCAGATCTGTACCAGTTGATGCTGCAGCCGAGCGAGTGGAGGATTGCGCAAGACGCCGAAATCACTGGGGGTGCGTGCCCCTGGGGCGGGACCGCGATGCACGTGGTGGATGGGCTCAGGCAGTTTTTGAACAGTGCGAAGGTGAAGACGAACGACGAAGGATGCGGCCAGCTTATGACAAACTGGTGGTCACACTATCTCCAGACATCCGCAGGACTCCCTTTGCTGGGTCGACGGAAACCGTCACGCTGCCATCGAGGATCTGTAAAAGTAGATCGCCGATTAACTGGCGTCGCCATCCTCGCAACAGGGGAAGGTCTGCCTGTCTCTTCTTTTCCTTGGCTTCAACGAGCGACTGGAGGTCGGCTGTCGTTGCGAGTAATGTGGGAGCAATTTCCATCTCGGCCGCTCGTGCTTTCAGCACCGCTTGGAGAAGTTCCACCAATCCAATGGACTCCGGTTCAGGTTTCCGCTCTCGGGGCACCTCGGGCCAGGCAGAAGGTGGAAGTTCAAGCGCCGTTGTGATCAGGGTGATCAACAGCTCACCGTTCCGGTCGATTTCAGATCCGTGCAAGCCCCGGAGCCCACGGAGTTCATCAATATTGCGCGGCGGATGCCGCGCCAATTGCAACAGCACTTCGTCACGGATCACACGGCCCCTGGGTACGTTACGCCGGCGGGCTTCGGCTTCGCGCCATGCGGCCAGGTCTCGTAGGATGGCAGCCTGTCTGGGCTTCAGGTTATCCCATCCCCTGATGCGTTGGTAGCGATCGAGCGGGTCTTTACTCTTCTCCCCTACGCTTGTCTCTAGGCGAGAAAATTCCTCTCGGACCCATTCGGCCCGGCCGAGCGCCTGTAGCCGCCGCTGCAGGTAGGTATGAATAGGCAGCAGAAACTGCACATCTTCGGCGGCATAGGCGATTTGATCAGAGGAAAGCGGTCGAGCACTCCAGTTAGTAAACGTATGAGCCTTTGCCAACTTCGTCCCATGAATTCGCTGAACCAAATTTGCATAAGCGATTTGCGCACCGAAGCCGAGCATGGCCGCCGCGATTTGCGTGTCAAAAAACGGCTGAGGAATCTGCCCAGCGTGAATCGCAAAGAGGTCAAGATCTTGGCGACCCGCATGCACGATCTTTTCGATAGTTGGATCGCAGATCAGGTCCCAGAACGGCGCAAGCGATCCCTTGGCTTGGACGGCGGGAAAATCGATGACGGCCGCAAGGTCATGCGTGGCGACTTGGATTAATTCCAGCTTGGGGATGAAGCTGTCTTCGCCGACGAATTCTGTATCCAGTCCCAACCGGCGACTGGACCGTAACTCCTTGCAAAGAGCCTCGAGTGCCGCGCTGTCGGTAATGTACCGTTCCTCGGGAGGGGTGATCACTGTGGCATTACTCGGCTGGGCTGTAGGGGCGCTTCGGCGGCTGCATCGGTTCCGTGTTACTGAGGCTCAGATATTCCTTCAAAAACTGATAGGCATCCAACATCCGCCGCAGTTCCGGCTCAGAGCTGCGATCGCCCTGATTGGCATCGGGATGCAACAGCTTCGCCTTGTGCCTGAATGCCGCAGTCACCTCGGCCAAAGAACTGCCGAACTCTACTCCCATTATGGCATAGGCGTCTACGGCGTTATTGACACCTCCTGAACTTTGGGAGAGATCACCGCCGCCTCCGCCCGCGGCCTTCAGCATATCAGCGAGGCTTATGCGTCGCCTCCGGCGCCTGGGCCGTTCGCGAATTTCGCTGTCGAGGTCATCCCAACGGTCTTCCACGAACTCAAGCCTAGATTCGAGGCGCATGGCGCCTGATATATCGCAGATTTGTTCCAGCTCTTCTTCTATCTGCAACAAAGACTTGATGATCTCGTCCAGGCCCTGCTCAATCCGGAAGTAGCTGTCTACCCGCTCTTCCATCATGGTGTCCACGGCAACTTCCATACTGTCTTCCGTCTTTGAACGCAGGGAGCCGATCCGCTTGTGCATGCCGTTGCGAAACTTCATGTACTTGGCGGCGGAGAAGGGCATGGCGTAGACGCTCCGGGAATGCGGGCATTGTAGCACAGGAGAACAGGGGCGCTGAAGTGAGGACACGTGCATTCTCAGGAGAAACACGCGCCCGCTCAGTGGGGGTCAAGCCAGGGGCCGTTCATCCGAAGGCTTCGATCTTCGACGTGCTGTCCCACTCTCACGCGCAGCTGCGGCAACTGCTCGCGCCACCCGGGGAACGACATCTTTGTCGAACAGGCTGGGCACGATGTAGTCATCGCTGAGTGCGGCCCGTGGAATCGTTTCGGCTAAAGCCCGGGCTGCGGCAAGTTTCATGAGTTCGTTGATCTCGCTGGCCTGCACATCGAGCGCGCCACGGAAAATACCTGGGAATGCCAACGCGTTGTTGATCTGGTTGGGAAAATCCGAGCGGCCGGTCGCGAAGATGCGGCAGTGGGAAAGCGCCAGTTGAGGGGGCACTTCGGGGTCGGGATTGGCCATAGCGAAGACGATTCTATCCGCCGCCATCAGGTCAAGGTCCTCCGCGTCCAACAGGTTGCCCACGGAAAGTCCGATGAATACATCGGCATTGCGTAATGCGTCGCGCAAGCTGCCGCGTGGCCGGTTGGGCGTCAGGCATGCCGTCAGATCGGTTCGGCAGGCTCTCAGTTGGGCGGCGTCTCCGTACAGAACGATCCCTTCCTTATCGCAGCCGAGGAGATGGGACACCCCGGCTGCGAGCAGGATCCGGCAGCAGGCAGTGCCCGCGGCACCAAGCCCATTGACCACGACACGAACCTCTTCGATATGCTTACCTACTACGGTCAAGGCATTGGTCAATGCGGCGAGCAGGACCACCGCGGTCCCGTGCTGGTCGTCATGCATGATCGGAATGTCCAGTGACGCCTTGAGTCGACGTTCGATCTCAAAACAGCGAGGTGCGCTGATATCCTCGAGGTTGATGGCCCCGAATCCGGGGGCAATCGCTTGGACGGAGCGCACAATCTCATCCGGATCTTGAGTCGCCAGGCAAATAGGCCAGGCATCGATTCCGGCCAATTCCTTGAATAGCATCGCCTTGCCTTCCATGACCGGAAGGGCCGCTTCCGGTCCGAGATTCCCCAGGCCTAACACCGCTGATCCGTCTGTCACCACCGCCACAGTGTTACTCTTTGTCGTGAAGGCATACGCTTTGGATTTATCGATGGCGATCGCTTGGGCGACACGGCCCACGCCAGGCGTATAAACCATCGACAGCACGTTACGTGTAGTCAGCGGCAGCTTGCTCTTCACCTGGATCTTCCCTCCCAGGTGGAGGAGAAAAATTCGATCCGAGGCCGAGAGCACGGTGACGTCTGGAATGGCATTCAATTTAGCCAGAACCCGCTCGCCATGGGCTTCATCCCGGACATCAAAGGTGACGTCCCTGACCATCCGGTCGGCGGTTGCCGACGCCAGATCCACAGCGCCGAGGTTGGCCCCTTCTTCGGCGAGAGCCGAGGCTACCTTGGCAAACATCCCCGGTTTATTCGAGAGTTCCAGTCGAACGGTGAGGCGATAGTTTGAGTACGGGCCGATGTCATTCATGGGACGATGAGCCGAAATACTGTCTCTTAACCTTATCACAGAGGACGCGACCGGGCGATTGATGCACGCAATGGTCCTTGGAATTCGTGGTCATTGACAAATCCCTGATTCATTGGCTACGGTATGCGCCCGTTTGTCTGATGGTCAGGCAAATGCACAGTCTAAGGGGGGCTACCTATGAAGCGCGCGTTAATGACTATTATGGCAGTGGCGGTGTTGATTGCATTCAGCGCTCCTTCGTTCGCCGGCGAGGAGAAGAAGGATAAGAAGGACGAAAAGAAGGGCGGCCACGTTCTCGTGTACGGCGATGAGAACAAGGACAAGAAAGAAGAGAAGAAGGGTGGCCACGTGGACACCTTCGGAGAGAAGAAAGAAGACAAGAAGGACGAGAAGAAGGGCAAGTAAGTCGCCACGGCTCCTTCACATTTGTCGGGCCTCGAGTATTCCCCAAGGTCTATGGTCTTACGGCCATAGACCTTTTTTTTGGGGGCGCATTGACCCCTTTCAGAAGCCGGTGCTACCGTGACCTATGTCAACTTCAACACCTCCACGCAAGCCCAATCGCCTGGTCCACGAGACGAGTCCCTATCTCCTCCAACACGCCTATAACCCGGTTGACTGGTACCCCTGGGGACCGGAAGCGTTTGACACCGCACGGCAGAGGAATTGTCCGATCCTATTGTCCATCGGTTATTCCGCTTGTCACTGGTGTCATGTCATGGAACGTGAGTCGTTTGAAAACGAAGCGATCGCAGCGTTGATGAATCGGTGGTTTGTTTGTATCAAAGTCGATCGCGAGGAACGACCAGATCTCGATGAGATTTATATGGCTGCTACGGTCGCGATGAATCACGGCCAGGGTGGGTGGCCGATGACCGTCTTCCTGACTCCTGAACAGCAGCCGTTCTTTGCAGGAACCTATTTTCCGCCCGCTGGTCGGTGGGGGCGTCCAGGGTTTCCGGATCTGTTGCAACAGATCGCGGACGTCTGGAAGCAAGATCCCAACGGAGTCCGATCTCAGGCTCAGGACATGACCGCCCGATTACAGCGTGAGTGGCAAACCCCTGCTCCAATCTCCGTCGGTGAGGAAGTTCTTGATGCGGCCGTGGACGAATTCAAGCAGGAATTTGATGCACGCTTCGGTGGATTCGGGGGTGCTCCCAAATTCCCGCCTGCTGCCGGACTCTCTCTCCTGCTTCGATGCTACCGCAGGAGCGGCAATCCTATGGCGCTGCAGATGGTCACGACCACCCTCGACGCCATGGCTGCAGGAGGAATCTACGACCACATTGGAGGCGGGTTTGCACGGTATTCAACCGACGAACGCTGGCTTGTCCCTCATTTCGAGAAAATGCTCTACGACAACGCTTTGCTGGGGAGAGCCTATCTCGAGGCGTTCCAAGTTACCGGGAATGACTCCTACCGCCAGGTGGTCACGGAAGTACTCGATTACGTGCTTCGCGAAATGACGAATGACCAAGGAGCGTTCTATTCCGCCACCGATGCCGATTCGGAAGGTGAGGAAGGCAAGTTCTTCGTGTGGACGCCCGAGCAGGTCGCACAGGCCCTCGACAACGAAGAAGACTGCCGGCGCTTCTGCGCGGTGTACGACATTACGAAACAAGGCAATTGGGAGCATAAGAACATTCCCAATCGGATGCGGCCGCTCGACGTCATTGCACAAGAGTTACAGGTCCCGATCGAGGAACTGCGGGACTCTGTGCGACGCGGGCGAGCACTACTCTATGAGGCCCGCGCCCGTCGGGTGCCGCCTGGTCTGGACGACAAGATCATCACCGCCTGGAATGGCATGATGATCTCCGCCATGGCGGAAGCCGGACGTGTGCTGGATCGACCTGAGTACATCGAGGCAGCCCGACGGTCTACCGAGTATCTCCTTCGAATGCATTACACGAAGGACAATCGCCTGCTTCGAACCTCACGAAAGGGCCGCGCACACCACGACGCCGTCTTAGAAGACTATGCGTATTTGGGAGAAGGGTTGGTCGATCTCTATGAAGCCGGCGGCGAAGAACGGTTCCTCGAGAGGGCGGGTGCGCTTGCGGTGCCTCTTCTGGAGTCGTTTCAAGATCATGAGCTCGGAGGGTTTTACACCACGGCAAAGGATCACGAGGCACTGATTGTGCGCGGACGTGAAGGTGCTGATGGCGCGACGCCGAGCGGCAATGCCGTGGCCGCAACGTTCTTAGCCCGTCTGTCATTTCACCTGGACCGTCCCGAGTTTCGCGAGGCCGCCGTTGCGGCCATGCGTGCGTATGGCAAGCAGATGAGCCGATACCCGCGGGGATTTGCCAAGAGCTTGTCATTGGTTGATTTTCTGACTGAAGGACCGGTCGAACTGGCATTGATCGGTGCCAAAGACGATCCGGCGTTTTCTGCCTTACGCGACACCGTACGGACCATGTATCTGCCGAACCGCATTCTGGCCACCAGTCATCGCACTGATGGAGCCTCCTCACACCCCTTGCTTGCTGGAAAGAAGCCCGTCGATGGCCGCACTGCGCTGTACATCTGCCGCGATTTTTCCTGCCAACAGCCGCTGACCGATCCCGTGTCGGCGGCCGAGGTTCTTTCCCGCCTCTCTACCCGCTCGGCTTCCACCGCGGGCGGCAAGAAACTACGGGGCCGGATGCTCGGTGGTTCAGCCACCGTCGAAGGATCGGCACGATACGCCGCCAGAATGGTGAATCAGCCTCGGACAGCTGGTCAGTTCGCACACGGCTATACGGCATTCGGATCAACCGGGTTAACCGCTTCGAGACTGGGCTTCGGAGGGTATCGTGTCGACGAGAGCGAGCCTGAACATCGACGGGCGCTGATGCGTGCGCTGGAAATCGGCGTGAATGTGATCGACACCTCTACGAACTACATGGATGGCGGAAGCGAGCGCATGATTGGAACGGTTCTGCGCGAGATAGTGCATACGCGCGCCGTATCAAGGGACGAAATGATCGTTGTGTCCAAAATCGGCTATGTTCAGGGCCAGAATCTCAAGGAGGCAGAGGCGCGGGAACGGACGGGGCGCCCCTACCCCGACATGGTCAAGTATGGGGACGGGATTTGGCATTGCATTCATCCGGAGTTTCTCGCGGACCAACTCGATGGCTCGCTGGACCGTTTGGGCTTGGCGACCGTGGATGTCTGCCTGTTACACAATCCGGAGTATGCTCTTTCGGAAGCAGCCCGAAGCGGCGCGGCGAGCCTGCTGGAGTCCCGTGAGCGCTTCTACCGGCGGATTCAACAAGCATTCGCCTATTTCGAATCGCAAGTGGTGGCCGGCCGCATTCAATGGTATGGCGTTTCTTCAAACACGGTCGGTCGTGACAAGGAGGATCCTGAAGCCGTCTCCTTGTTTGAGGTGTTGTCTGCAGCGGCGCGCGCGGCCGCCTCAGTGGGAATGACGCGGCATCACTTTGCCGTTTTGCAATGTCCCATGAACCTATTCGAGAGCGATGTAGCCACACGGGCCAATACGGGGCCTCAGCATGATCAGAGCGTCCTGCAATTCGCCCAGCAAGAACAGATCGCCGTGCTGGTGAATCGCCCCCTGAATGCCATGCCCGGTGCAGGGGCGGGCATGGTGCGCTTGGCGGAGTGTCCGCTGGAAGGTGAATCAGGAAACCTTGAGGAGGCATTCCGAGCGGTCGACGTATTAGAAGACGAGTATCGGTCGACGCTCGCTGCGGTCATTCCGTACGGCGGAAAAGGCCTGGAGCCCAAGGACTATTTTAATTGGGCCAAAGAGTTAGCGCCTCTCCGCACCCGTTTGCAGGGAGTGGAGCATTGGGAACAGGTCGAGCATCAGATGATCGCGCCGCATGTGAACCAAGTTTTGCAGGCGATTCCACGGCTGCTTCGCGGGATGTCTGTCGAGCAGCAGTGGGAAAGCTGGAGAGACCGGTACGTTCCACGACTTCTCGCACTCCTGGGATTGCTGCGTCGAACGGCGGCCGAGAGGAGTCGCGTCCGAACGCAACAGATAGCCGCCTCCATCGATCCGCTTCTTCCTGAATCAAAACGAATGGAGTCTCTATCACGAAAAGCCTTGTGGGTGATTGCGAGCACGCCTGGAGTCACCTGCGTGCTCAACGGCATGAGGACTGGTCAGTATGTGGAAGACTCGACTGCGATATTGGGATGGAATCAGTTGAGCGACCCGGAGGCGGTGTACAAGGCGATCGCACATCTCTCGGCGGTGTAACGGCTATTTCGGCAGGCCTAACAACACTTGCCATGACCTGAGAATCCCTCCGACCCAGGACGCAGACGGTCGGTTCCTGACGGAGGTTCGTCTTACGCTCAACTGTTGGATCCTGAATTCGACATCCCGGTAAGCCGGATCTTCACGTCTGATCCACCGATACACTTCCAGGGTTTCACCAGTGCGTCCCAGCATTTCCAGGGAGCGGCCGAGGACGTAAAGAATCTGGACGGTTTCCTTCCTGGATGACTGAGGCGATTTCAGCGCATTGCGGAAGGACACCACCGCCTCTTCGTGTCGTCCCAATGATTTGTGGCACAGGCCGATCTGCGCGTGTGCTTTGAGCGCATAGGTCCGGTCTTCCGCCGCCTGTTCAAATTCTTGGATCGCCTGCTTAAACAGACCCGTTT
>JARDZZ010000184.1 GCA_029240595.1 Nitrospira sp. | reverse complement strand
CGAGAAGCAGTCGAGCTGCGGGACGGCGATAAAAGCCGGTATGGCGGCAAGGGCGTCCTGAACGCGGTCGCAGCCGTGAACGGCGAGATCGCCGACTCGCTGCGCGGCTGTGATGCCCTCGACCAGATCGCAACTGACCGCCTTCTTCGTGATCTCGACGGCAGCGACAACAAGGGCCGGCTCGGCGCCAACGCCATTCTCGGCGTGAGCCTCGCCTGCGCCAAAGCAGCCGCGGACGACTTGGGCCTGCCGCTCTGGCGCTACGTGGGCGGTGTTGGAGCCTGCGTGCTGCCCTTGCCCATGATGAACGTCATCAACGGCGGCGCGCATGCGGATAATGCCATCGACTTCCAGGAGTTCATGGTCATGCCGGTCGGCGCCGAGACGTTCTCGGACAGCCTGCGCATGGGAACGGAGATCTTCCACAGCCTCAAGAAGGCCCTGAAGGATGCTGGCCACAACACGAACGTGGGTGACGAAGGTGGCTTTGCGCCTGATCTGCCCAGCACCGACGAGGCGCTTGCCTTCCTGGTTCGCGCTGTCGAGGCGGCAGGGTTCCGGCCCGGTGAGGACGTCGTGTTCGCGCTCGACACGGCGTCGAGCGAGTTCTTCGAGAACGGCCGCTATGTGCTGGCCGGAGAGGACCGAACCCTCGATGCCGCTGGTATGGTGCGGCTCTACGAGGAGCTGTGTGGCCGTTACCCGATTGTCTCGATTGAGGACGGCATGGCCGAGGGTGACTGGGACGGGTGGAAGGCGCTCACGGACGCGCTTGGAGCGAAGGTGCAGCTCGTCGGCGATGATCTGTTCGTGACCAACCGGGCGATCCTGGAGCAGGGAATCGCGCGCGGGGTAGCCAACGCGCTCCTGGTCAAAGTCAACCAGATCGGAACTCTCACGGAGACGCTGGAAGCGGTCGAGACAGCCCATCGGGCTGGTTATGCTTGTGTGATGTCGCATCGCTCGGGCGAGACGGAGGACGCCACCATCGCCGATCTCGCGGTCGCCACCAATTGCGGGCAGATCAAGACCGGCTCCCTGTCGCGCTCGGATCGGCTGGCAAAGTACAATCAGCTGCTGCGGATCGAAGAGAAACTGGGGCCGAGCGCGCGCTTTCTCGGGCGCGCTGCTCTGAAGAACTGGTCAGCTTCGTCATAAGACCGCCAGCCTCTCTGGTTTGGATTCTTCGAAGGGAGTGCCCCGATGCAGAAACACCGTACCGTGATGCTCGTGATTCTCGACGGATGGGGGTGGCGGGAGGACCCGACCGACAACGCCGTCCGGCAAGCTCACACACCCACCTTCGACGAACTCTGGCGCTCATGCCCGCATGCCTTTCTGCGCACCTCCGGACGGGACGTCGGCTTGCCGGACGGGCAGATGGGCAACTCCGAAGTTGGTCACCTCAACATCGGCGCAGGCCGGGTTGTGATGCAGAACTTGCCCCGTATCGACGATGCGATCCGGGACGGCAGCATGGCGGAGGCTCCGGCGCTGAAGCGGCTGATTGAAGCGCTCAAACAAACGGGAGGCGCGTGCCATCTCTTAGGCTTGGTCTCGCCCGGCGGCGTTCATGCGCACCAGGATCACGCCGCAGCGCTGGCCGGGTTTTTGACGGAGGCCGGCGTGCCAACGCTCATGCACGCCGTTACGGACGGGCGGGACACGCCTCCGCGCTCAAGCCCCGAGTACATCGAGCGGCTCAGAGAAGCGATGCCGCGCACGGTGACGATCGCCACGGTGTCGGGGCGGTACTACGCCATGGACCGCGACAAGCGATGGGAGCGGGTCGAAAAGGCGTATCGTGCAATCGCCCAGGCCGAGGGGCCGCGCTTCCCGGACGCTCAAGCGGCGATTGCGCATGCCTACGAGAACGGCGTCTCGGACGAGTTCATCCTCCCGGCTGTCATCGGCGACTACCACGGCATGCGGGACGGGGACGGCCTGCTCTGCTTCAACTTCCGCGCCGACCGCACGCGACAGATCCTGACGGCGCTCGTCGATCCGAGCTTTGCCGCGTTCCCGCGTGAGCGCGCCTTCTTTGCGGCGGCGGTGGGCATGACCCAATACAGCGCCGACCTGGACGAATTTCTGGGGACGCTTTTCCCGCCCCTTTCGCTGCCGAACGTCCTCGGACAAGTGGTTGCGGGCGCCGGACGCACCCAGCTGCGCATGGCGGAAACCGAGAAATACCCGCATGTCACCTACTTCCTGAACGGCGGCGGGGAGACGCCGTATCCGGGACAGGACTCCATCCTCGTCCCGTCGCCAAAGGTGGCCACCTACGATCTCCAGCCGGAGATGTCCGCGCCCGAGCTGACGGGCCGAGCCGTGGTGGCCATCAAGTCCGACCTGTACGATCTGATAATTCTGAACTACGCCAACCCGGACATGGTCGGTCATACTGGCAGCCTACCGGCAGCGATCAAGGCCGTCGAGACTGTCGACACGGAGCTGGGCCGGATTGCCGAAGCGGTCAGGGAGGCTGGGGGGGCCTTGTTGGTGACGGCGGACCACGGCAACTGCGAGCTGATGCGCGACCCCGACACGGGCGAGCCTCACACGGCGCATACCACCAACCCTGTGCCGGTGCTTCTGCAGA
Source organism: Nitrospira sp. (assembly GCA_029240595.1). Classification (GTDB taxonomy): domain Bacteria; phylum Nitrospirota; class Nitrospiria; order Nitrospirales; family Nitrospiraceae; genus Nitrospira_C. The sequence goes on along the minus strand of JARDZZ010000184.1, from coordinate 2,819 downwards.
ACGGGCACGGCGCATCGCTGGCGGATGGACGGCTGGCGGATATCGCACCGACCTTGCTCGAATTGATGGGCCTGCCAAAACCGCCTGAGATGACCGGAACCTCGCTGCTGCGCCGACCATGAAATCCCAATGGAACTCCCCCAACCTAGATGATTGTCAGGTGTCTATTGCGGGGCTGGTCAAAATCTTGTCGGCGGTTCTGGTCGTGGCCGAAATCTGCGTCCTGCTTGACGGCGTGACCGCGCGCTATGTTTTTCACCAGCCACTCGTCTGGTCGGACGAGCTGGCCTCGATCCTGTTCCTTTGGCTCTCCATGCTGGGGTTTGTGGTGGCGTTGCTGATCATCACCGACGCGCTGGTCGGCTCGTCGGGCGCGATCTTGTTCTATATCATGTACAAGGGTATGAACCGCTCGATCTTGAACGTCATCCTGGGTGGTTTCGGCGGTGATTCAGTGGCTGCTGCTGCCGGCGGATCCGCTGGCGACCGCGCAGTTAAGGCCGGTTCGGCCGAGGACGAGGCGTTCATCATGAAGAACGCCTCATCGGTCATCATCGTCCCAGGCTACGGCATGGCGGTGGCCCAGCTGCAGCATGTGCTGCGCGAGACGGGCGACGTGCTGAAGGACGAGGGCATCGATGTCCGCTATGCGATCCACTCCGTCGTGGGCCGTATGCCCGGTCACATGAACGTGCTGCTGGCCGAGACCAACGTCGCCTTCGTGATCGGCGCCAACGACGTCACCAACCCCGCCGCGAAGACCGACCCGGCCTCGCCAATCTATGGCATTCCGATCCTGGACGTCGAGAAGGCCAAGACGGTGCTGTTCATCAAGCGCTCGATGGCGGCCGGTTATGCCGGCGTCGAGAACGAACTGTTCTTCCACCCCGACACGATGATGCTGTTCGGCGATGCCAAGAAGGTCACCATGGAGATCTCAAGCATAACGGATAGGACCGCCTACGGCTGATCTTGCTCCTCTCCAATTCTATGCGGCATCCCCTGTTTCCTCCCTGCAGCATGGACCTGCATGGACGCCTCTATGGGAGGCAACTTGGAGAGGAGCCTTTTTAGACTGAAACCTCGACCATTTCTTGGATGGGTGCGGGTGTTCAAAAGACCAAAATTATTTTCGCTCTCATCTTGGCCCGAGAAAAGAATGGAGGAACGCACCTTACCTTGAATAGAAGTTAGGCCGTTTGACGCTGGCTCCGGCGCCTGCCGATCAACGCAGCCGCCCGGTCAAGTGGGATCCTGCTCAACACCGTTGAATCTTCGCGTGTAGTCTCACGATCAGAGCCAAACTGGCTGCCTATCCTGACCATGGGTGGCGTAGCATAACAGGAGCACTGGTCCGCACGCTACGATAGAAGGTTCAAGAGTTACACATCATAGAGCGCCGGAAAGCCAGTTTTCCGGACCATCACAGAAAAGGACGAGGCCATGGAACAGAGACCTGCTGCATCCTCCGAGCATCCGTTCATTGAAAGCGACCGTGTCGAGGGTACGGCCGTGTATGACACACAGGGTCGTCATGTTGGTACAATAGAACGGCTGATGATTGAAAAACTAAGCGGTCAGGTTGCTTATGTGGTGATGTCCTTCAGTGGTCTTCTCGGAAGCAGTAAAGGCGCTTACACGCTACCTTGGGGCAAGCTAAAATATGATACTAAATTAAGAGGATATCATACTGATATCAGTGAAAGCGAGCTGTCCAAAGTACCCAACTTCGCTCAAGGCGGCACTTTCGACTGGGCTAATCGCGAACAGGAACAGGAACTTCACGACTATTACCGTATTCCGCCTTACTGGCGTGCACTATAATCAGCAAAGGTCAATAGCATCCTTCAAGGCGATGTAAACTCTAAGATGGCTATGCTTGGGTCTTGACTATGACGCCTCAGAGATCTCCTCATTTTTTGCCCTGTTATTCCAACATGTTAGGGGACGCCCGACAAAAAGGTTGTAAAGATTTAATTTTTTGCAACCTTTTAAATTCTGCGGTTTTACGAGGGCGAAGGTGAATCAAGCACGAGCCTGCCTTACGCCAAATCGGTCGCCAAGAATATCAAAGTAAAAAATGAGTGGATTCTTAAGCTATGACGTCATACTCTGAGAGTTTAGCAAGTCTAAATATACGAATACTGCCTTTCTCGTTTGTCAAAATTCGAGATTGTCTCAGTACTAACTCGTTTTTCAGGAATGCTTTCCTTGCATACTGCACCGTGGACCAAAGTACATTTCCTATCTGGCACGTCTCTACTTTTGGTGTGTTGGTAAGGGAAGAACCAGATCCTGTGGTCTAGGCTTGTGATTGAATTCGACCCCACACGGCAGATCATGACGCCTGATGGAAGCTTGAGGCTATTCCAGCTCTCAATTCAAAGCATATCCGACCTTCCCATTGAAGGTTCGCGACACCAACGGAGAAATCAATGAACAGGATCAGCGACAACGATCCGCTGGAAACTCAGGAGTGGCGCGAAGCTCTTGCCTCCGTGCTGGAGTTCGAAGGCCCGGACCGGGCACACTTCCTCCTGGACGAGCTGTTCACCGAAGCCCGGCGTAAGGGCACGCCGGTGCCGTATTCCGGCACGACGCCCTATCTCAACACGATAGCGCCCGACCGCGAGCCCCGCCATCCGGGCAACCGCGCGATCGAGCACAAGATCCGCTCGCTGATCCGCTGGAACGCGCTCGCCATCGTGCTGCGCGCCAACAAGGAATCGTCGGAGCTTGGCGGCCACATCGCCAGCTTCCAGTCGGCGGCCACCCTGTACGACACCGGCTTCCAGCACTTCTGGAACGCGCCTACGGAC
>JARDZZ010000183.1 GCA_029240595.1 Nitrospira sp. | reverse complement strand
CTTCACCGTCCGAATCTGCGACCTCTACCAGGACAGGACGAATCAGCCCTTTATGGGATCCGTCCCAGATGGACGAGTCAGTAGGCAGATGCGCCGGTCCCTCGCACCTATTCAGGAACCACAATGCCGTACTCTTGGACAGGTGCCACCATCAACGAGAAATTGAACAATTCATCAGCGGCTACCTCGTGAATGCCGTGATCCCGATGACGGAGCATTTGCAACCACTTGTTCATTTCGCTCTTAACGGCCTGCTTATCCTCACGTTCAATGGCATGTCGCAGCACTCTCAACTCGTGACTATAGGACTCCCAGTTCGAGTTGGGGTAGGTTATCTTGTAGAACGAAACGGAATTCGCAATGTCGTCGATCCACGTGGTTTTTGCCCAGGCCATTCCGCCGGCGAACAGCAAACCAATGAGACCGGCTACAAGCATCACCCCTGTAAGGGTCCACATGCTGTCCTCCTGCTACGTCCTTGGAGGCATGGAGCCACATCGAGTTTTGCAGGGCCACGTTTAATACACGTCGTACCCTGGTGCGCAGTACACATGGTTAATGGCATTTTTCCATGGTCCGCATAGCGGCCTGCGATCTGACATAGCCGGCCACGATTCGGAATCCGGGACGCTCATGGGCTGGCCAACATTCTTCGAAAGCTCTGCCGCAATTTGATCCTCGCGCACATCGGACGATGGCCGTTGAGTGCTCTCTGCCCTGATGTCGGGTGAAGACGCAACCATGGTGTCGTCTGTCTGAACGGCCATCGTCGTCTCTGCAGAAACGACCTTGCTCATCGCCCATGTCGCCAAGATCACCAACAATGCTATGAAGATTACGTACCGCATTGTCTGGTTCATCGCCGCACCTCCTTCGTTATTACATCGCGGCAAATAAGGCAGAGTTTCATCATAGGGGGTCCTGTATCTGCCGAGCTATTGCCCGAAGGATGGAATCTGACTACACCGAATGGGTGAGGCAGGGAAGAGGCCTGAACTAGGACTCCTGCAGGTAAGCCAGGATGGCCTCAACCCGCCCGGTGACGGCAAGTTTCTGGTAAATGTGATGGAGGTGGGTCTTCACCGTGTCGACCGACACACAGAGCTGATCGGCGATGTCTTTATTCCCTCGTCCCGCCGCCGCATAGGCCAGGATTTCCTTCTCCCGCTCGGTCAGACCTGACAATCGCGATTCCTCCACTTTCTGAGCATGTGTTATGGCTGCCACTGCGCCGCGTGCAAATCGATCAGGCATGAAGGGGGACAACACCGTCTGGCCCCGATACGTCGCACGGATAATTCGCAAGAACTCGGTATGGTCTGCGTCCTTCAAGATATAGCCGACCGCTCCTGCCTGGACGGCCGCAATGATTCTCGTGTCCTCATCATGAACGGACAGCATCAGGACTTTCATTTCTGGCAGACAGGTGCGGATCAGCTTGGTCGCCATGACTCCATCAAGTTTGGGCATGTCCACATCCATGAGGATGAGATCGGGTTTCAGTTTCATCGCACAATCGAAGGCCTCACGCCCATCTGTCGCTTCCCCGATCACGCTCAAGTCCGGCTCATGATCGAGGAGGAGGCGGAGACTCTGTCGGAACAACCGTTGATCTTCAGCAATGAGCAACGTGATCGGCATGACACGTATCTCCAAGAGGCAGTTCCACCGTGAACACGGCACCGCGATCCGGCCGATTCGCCGCATGGATCCGTCCATGGTGGGCCTCAACGACGAGTTGGCAGAAGTACAAACCCAGTCCCCGTCCGATTCTCCCGTCCTGGCGACCATAATGCTGGAAGAACATTTCGAAGATATGGGGCAGCTCACCGGGATCGATTCCTGGACCTTCATCTTCCACTGAAAGGAACAAGGTGCCGCCATCGGAGAGACCACACATCTCCTGCCGGAGGGATATGACAATTGTTCCTCCGGTCGTGGAGAACTTCACCGCGTTGTGAACGAGATTGATCAGCGCCCGCTCAAGTCGTCGTCGATCCGCATTGATCGAAATGTCCTCTTCAGGCAGAGAAAGCCGCATATGGATACGCCGCGCCTCGACCTCCGGTCGAAAGAGGCGAACGACATCATGGACAAGCTCATGCACGGCACATGATGAAGTCATCAAGGGAAGCCCGGAGTAATGTTCCTGGTACACATCCAACATATCGTTGATCATCCCTTGCAATAATTCGATTGTAAACTGGAGGTCCTCACACCATCCGCGCACCGGCTTTCCCTGCAATTCGCGTCGGTGTCCCATGAGTTCCAGCGTCTTCTTGACTCCGGCTAAGGGATTTCGGATGTCGTGAGCAAACATCGAGGCAAACTGGCTCAACGACGCTAAACGCTCCGATCGAAGGAGTTGCTCGTGCAACTGTTTCTTTTCGGTCCAGTCGGTCAACTGAATCATGACCGATTCGGTCGCCCCCTGCATGCCGATGGGAACGAGGTCGAGCTGCATCACGAAAGAGCCGCCATCGGGCGCTGGCACCAACCACTCTTCCGTGGATCGTTCCTGGCCGCTGTCGAAGACTTCTTCAACTAAGGTCTTCAGCCGTAGCTGATCCTCCGGCCGGAAGAGCGCCAAGACTGACGTACCGACAAGCTGACTTGCAGGCAGCCCCAACTTCATTTCACCGCGGCGATTGAAATCTCCAATCGTACCCATCCGATCCACAAGCAGCCGTAAATGCATCGAATGGTTCCATACCATACGATAATGCTTTTCCGAGCGGGCAAGGTCGCGATTGGCCTCCTCGAGATCACGGACATGTTGACGGCTTTCGTGTGCGGCCTCATTGAGGCGAAGAGTCAACTCGTTAAAACTGGCGGCTAATGCGTCGATTTCCTCAATGCCGCTCGGAGTAGGCGAAAGTCCATGACCGACTTCACAAGGGACGTCCATCGTCCGCATGCGCTGCATCAGCGCATGAATCGGTTGCGCAATGCGCCTTGCCAGACGCCAACGCAGCATAGCAACTAATCCGATCGCCGCTACTCCGAAGAATGCTAACCGTTCTGTCAAGGCGAGGAGAGGAGCATTGATTTCTGCCGGGTCCTGTTGCACCAAGAGGGCCCAACTGCCTTGCAATTCTATATCCGAGCGGAGTCGTACCGGCGCGAGTCCCACAATACCCTCAGTTCCTTCGTGCGTATCGATTGCGACTTCTTTCCAGATGGCATCGGAAAGGTGCATGAGAGGAGCATCAGACCCACGGTGGGAATTCAGGGTCAAGGGTACATGAAGCGTCGGATCACGGAGCAAACAAGCCACGACGCTACCGTGCTCATTCAACAACATGATATGGCCAGTTCGACCAATGCGCCCGCTGAGCACGGACTTTAGTAAGTGCTCTCGGCCAAATATGACTTTCAATGCACCAACAATGCTTCCATCCACCTCGCGAATCGGCACCGCCACTTCCCAATACCATCTCCCCATCTCGTCTCGACTGAGTGCCCCACCCCAGGCACGTCCTTCCTCGAAAACGACCGGCCACCATGGTTGGTGGCGGTAATACGTATTCGTGGTTGCGCTAATTGCATCTCCTACCGCTTGTCCTTTCTGATCCACAATCATCATAGATGTAAAGTACCGCTGCTGTTCCTGTTTGATTCGCCTGAGATCCGATGCATCAAAAGTTACACGAGCACCATGTCTCGCCGCCGCACGAATGGTCGGCAGACCCGCAAGGCGCTCTATCCATTCGATCTCTTTCGTGAGCAGATGCCCGACATTATTGGCGCTTTGCCGCGCTAGTTCTTGGAAGGTCACTCCGATGGTGTCGCGAAGGGCTGTCTTGGCGTGCCAGTAGGCGTACAGCAGTCCGATCGTCCCCAACAGGAGTCCGATCGAAAGAACGGAGAGCGTGATCGAGCGTTCGAGGCTGACCCGCTTTCTCATGGCCCCACCTAATTCAGAGCCGATGGGAGCAAGCCGATAACTTACCATCCAACTCCACCTCAGGTAGAAATGTCAACAGGGCTGTGAGGAGACCGTACGTTCCATACCTTAGATGGTGCCCCGAAGCGCCACCCTCGCTGTCGCGGACTGGAGTGAGTGTACGAGAAAGTCTCCCTGGAATGACTATCATCCGTTGAGAGCAATGAGCACTAACCTTCGTCGCTCAAGGTTGGTTCCACGTGTGCCTTACGGGATGTGCTTTTTGCCTCGAGTAAATGGGTCGGCAAAAACGCTTTTCCTGCGATCACCGTCGGGACCACCGCACTGGCAATGACGGCGGCGACCAGAAAGGAGTATTGTTCTTGCGTGATCAGGCTGTGCGATAAGCCAAATAGCGCTGAAATAGTGCCAAACGTCAGGCCCGTTGACATTAATAACGTGTAAAACCATCGCTCATCGGGGTGGCGGCGAAAAATGCTGATAATGGGGTACAGCCCAAAGATCTTCGACGCGACTTTTCCTCCTAGCAGGATAATAAAGATCATGGGGCCGGTGAGTAATGCGGGAAGAGAGACCAGGGTTCCGGCTCGAAGGAAATAAAATGGAGTGAGAAATCCTACCGTAAGTGTTCGAAGCCGCCGCATCCAATGCGCGTCCTTCGCCGCACCTCCCGCTAATACCATGCCGGCCAGATAGGCGGGCAACACGGCCTCACTTCCAGACCAAAGAGCCAATGCGCCAAGACCACTCAACACGAACATGACCCATTTCGTTCGAATTGCCGCCGTACGATGCCCATAGTGGTGAGTCAGCCAAGCTGTAGCCGACGGAAGTATGGTTAGTAACACCGCAGTCGCCCCAACGAAGATCACAGTCTTGTACGTGAAGGGCGAGAATAACAGTCCCAGCGCGATCACGGTCCCTAGATCGTTGACGAAACATGAGCCCAAAATACCCTTCCCAAACTCCGTTTGGTTTAAGCCCGTCTCCAGCATCACGGCATATACGACTGCCATCGAGGTGGTCGAAAGCGCGATGCCTGCCAGCCAGCTTGCCTCGGAATTCCATTCCAACGCATAGTGCGCAACGGCGGCGCAGCCAAAGAATGGAGCAAAAAATCCGATTAATCCGACGACGTTCACTTCCGCGAGTTTTGTCCGCATCACTTGCGGATCAAGTTCAGCCCCTGCGAGAAAGGTTAGAAGCACTGCACCAATAGCCGCCAAAAACCGGAGCCACTCGGAGTTGGCACCGAGGAGCTCCGTTGTCCCAAAGACGCCCAAGACGGCCGCAGTGGCAACACCTACACAGATCTCCACAAGCGCTATAGAAAGACGCAGGGAAGAGGCGAGGCGATAGTAGGGCCAGCAGCAGCCATAGTGAAGCAATCGTGAACGCTTGTTCCATGAAAACCTCCCTTTATATCGAAAGAAGCTCCTGCTTTCATCCTTCCACCCAATGAAGTGAAGGGCGGGTCCAGGAGGAGACCCGCCAAGGGCTTTGTGGGCGAAAGTCCTTACTCCACTACTTCAGGCAGCTGCGTGAC
>JARDZZ010000182.1 GCA_029240595.1 Nitrospira sp. | reverse complement strand
CGGATATTCCGCGTCGGACGGATCAGCAGCCGGCTTCAGGACGACGGCCAGTTCGTTGCTATCCAGGAGGACCAGGCTGCCGATGGGGACAATGCCGACGCAGGTCATGAATAGTTTCATCAACGTCGGGTCGAAGGATGTGCCGGCTTTGGCGAACATGAAACCGAGGACCTTGGAGGGAGACATCGGCTCCCGCCGGTACACGCGAGACGAGGTCATTGCGTCATAACAGTCTGCGATCATGAGGATGCGGCCGGTCATGGAAATCTTCCAAGAAAGGTTCAGTTTGGGATAGCCAGAAAAGTCCATGTTCATATGGTGTTCGAATGATGCCGATGCCATCCGGCCAGGAAGATTTGTGATCCCACGCATTTTAGCCAGGCTCAGCGCGCCCTCGGTGGGGTGATTACGCATCATCGCCCATTCTTCATCGGTAAACTCGCCGGGCTTATTCAGCACTTCCATGGGAATCGTCGCCTTGCCGAGGTCGTGAAAGAGGGCGGCCAGGCCCAAATCGGCGAGTTCGACCTTAGGATAGCCGGCCCGGTTGCCAAGAGCCATTGAGAGTAATGAGACGTTCACTGAATGATTATGCGTGTATTGATCGTGGCAACGAAGCGTCGTGAGGCCCAATAAGGAGGCTTCGTCGTTCATCATGAGATCGACGATGCTTTGAATGGCACGCTTGGCTTGCTTGAAGCCGATCGTCCCCTTCTCACGTGAATCCTGCACCAGCGTGCCAACTGCCGAGGCGGCGTTGACATAGCGGGTTTTAGCCGTGGCCTTCCCGCGCAGCACGCGCCGCTCCTCGATCTCGACGCCCTTGACCGCCTTCTGCTCGAGAGCGGTCCGAAGCGTGACGATTGAACTCGTAGCTGCATCGAAGGCGAGAAGCTGAAAAATGAACTCGCGAAAATCCCTGGACTCGACGTCTTTGGAGAATGACACGCCTCCGATACACCATTGGTTGAAGGTATCGATGACTGTCGAAAACACGGGCATTTGGGCGGCCGTAACTTTCAGGTGCCGCTGTCCAAGAAAGAGGAAATCGTTCTGCAGCCGCACCGGGATCGGTTCGTCCTGTGCGAGCGTTTTGATGACGGTCAGGGCGCTCTCCACCGGGGTCTCCAGCGCTGAGTTCGTGCGGCCGTGCAGGCGCGACATCTTGATCAGGATGCTGATCTGGGTCACCAGCTGCGTCCCCAGCATCAAAATCTGTTGATCATAGATGTCGCCGGCCTCCGATCCTTTGGCGACCTTCTTGGTCAGCGACTTCTCATGAGTGAGGATCGGTTGGACCGCCGGGGCATTCGGCGCTCCATCGTCAGATGCGCGCAAAGGATCAGCCATTGGAGGACATCCTCATGTCTCTTATTGCTTCACGCCGTTCGTAACTGTTTGTTGGTGCCGGTGAGAGCGGTGGCACAGGCTTGCTTGACTGCTGCGGTCCCTTTTTTTGAGCCCGTATCCAGGGCGGCCTTTGCGGCGGCCGTTCCCAGTTTGCCCAGGGCATCGACGGCCAGTAAAGCGAGGTCTTCACGCTTTTTCCGGTTGGTCCATCCCCAGTCGGTCAACAAGCTGCCCCAGTATGGAACGGCGTCGTCACCGGTGGTGACCCGCATGGCGTGAAATATATTTCGCTTCTCGGCGGCGTCCCGTTCGGTGAAGTGTTCCGCGTTGACAATCGGTTCCCAGATGTTGAAGGTGGCCGTGTAGTGACCGGTCAGCAACGGCTTGAGTGTGGCAAGGCGCACGCCCTCATCCTGGTCGTTCAATAAGGGCACGAGTTTGGCTGCGCTCCCGCTGGGTTTCAGGCCGGCCAACGTTCTGATTGCCTCCCGCCTGATCAGCGGATCGGGATGGCGCAGGATCTTTTCTACTGATTCCGCCAGCTTGGGATTATTCCACCGTGTGATGATGCCGAGGAGATTGCGAACAAAGCTGACGCGGCGATCCGTCAAATGTTTCACGACAATCTCTGGGCTGTCTTTCGCGAGTTCGACCAGGGCGTTGGCAATCAGGGCTTGATGAGCCGCATGTTCCAGATCGCCAAGGAGACTGCAGAGCGCCGGCATAGCCGATGGTTTCATCATCAGCAGCACAGTCTCGAGTCCTTCCGTCCGAGGCTTGTCAGCGGTGTTCAGATACTGCTTGATGAGCGTGACCAATTCCGGGCTGCCCAGTTGATCGAACATGTTGTGCAGTTTTTGCTTATGGGCCTCGTTGAGGTCGGGCCGCACTTCCTCCGCTTCGGTCAACAAGCCAAGCACATGCTCGACAATCGTCCAGTGTCCGCCCTGGAAGAGCGATTTCAGTATGCCTTCATAAATATCAAAAAGTTTATTCAGCAGGTCCGGCGACCGCTCGGATGAGAGTACAGCCGTCAGGATATCGAGCAGGTACAGGATGCTGTCGCGTTGGGATTCTGCTTCGATATCACGGGCCAGCGCGGCCATTTCCACTTCGGTGACCTCATAGCCCATCACGTTTGTCGAGAGCCTCGGTTTCCGCTGCTGATCGCCTTTGGCCTCGCTCCTGCCTTTCGCGTTGATTTCGGCCAAGATTTCCCGCAGCGCTCCTTGCGGCGGCACTTGTCTCTGGGGAGTCAGTACATCGTCGACCTCCGAGAGCTTCATCACCTCGTCGGCCGTGACAATCGTGAGCGTCGGAAGATTCCGTGACCACAAGCGTGTGACGATATCATCGTCCTCCGTGCCCGAGGCACCGCCTGTGTCCCACAGCGCGTCAAAGAAGAAGAGCACGTCTTCCTGTTCAATCCCTTGATGAAAAGTAATCTCGCGGATGCCGTCGCTGTAGAGCTTGAACGCGAAGTTCTCACTCGACTCGCCGGCCTGGGAGTTATACACGCACCCTTCCTTGAAAAAGAGGCCTTCTCGCTGGATGATGAATGCCAGGACGCTGTACTGCTCGAGGTGGGTGTGCAACTCCGTGTAGAACTGGTCGAAAAACTTTTTGGCCACGATGTTCTGATGGCCGAACGTACGGACATTTTTTGAAGCCCGATCGAGCGATTTCAGCAGTTGGACCACGGATGCCATTTCAGGGTCCACAGTGGGCTTCGCAGCCATCGCAGCGGCCATCAAGTCCTGTGCGCTCTTGAGTTCCGACATTACTGTCAGTCGTACCGGTAAGCCGGCATTTCGTCAAGGATTTCAAAAGTTTTGGAATTCTCAGCATTCGTCCTGATTGGGCGTGGTTGTCCTGCAGGACGAGACGTCAGTACAATCGCTCTAGGTGAGGGTTCGTCGCATACGAAGGACAGAAAAATACCCAGCGGAGGTGGGCAGTGATCCTATGCTTCGGCGATAGTTTGACTGCGGGATTTCAGTCTCCCACTTCCGAGCATCCGACTGGACAAGAGACCCCCTATGGGCGTTTCCTGCAGGAATGGCTGGGACCCTCTGTCGAGATTCGCATCAGTGGAATTTGTGGAGAATTGACCGGCGAAATGGTGATGCGGTTCCGCCGCGACGTCATCCAGCACCGACCCAGCCACCTCGTCCTGTTGGGTGGAACCAATGACCTCGGCTGGAACGCACAGCCAGCCGACATTATGCGGAATTTGGTGAAGATGTATGAATTGGCTCGGGCCGCGCAGATCACGCCCGTTCCTGTGACGGTACCCTCCGTTCGAGTGGATGTGGCCGGAGCGGGACCAGATGCCGCTGCATGGATCGATCAACATCTCGAGCGGCGACTGGAACTGAATGGGCTGATCGCGGAGTATGCCGAAACCAAAGGCTTGGTCTGGATCGATCTGTTTACAGCGACTGCGGAAGACGGCACACGCCAGTTGTCGGTTCCGTACTCGAATGATGGGCTGCACCTGACGACGGCCGGCTACCGGCTATTGGCCCGGTTACTGTACGATCAGCTATTTGCGAAGCTGTTTGTCCCTAAGCCGGGGCTGACCCTGTGATCGCGGAGATCTCGGATCGCGAGTTCGACACCGTCATCGCTCAGTCGGCGGTGCCGGTGCTAATCGAATTCTGGAAGCCCGGCTGCGGCGCTTGCCGTGCGCTCATCCGTCAACTAGAACAGCTGCACATAGAAGTCGCGGGAAAGGTGCTCATCCTCACGATGAACGTCGAGGACAATTTTCAGATCCCTTCCGAGTTGGAAATCAGCTCGCTGCCGGCTTTGGCGCTGTATCGCGAAGGCCATTTCGAGCGGTTTATCGGCGGGATGGGAACGAAGGATGAAATTCTCAAGCAGCTGGTCTTGTGAGAGCCTTAAAGAGGGCGCCAGGTCCGGCCATCCTGCTGTATGAGACGATCCGCCTCGACGGGTCCGTGACTTCCGGCTGGATATTCCGGCAACCATCTGGCTCCCTGCTGCTGCCAGGCCTCCAAAATTTGTGTAATCCACGCCCACGATGCCTCGACGGCGTCCCGCCGCATGAACCGCGACGCATCACCCGCCATGACATCGAGTAACAGCCGTTCGTACGCTTCGGGCGAAGGACGTCCGAACACCTTGCTGTATTGGAACTCCATCTCGACCGGATGAGTTAGCGTTCTCGTGCCGGGCACCCGTGAAGCAATCCGCAGCGATAATCCTTCCTCCGGTTGGATCCGCAGAGCCAACACATTGGCGGGCTGCGGCTGCTGTGGATTGGCGTTGAACAGAATCTGTGGAATGTCCTTGAACTGCACCGACACCTCGCTGGCACGCCTCGACAGTGCTTTGCCGGTTCTCAAATAAAATGGCACGCCCGACCAGCGCCAGTTCTCTACGAAACACTTGGCGGCCACGTAGGTTTCCGTCGTCGAGTCGGGCTTCACGCCGTTCTCCCGCCGATAGCCGGGCACCGGTTTTTCTCCCGCCTTACCGGCGGCATATTGGGCACGGACCGTGTAGATCTCTGCGTCCTTCCCCGTGATCGGCCGCAAGCAGCGAAGGACTTCCATCTTGGCGTTTCTGACGACATCGGGGTCAAGCGAATAGGGCGGTTCCATGGCGACCAGACAGAGTAGCTGGAGTAGATGGTTCTGAACCATATCGCGAAGCGCGCCCGCCTCTTCATAATAGGATGCTCTGGTGCCGACGCCTTCGGCTTCGCTGACGGTGATTTGGACATGGTCGATGTACTTGTGGTTCCAAATCGGCTCAAAAATGCTGTTGGCGAATCGCACGACCATCAAGTTCTGGACGGTTTCTTTTCCGAGATAGTGATCGATCCGGAAAATCTGCGATTCGTCGAATACCCGACCGGTCACGGCGTTGATCTGCTGGGCGGAGGCAAGGTCGCGGCCCACCGGCTTTTCCACAATGATGCGCGCATAGGGCTGAGCGGTGCGAACGGCGAGGCCCGCATGCTCGAGTCCCTCGCACACGGCGGTAAAGGAACTCGGTGGGATGCTGAGATAAAAAATGCGGTTGCCGGGTAGGCCCAACTGCCGCTCGAGCGTTTCGGCGCGCTGCTTGAGCGCCTGGTAGGTCTGGGC
>JARDZZ010000181.1 GCA_029240595.1 Nitrospira sp. | reverse complement strand
TTCTCGGAAATGAGTCGGTTTTGTTAGTTCTTCTCCAATGTCTGCTCGGTGTTGCCATGATAAGGGTCAGTTACCAACAGCTTCGCCAGGACACGCTTTTACATCCTCCTCTCTCTTAGCTTCACCAGCAATGTTTGGGTTTTGAATCCTTCATTTGGGCTCGATGCGCTTTCCGTTCTTAAACGGTGCACAAGCCAATGAAGTGTTCTTATGAGTCATAGCCTCATCTACCAGCGGTACACCATTAGCTCTGTGCCTACGCAAAATACCGAGACAGGCCAGTGGCAACTTCGAATTTCGATTTCCTTGGAGGAGGACGGTGCTACCAAATCCATACCGTTTTGGATGCCACTGGAGTATGCAACGGAAGCGGAAGCCGATATTCATGGCATCACCTTTGGCCAGAGGATTATTGACGGCAAAATTCCCGGGCTTTTACCGAGGAAATGAAAAGAACTGTTGGAGAGGTGCGAGAGTGGCTAATCGAGCAGACGTTCTTATGCTGCTGTCCGGAATCCCGGACCGTAGGTTCGAATCCTACCCTCTCCGCCAGCGCTTGCGGTGCCGGGAGCGCTTTTTGTATGAGCGTTGGCTCGCTGGAACAAAGGTCCAAGTGAGTGTTCTTCGGCGTGCACCGGGATGTTAAGAACATGGAACCCATAATCCCTTCAGACGTCCAGCGATTCATCTTAGAAAGAATCGATAGCATTGGGCATTTGGAGTGCCTCCTGCTACTGCGTGGAAGCCCTGATAGCTGGTGGGAAGAGGAGAGGATTGCCGAGCGACTGTATATCTCCGTTAAGGACTGTCAACCCATTGCGACGGGACTTCATACCGCCGGACTGTTACTGAGAGAGCACACTGAGAAGGGACATCGGTATCGGTACTGTCCCTCACGGGGGGACCTACGAGAGATGGTCGATCGCCTTGCCTACTATTACGCTAGACACGTCGTGCCCATCTCCAATCTCGTGCACTCCAAGCCCAGAAGTCGGATTCAGGAATTCTCGCGTGCCTTCGACATTAATAAGAAAGGGGACTAATTGTGGCATCTGTAGTCTATGGTCTCTGTGCCGTGACCTCAGCCCTTTGCGCCATGTTTCTTCTGAACGGCTATCGCAAGACAGACTATCGGTTTTTATTCTGGTGCGGCCTGTTCTTCCTTATCTCTACCCTGAACAATCTTCTTCTTGTGATGGACAAGATCATCTTCCCCTTAGAGCTTGATCTCAGTATCCCGAGGTATCTAGTCGCCTTGACAGCCTTATGCTTTCTCCTTCACGGCTTAATTTATTCGGAGGAGGAGCCTCGATGATGACGGGAAGCGGCTTAGGGGTGTTTTTGCTCGGTGTGCTGGCGATGGGCGATTTGATCGCCGCGATGTTCTTTGTGAAATATTGGATAAGAACCAAGGACAGGTTCTTTTTCTACTTCATCGTATCTTTCGGTTTAGAAGTCGTCTGCCGGTACCTGCTCATGTATACGACTTTTAATACGGAATCAGAACCACTGGTCTATTCCCTGCGACTCCTCTCCTACGCGGTCATACTGGTTGGCATAGCGGACAAGAACCGCAACATTATTCGGAGAATATTGTTTCAGCGCAGCTAGCTCCTGCGAGCAGGTCTGTTTACTCTCTGTTCTCGCGTGAAAGTCTAGGAACAGGTTGTTGTGAACGGAAGGTTCTTAGCGACTATCGCGCGTTCTGTCAAAGTCGATCTCACGACTTGCCTTCAGAGTATCCTTTCAGGTGTTGCCGTTTAGCGGAATAGAGAAGGACACGGATGAATACTCCATCTCGAACACGCGGGTCTCATGATGTGCGCGCAGAACTCGCTCCCGTCAGCCGACTGCTCTTATCAGCACAGTCCATCATACACAGCGAAGTGGTGGCTGGCGGGTCGTTGTTCGTGGCCGCAATCATTGCGCTATTTTGGGCAAATTCGCCCTGGCAGGAAAGCTATTACACGATGGTTTCAATACCGGTTGGCTTTTCTTTCGGTTCCTTCAGCTTCGCACTTGATCTCCGGCATTGGGTGAATGATGGCCTGATGGTGATCTTTTTCTTTGTCGTGGGATTGGAAATCAAGCGGGAATTTGTCCATGGGGAACTCGCTGAGTGGCCGAGTGCAGTCTTCCCTGTCGGGACTGCCATAGGTGGCATGATCATCCCTGCCCTGTTGTATTGGGCCGTGAATCGCCAACGCGAGACCGCTGCAGGGTGGGGAGTGCCCATCCCTACTGACATTGCATTTGCCCTTGGCGTGTTGGCGTTACTAGGCAATCGGATCCCCATGCAACTGCGGATTGCTCTTCTCGCGCTTGCGGTGGTGGATGACATCGGTGCCATTCTGGTCATCGCATTGTTTTATGCATCAAACGTATCCTGGATGGCGCTTGCTTTCGCGCTTGCCATTTTGGCAATCATCGTTGGTATGCGCTGGATCGGCGTGCGAACCGTCGCGTTGTATGTAAGCGTGGGAACTATATTTTGGTTGGCTGTCCAATTATCTGGTGTCCATGCCACCATTGCCGGCGTCATATTGGGTGCTCTCACTCCTGCTTCAGCGTGGTTCAGCCATCCCACCTTTACCGATCGCATCGAACCGTTGTTGCGACGATTCAAGACCACTCAGAGGCAAGCGGATCCTGAATCGGCCAAGGCGGTGCTCGGCCAAATTGAAACATTGACCCAAGAAACCGAGCCGGTGCTCGACCGGCTTCAGCGCATCGTCTCCCCGTGGGTGAACTTTGGAATACTGCCGTTGTTCGCCTTAGTCAATTCTGGCGTAACCTTGTCAACCGAGCATATTCAAGAAGCGCTCTCCAGTCCCGTAGCCCAGGGGATCGTGTTGGGCTTGTGTGTTGGGAAGCCTCTCGGAGTGCTTGGCTCTTCATGGCTTATGGTTCAGCTCAATATTGCCCGTGTGCCTGCCGCTCTTAGTTGGACGCATCTCTGGGGATTAGGAATTCTGGCCGGCATTGGTTTCACGGTGTCATTATTTATTACCGGATTGGTCTTCGGCAGCGGTGAATACGCCGAGCAGGCCAAGATCGGTATCCTGACCGCTTCCCTTGTGGCAGCTACCATCGGGTCACTGCTTCTGTATTTCGCCGATGGAAGACGCGGAAAGGAAGGGACTACATGAATGTCTTGGTCGGCGTGACACAGCATCGAGATAGCCACATGACTCGATTCCTGAAGGCACTGGGCCTCGCGCGTGGCACGACCGTGAATATGATGCATGTCATTGAGTTTCCTCCCTTCATGAATCAATACACATCGGTCGCTGACGATTGGAAACGCCAGGCTTCGGCAAATGCCCATAAACTGATCAGTCGCGTCGTGGCTCCCCTTTCAAGACAAGGTCTCACAATCCGCTCCTTGGTGGAAGATGGCCAACCGGGTCCCACCTTACTCGACGCCGTAACACGGCTGGGCATCGATCTTACCGTGGTGAGTCCCTATCGTTCTTCTCGTCTCGCGAAATTTTTGTTGGGTAGTGTCACTGAATTGCTGCTAAGTGAGATGCCTAGCTCTGTTCTCGTGGTGCGAAAGCCACGAAGGGAGTTTCACGGTGAATTGACCATCGTGCTCGCCATGGATTTCTCGAGGGATGCCAAAGCCGCAGCCAAGTTTCTATTACGGCTTCGTCTCCCTCGTAAATGTCGCATGATCCTTCTGCATGTTGAGGAAGCGGGAGAGACACTGCTGGACCGTTTGAGTCGGCTGGATACAGAATTGCCCCCTGCCATTGAAAAGGCAAAGCGCAGGCGGAAACGACACACCCGTCTCATGCTGGATCGGATAAGCGGTCAGCTTCAGCAACGGGGACTTCTCGTCGATAAGATGCTCGCCGAAGGAATTCCAGCGGCGCAAATTCTGCGCATCGCCGATCGTCATCGGGCGGATCTCATTGTCATGGGCTCAAAGGGTCTTACCGGCCTTGAGCGGTATCTCCTCGGGAGCGTCTCTCGAAAAGTAGCCCGGCATGCACTCTGTTCGGTTCTTGTCGTTAAGGGAGCGAGACGAGCATAACAGTACGCCCGTGCCTCAGCAGCGCGCGGTATTCCCATGAGCGAACAAAACGCGATTCAGCGATGGGCCTGAAGTGAATTTCACGATTTGGTTTATCTTTTTGTGTTCCGCAGCTCTGATTGTTCTAACGGGAAGCAGACTTTCTCGATACGGAGATGAGATTGCCGAATTCACTGGTCTCGGGCGCTTATGGATCGGCGTGGTGTTGATGTCCACCGCCACATCACTCCCGGAGGTCTTCACGACCGTCAGCGCCGCCTGGCTGGACGCTCCGGATCTTGCAGCCGGAGATCTCTTCGGCGCAGGCATGAGCAACATGTTGACGCTGGGTTTAATCGATCTCATGCATCGCCAGAAACGGGTCTGGCGCGAGGCAGCGCTGGGACACGCGCTCACCGCGGCGCTCGCCATGGTATTGACTGCGTTCGCCGCTGTATTCGTGCTGCTACACGTCGATATGAGCCATGTCGGCGTGGGTCTGGGGAGTCTTACGCTCTTTGTCCTCTATGGGCTTGGCATGAGGCTGGTGTTCCGGCAGGAAGACATGGAGCGGCGGCAGCGCGGACAGGCAGTGTTAATTGAAGGAAGCAGCGCCGGCAAGAGTGGCGTCCATCGCCGAACCGAATTGCGTCGTGCCATCTTCGGGTTCATTGTATGTGCTCTGGCATTACTCGTGGCCGCTCCCTTCTTAGCGTGGTCCGCCGAGCGAATCGCCGAAGAGACGGGTGTGGGTACCACGTTTATAGGGACGTCATTGGTCGCCATTACGACGTCCTTGCCGGAGCTGGTGACGGCCGTTGCTTCCGTGCGACTGGGCGCATTCGATTTGGCCGTAGGGAATCTCTTCGGAAGCAACGCGTTCAACATGGCCGCCTTCTTATTTGCCGATCTTGCCTATCGCGAAGGGGACTTGTTGAGCAACCTCAACTCAGTCCACGCCCTCACGGCGCTTTGGTCCATCCTCATGATGAACATCGGCCTGATGGGAATTATCTATCGGGCGGAAAAACGATTTATTTTGATCGAGCCGGACAGCCTGCTGATGATCGTCAGTTATATCCTCGGGCTGTGGCTCTTGTTTCGCTGAAGCAGGCAGGCGGGAATGCAAACGAAAACTAGCGCGTCTGCTGTGAGGCCATGATACTCATATCTCCTAATTTGGCCAAGGCCAGTCGCACAGTCATTGGCCTAGTCACTTGGGTAGGAAAGAGTGAATAAATGAGACAACAAGCTTACGTCGGGGAGGGTAGGGCAATTGAGGCCCCTTGATCGCATCGACGGCTATCTGCCAATCGAAGATCACGGCGTCATCGGAGATGGTGCGACGGCGGCATTGATCGGGCGCGACGGCAGCATCGTGTGGCTCTGTCTGCCACGATTCGATTCCCCCGCCGTATTCTGCAGCCTCGTCGACAGAGAGCGAGGCGGGCA
>JARDZZ010000035.1 GCA_029240595.1 Nitrospira sp. | reverse complement strand
GCTCAGCGTGAAAGAAGAGAGTCCCGGTACACTCGTGATTCAATATCAGGCGCTCAAACGATTGGATTGGCTCAATACCCATTATCAGGGAGGCCTGCGTGACTCAGCCGATATCATGGTGGACTTCTATGACGCGCAAGGCCTGCTCTTAGTCAACCGTCGCTACGAAGCACGGCGAACGATCACCGGTGAAGACGTCATGAGCCCAGGCGCCGTTGGCGTCCTGCAGGTTCCGAAACCAGCGGCCGCGAAAACCTACCGCGTGTGGCTGGTGAAATAGGTCGCCCCCGTACTAAACCGCAGCGCCGCACGATCGAGCACTCAATTCCAGTCCTGCACACCTTCAAGACGTGGCTCGCTCATAACAAGCACCGAATTCCCCTCCGACAGGCGGCCAATTGAAAGAGTGTAGCGTGGATCCATCCTTGATCAGGTCGAGTTGGAGCCGACCATGTCTCGGTGCGGCCCTCCCCTTACCCGCAAGGGCTCTCCCGAGTGTTCCTCCGACCACGGACGAGTGCAGTGTCACGGGTTATGCGGAGAGGAGGAATTGATGAGAGCAGAGGCACGTCACTAGCTGAACGCCGTCTAATGATTTTTTTTGGGCTGGCCTATTTCGCACATGGGATCGCCGGCGGGCTGGCAAAGCAACCCTTCACCAACTATTTCAAATCATTGGGAATGACCGCCGACATGGTGGCCGCCTGGCTGTCGTTGGCGGCGATTCCATGGATGATCAAGCCACTGTACGGTCTCCTGATCGACCTCGTTCCACTGTGGGGTTATCGAAGAAAAAGTTACCTGGTTCTTATGGCAGGATGCGCGGCTGCGGGCTATGCCGCACTGGCTCACGTCGTCTCAGCGGAGTTTGTCGTATGGGCGCTCTTAGTCAGCACGCTTGGTATCGCGGCGATCGACGTGGTCGTCGACACGTTAATGGTCGAAGAAGGTTTGGCATTGGGTGTGATCCGGCGATTCCAAGGTCAACAATGGACGTGGCTCAACATCGCCGCAATCACAGCGGGGTTGCTCGGTGGATGGCTCAGTCATTCGCTGTTGCCTGAAGCCGCCATCCGGACAGCGGCGCTCATCATGATCGGCGGACCGGTGGGAGTCATCATCGCCACCTGGCTCTTCGTCGAAGAGCCACAACGATCCTTTTCCCGCTTGCATGCGCGGACAATAGCTCATGAGATCGCCAAAGGCCTGAAGTCGAAGGCGTTCTGGCTCGTCGGTGGCTTTTTGGCCTTCTGGAATCTGATTCCCAACTTTTCGACGCCGCTCTATTACCACATGGTCGATCGACTTGGCTTCGACCAATATTTTATTGGGCAACTTGCCTCGATCGGGTCCGTGGGCGCGACGCTTGGGAGCTTTGCCTACCGCTCGTTGTCCGACCGCTTCTCCATTCATCAGACGCTGGTCGTGAGTATTCTTCTCAGCGTGATCATGGCTCTCGGCTACCTGCTCTTACAGGATGGCCTAAGCGCCGCTGTCCTCTCCTTTTGCTCGGGAATCGTGAGCATGCTGGCGCTGTTAAGCCTGTTCACGTTAGCCGCTTCCATCTGCCCGCCTCATGCAGCCGGCTTTGCCTTTGCGGCCTTAATGTCCATCTATAGCGCAACGGCGCAAATCGGCGCGGTGATGGGGGGATATTTGTATGAGTGGGTGTTTCAGCAACACATCGTTCCGCTTATCTATCTTGCTGGGCTATGCACCCTCAGCGCACTGGCCTGGATTCCGTTCTTCCCTGCACGTCCTGAGTGCGTGAGAGCTGAACCCTCTGATGAAGCGAGGCATTCTAGCCTGAGAGGCCTACCGGCATGATGTAGTGTACGTTCTTCCTGTGCTCGACAGTCTCTTCATCATCCTTGCTGAGGAGGAGGTCAGTAACGGCTTGGATCACGGTCGTCCTACCAACGGGGTATTCGCAACCAACTGACGACACCGTTGTTCGGAATAGCTCGCGATCAACTCCTTGATCTTAGCGCGAAGGATGTCGCGATCCTTTAGCACTTCCTCCACATATTTGGTTTTTTCACTCTCAGGAAAGTCCTTCACATAGCCGCCCTTCTGCTGAAGGTAGACATCTGGGAGCGATGAGATCGAAGTAAAATTGACCGGAAGCTCGACCGTTTGTTGTAGTGCCTTCGCGGTGCCGATTTCGATTCCTCCGGTTGGAACCGAAAGACCGAACACCACGAACTTTCCTTGGCTGGTGAATGTGCCCTGCAACGTCAACGTAAAGTCTTTGATCATCACAGGGACAAGCGGATTCGGCCTCCGGTAAAAACACTGCGCTTGAAGAATGGCCCTGTTGAACTCGTCCTCTTGGATAGCATCTCTGCTGAGCACGTCGTGAAGGCTCACGCCCGAAGCGGCCTTCATATCCTCCTCCACGCCTCTAAGCGCCACGTCCAGACCCACCGGTTTGGCGATGTCGCTCGTACATCCGGTTATCGTCACAGTTAGCAAGGCGATGCCGACCAAGCGCTGCCCATAGTTCATAAAAGACCTCACGGTTATGTGCCCTTGAAATGTCAAAGAAGTGATCGTCCTCCTGACAGGAATGGGCAAGGTAGGCCGTCGGTTGGTCGCTGTCAAGCGCAGGAGGAATGGGTATGTAAACGAGCGGCTTACTTCTACGACGCTGCTCCCAAGTTTTCTCACACAGTCATGCATTCTCAAAGGAGAATGGGTGGAACACCTCGCGACGATTGTGTCTCTGTAAGATTCCGTCCTCACTTGTTGAGCATTTTCTGTCTCGCACTATCATTTTTGGGACCTGGTTTCTAGGCATGAGAACAGGTAGCGCGCTATATCCATTTGTAAATCCTTGAATTCGCGTTAGACGACTTGGCGTTGCCTACGGCCCAAGGATTGCTTATCCCCGACGCGGCTCGGCACCGACCAGCTGAAAGGAGGTCAATTGACAGGGCGGGCTCATACACGCTAGTGGGCTGAAGTCAGCTTCGCTTTCACACAAGGTCCTGATTTACCAATCTCAAAATTTCATACTGAATATGGAGGAATCGAATGAGGGCGATTTCGATGGCGGGTCGCAGTGTGTGCACGATGGCAGCAACAGTGGGTCTGATCATTGTCATAGGTTACACTGTCGCCCAGGGCACGACAGCGAGACCGGCGAAGGATGGTGCCGAGCAAAGCAAGGCCGTGACAACAGCAGCACAGTATCTGCAAGGACACGGGTTTACCGATCCGATGGTGGCCGCGTTAAACGTCGACAATCGACTGCTGACCGTCGAAGTCGATAACAAGGGCTGGACTCGGATGAACAAAGCTCAAAAGCTCGAGTTTCTCGACAGAGTTAATGGCGCAGCCCTGAGCGCGAACGGTGGCATCGCCATCGAGATTCACGTGTCAATGAGCGGAGCGAAAGTAGCCAGTTCCATGTTTTCTGCAGGACAACAATCCCTCCGGCTGTTACTTGAATAGTGACCGGGACATCGGCTCCCCACCATGGGGAGGGGAGCCGCCATATTGTGTTCGCAAATCGATTTCCAATCAGACCTATAATCAAGATGATCCACAGCGACGGCACCCGCTCTCCTGGTATCGACTTTCCATCTCACATCAATCCAGTCACAATGCAGATCAGACACTGAACATGCTCGCAAGGGTAAAAGAGGGATGACACCGGCGGGCTCTGCGTATTGCTACCGCTCCCGCAGGCTTTCTTTAACAGACTTGAGCAGAGGGCTAAGAAGGTATTCGATCAGGCGGCGTTTCCCCGTCTTGATTTCCACCGTAGCGACCATACCTGGCGAAAGATTCACCTGCTTGCCATCGACTTCGATGGTGGAGCGGTCCATGCTCACTCTGGTCGGATAGACCAATCCCACCTTTTCGATCGGCGCGGCATCGTCTGAAACCGACAACACTTTGCCGGGAATCGTACCGTAGAGGGTGAACGGAAATGTTTCAATTTTTATTTCGACTTCTTGGCCTTCTTTCACGAAGCCGACATCTTTGTTTTCCACCTGGGCCTCCATCTCAACGGGATGATCTTGCGGCACAACGATTAATAATTCCTGAGCAGGCGTCACCACACCACCGACCGTGTGCACCGCCAGCTGCTGCACGACTCCGTCGATCGGACTCATCAACCGCTGCAAATCGGTCCTCTGGCCTGCTTTGGTCACGTCCTGCATCAAAGACGCAGCCTTCGTCTCGATAGTCGAGAGCTCCGCCTGTTTGGCCTGCTGAAACTCTGTCATTGTGACGCGATAGTTGTGTTGCGCCTCCGAGAGTGCAGCCGAGTCCTGCATCACCTTCTTGCGCTGACCGGCCAACTCCTGCGTCTTGTCGATTCGCTGCTGTTCGGCCTGAAGGAAATCCAACTTGCTCGCAGCTTCCTGTTCGAGCAGCCTCTTGAATGTATCGGCCTTCTCTTCTTCCATCGGCAGGGTGGACTCCAGCCGTCGAACATTCTCCTTCGTCTCTTCCAGTGCGGCCCTGCGTTGTTCTATCAAGTCTCGCGCGGCACCGACTCGGGCCTCATATTCGGTCAGCTGGTCACGCAGCAACTGCTGCTGAAGTGCGACGTACGGTGGATCTCCATCTTTAGGTTCTTCGAATGTGCTTCTGCCGGCAATCAATGCCCGCAAGCGAGCCGCATCAACCTTTGCTGCCCGATATTCATTCGAAGCCCGGTCGCGATCGGCACGGTTTTGGGTTGGATCCAACTCGATGAGCACTTGCCCACGTGTCACAACCTGGCCATCCAGGACATGGATCGATGCAATGACACCGGTTTCGTAGGGCTGAATGACTTTGGAATACCCGCTGGCAATGATCTTTCCCTGGGCCGTCGCGACGATATCAATCCATCCTACGGTGGCCCACAACACTCCAGAGATAAACACGCCGATGATAGTCCAACTGATGGCGCGACCAATGGGCGAGGGTGGTGCCTGCTCGATCTCGAGCACCGCCGGCAGGAATTCCCTGGTCCGGCCGCCGCTTGCCATCCCGAGTTGCCGGGTCGATTGGGCCCGCCAGGCCGCCTTCCAAATGATCCAGTGTCGTGAGATCGAGCTGAATGCCATAACTCTTACATTTTCCGTCTAAGCCCTGGCGCCTGCGGTGTCTTGCAGCGTGCACAAGCGTGCATAAAACCCGTTCGCTCGCAGGAGTTCTTCGTGCGACCCTTTTTCGACGATTTCGCCCTTTTCCACGACATAGATTCGATCGGCTGGCCGGACTGTGCTGAGCCGGTGTGCGATAATGAAAACCGTGCGTCCTTGACAAATCTGCACCATGTTCTTTTGGATGACGGCTTCGGATTCGTAATCCAACGCGCTGGTTGCCTCATCGAAAATCAAAATACGAGGGTTCGCAACCAATGCTCTGGCAATGGCAATCCGTTGTCGCTGCCCGCCCGAGAGCGAAGAGCCGTGCTCGCCGACGATGGTGTCATAGCCATCCGGCAATTCGAGAATAAACTCGTGCGCGCCGGCCAATTTCGCCGATTGGATGACTTGCTCCATTGCCAGCCCTGGATCCGCCAAGGCGATGTTTTCTCGCACGGAACTGTTAAAGAGAAAATTTTCTTGAAGGACCACCCCCACCTGTCGACGTAACCAGGCCGGATCCACTTGCGCAAGATCAACATTATCCAAGACGATGCGGCCTCGCTCTGGCAGATACAGCCGTTGGATGAGCTTGGCGATCGTGCTCTTGCCGGACCCAGAGCGACCGACAATGCCGATCACCTCTCCAGCGGTGACCGAGAACGACATTCTTTTCAACACCTCCGAGCTGTCAGGCCGGTAGCGAAACGTCACATCTTCGAAGCTCACCTGTCCCGCCACCTGGGGCAATGTTGTGCGATTCGGCTTATACGAGGGCTCCGGTTGCGTATTGAGCACGTCACCCAATCGTTGCACCGAAATCCCGACTTGTTGGAACTCCTGCCAGAGACTGACCAGACGCAGCAGCGGTCCTGTCACCTGCGCCGACAGCATATTGAACGCAATCAACTGCCCGATGCTGAGATCCCCGTCGATCACCCGATAGGCCCCGACCCACAGCACCGCGACAGTCGTGATCTTCTGAATGCAGCCCGCAATTTGACCAGCCACGGTGATGAGACTCGTTGCGCGGAAACTGGCCCGCACATAGCCTGCCAGCTGCTCTTCCCACTTGCGTATCAGCGGGGGCTCGACCGCCAACGCCTTGACGGTCTGAATCCCACTGATGGCCTCAACCAAAAAAGACTGGTTCTCCGCGCCCCGGTTGAACTTTTCATGCAGTCTGGCGCGAATCGTCGGCGTGATGGCGATTGATAGGATGGCATACAAGGGCAGGGATGCCATCACGACCATCGTCAGCGCGTGGCTGTAAAACCACATGACGATCAGGAACACCAGGGTGAAGACCACGTCCAGGACGACCGTCACCGAATGGCTCGTCAGAAATTGCCGGATGTGCTCCAGCTCGCGTACGCGCGCCACAGTGTCGCCGACACGCCGTGCTTCGAAGTAGGCCAGTGGAAGGGCGAGGACATGACGGAATAATTGAGCACCCAACCCGACATCGATCCGGTTGGTCGTATGCGCAAATAGATAGGTGCGGAGACCGCCCAGCACGGCATCAAAGATGGCCAGCGCCACCATGCCGACCGCCAGCACATGCAGGGTCGTGAATCCCTTGTGCACGAGCACCTTGTCGATCACGACTTGCGTAAAGAGAGGAGTCAGTAAGGCAAATAGCTGCAGCACGAACGAGGCGACGAGGACTTCGCCAAGAAATGTTCGATATTTGACGATGGCAGGAATGAACCAGGTCAAGTCGAATTTCAGATCCTGGCGACGAAGGTTCGCCCGCTTCGCAAACAAGAAGAGTTCACCTGTCCAATTCGACTCGAACTGTTCACGGGAGACAACGAGCGGACGCCCTTCGACAGGGTCTTGTATCAGCACCTTCTCGCCGTTGATCTTGGCGAGCACGACATGACGCCCATTCCCGAGCTTTGCAATCGCAGGAAACGGCGTGCCGGACAACGTCGTCCACTGAGTGTGTATCACTCCGGCCTTGAGTCCTAAGTGCTTGGCGGCACGAAGCAGTTCCGTGTCGGAGAGCGGTTGTCCGGGCTGCGCATACAATTGGCGCAACTGGGATCCATCGGCAGGCAAATCATAGAACCGGGCGAGGATCAGAAGGCTGATCAGCCCGCTGTCTGTATACAACCCGGTTGCTGACCGGGCTGCTGATTGAGGACGGCTTTGAGGCGGCGCATTCGTCGTCATCGTGACAAGATCACCGAAGGGCCAAGGAACGGATTCAAGAGAGCGACGAATACCATTATTTTACGCTTTCCTAACTTTCGGAGGGGTGCGACTGTATCGAATGCTTCGGCTTCCTGTCAACTGATTTTCTTGAGCGTTTTATCCTAGGGACTTATCTGTCACTACGCCCTTAGATCAACGGCTCGCATTATTTCCAATCCGCCACTGACCATGGCTTGCTCCAATACTCGCATGCCGTGGCGTCCCTTTCTTTCATCACGCAGCCATCCTATATAATGGAGCATGGAACTGGCCCGCCTTGTCGATGCCGTCGAACGCGTTCGTGCCACCACGAAAAAAACCGAAAAGGCTCGTACACTCGCGCACCTCCTTCGGCAGACAAGCGGCCATGAAACCAAGCTTGCGGCCCTGTATCTCACTGGGTCTTTGCCTCAAGGCAAGATCGGGATAGGCTGGCACCTCATTCAAAAGGCCATACAGGACGTCCCCGTCCATGGTCTGCCGCTGACCTTGAGCGACGTGGACAAGGTGTTGACCGTCCTGGCAGCAGAGCGTGGCGAGGGGTCTTCCGAACGACGCGTGGTCGAACTCAGCCGGTTGACCAGTCGCGCGCGACCAGAGGAACGCCGGTTTCTGAGCCAGCTGCTCCTCGGTGAACTTAGGCAGGGCGCGCTCGAAGGGATGCTGCTGGAAGCGATTGCCATAGCCGCTGATTTGCCTCCTACCGAGGTGCGACAGGCCTCCATGTTCGCCCCGAACATCGGCGATCTCGCGCAAGTGGCCCTCGCAGAAGGATCGGGCGGCCTCGCACGGTATTCGCTTCGACTGTTTGTTCCCGTGGCGCCGATGCTGGCGAACAGCGCAGAGGACATCGGGGCGGCCTTGGAGCGTCACAATCCTGCCGCATTTGAATACAAGCTGGACGGCGCACGCATTCAGGTGCACAAGGGCGGAGCGGAGGTGCGCATTTTTACACGGCAGCTCCAAGATGTGACCGAGCGACTGCCGGAACTCGTCCGGTGGGCACAAGCTCTCCCGGTCCAGGAGGCAGTCCTAGACGGCGAGGCAATCGGACTGCGCCAGGACGGCAGACCACAGCCATTCCAAGTGACCATGCGTCGGCTCGGCCGCGTGAAAGACATCGCTGAGATACGCGAGGCGATTCCTTTGACACCGTTCTTGTTCGATGCGCTGTACGTTGATGGCGATTCACTTCTGACCCAGACGTACGAATATCGCACCGGGGTATTGGCATCGTTAGCCCATGGGGCGACTGTGCCACGTCTGCTGACGGCACAACCGGAAGAAGCCCGACGCTTTTTGGCTCAAGCCCTCGCCGCCGGTCACGAGGGCGTGATGGCAAAGTCACTATCCGCTCCATACATTGCCGGCCAGCGAGGGTTTCATTGGATAAAGCTCAAGGAAGCCACCACCTTGGATCTGGTCATCCTTGCCGCCGAGTGGGGCAATGGTCGTCGAGAGGGATGGTTGTCGAACCTGCATCTCGGTGCCCGTGATCCCGAATCAGGCGGATTCGTCATGCTTGGAAAAACCTTCAAAGGCCTTACCGATGAGATGTTACGCCTGCAGACTGAGAAACTGCTCACCCTCGAAACCCACCGGGAAGGACATACGGTGTTCGTCCGCCCTGAAATGGTCGCGGAGATCGCCTTTAGCGACGTTCAGGAGTCGCCACGTTATCCTGCCGGTCTGGCTCTTCGCTTTGCCCGAGTCAAACGCTATCGTCCAGACAAGTCACCGCAAGAGGCAGATACGATTCAGACGGTCAAGGGACTTTTTCAAACCCAACGAGCTTGACCATACTTCCCAGCCTTTTTCCTAGGGAAGACTCTAGTATGACCTATGCAGTAATGCCGTTAGAACCAAGATAGAAGTCTTCTCTTAGGAGGTGTTATGCGCAAGATGTTCGTGATGATCCTGGTTGGCATGGCTATAGGCGGGACAGCCTGGTCGGTTCTGGCTGGCGAGACCAAGGCGCGGATGGAGGATAGCAAGGGCGAGATGAAGGCGGATTTTGAAGAAGCCAAGGGAGGGGCCAAGGCTCTGAAGGAAGAAGCGAAAGGCAATGACGCGAAGGCTGAGGTGGAACGGGCTAAAGGCAATGTGAAAGGCGGCGGCGAGCGGGTGAAGGGCAAGTCGAAAGCAGCGAAGGAACGAGCCAAGTAGCCGTCGTAGTACGACTTCGACGCCGCTGACACCGGCCAACGTTTGAAACGCGCCTAGACAAGATCAGGCAGGTGTCGCGAGCTTCAGGCCAATAATGCCGGCAATGATCAGACCGACGCTGGCCAGGCGGGCCGCATTGGCCGGCTCCTCGAGGAGGGCAATCCCCAACGCGACGGTCCCGACAGCCCCGACTCCGACCCACACGCTATAGGCCGTCCCCACAGGGAGCGTCCTCATAGCAATTCCTAACAGCCATAGACTTACGATCATGGCGAACACAGTCCACACGGTGGGCCAGAAGCGAGTGAACCCCTCCGTGTATTTCAGTCCTATCGCCCACCCGGTTTCAAACAACCCGGCGAGAATCAAAATCACCCATGCCATAGAATTCCTCTCCTCTTTAATCACTCAACCTTTTCAGCTGCTGTTGGCTGCGCATGGCTTGATCCTCTAAACGTTCTGCTCTAGAGTGAAGAGGAGACAGATTTCCAACGATCACTTACCATCGTAGGAGGGTTGCCATGACACACCCAAGATA
Source organism: Nitrospira sp. (assembly GCA_029240595.1). Lineage (GTDB taxonomy): Bacteria > Nitrospirota > Nitrospiria > Nitrospirales > Nitrospiraceae > Nitrospira_C. Next base: position 7,863 of record JARDZZ010000035.1, on the reverse strand, counting down.
CAGGTGGATCCTTGTCGCTTGTGCCCCGCTCATATTGTCTCTCTCGGCCTGCAGCGTGACCGAGACGATCAGCAATTTCCTGTCGTCGACTTCCGGCCGGTCCTGGTGGACAGAGGACGGGCTCATTAAGACGGATCAGAGGGTCAATGCCTTCATGGTATTCAACTTCGAAAACATCAAACAGGACATGGCAAGAGGGCAAGGCGAATACCTCGATTCGCTTACCACATTGATGGCGGTCCCGCCTGATCGTCGGGCTGCGTTCAATGCCTATGCTCAGTCGCGCTATCCTCTTGTCATACAACACCGCAGCAGCCCCGAAGAGACACTACTGCTGCTCGTTGAACATTCCTGAGCAGGAAGCGGAGACGAGAGGCCGGCCGGATTCTTCAAGTGCTTACGACCGGGCTGCAGCGCCGTGAGCGAGTGTCAGCACCTCTTTATCGTCTCCGCGCTGCCGATTCCCGCTGAGGGTTCGAACGGGCACACCATCGCGGAATATGATAAACGTGCTCGGCACCGCCGGCACGCGGGCTCCCGGAAGAATCACTCCCGCCAGATTCAATGGGTCGCATGCGGAAAGTTTGATGTCGACGGCTGTGGGTCCCCCGGTCGTTTTTCTCATCGCCCTCAAGGCTTCAACGGCCTCAGGAAGCGCAAACTGCTCCCCGACGAATCCAGACACGAATCGGCCGCCGCGCACTTCGCCCGCTAGCTCCAAGCGCCGGTATACGACCAACAGATCTCTCCAGGACTGGACCAGCACCTCGCGAGCTAACAGGTCGCGAAAGACGACGCCGTAGCGGCGAAGCAGCTGGCGAGCCACTTTCTCAGTGGACGCTGGCACAGAGTGCAATTCCTCCCCAGTGCGAGCCGAGACGGAACTCCCCATTCGGAGTAATGACCAACGTCCAGCAGCGTGCCGGGGACGACGCAGACGTTCCAGTCCTTCAGCTCGACGCCGACGCGGATTCATCAGGGCTCGCAGGTTATCGAACCCGTCCGCAGTCACCAATCCAGCGGCCACCAATTCCCATAACCCCCCCTCTACTTCGGCCGGCAAGTGACCGGTTGCCTGTACCAAATCGGCAAAAAAGCTCGCCCCTCGTTGCTGCAATACCTCGCGCACATTCTGGGCAACGGCACTCAAGGCAGCAAACGGATCGGGACCATGCCAGAGACCGGTCTGAAACACTTCCAACAGCCATGTGCTGTCCTCACGGGGGAACAGGCTGATCGGAGCCACGCTGGTTGGCGTGATACGACGGAGACGCTCTCTATCAGAGGTGTCCATCAAACGTGGATGAGGCGATAACCGCCCCCAACTGACCGCTCCGCTCAAGCACAGGCGATCCAGCAGATGCGGCTCATACTTTGCCATCCGCGTTCGCAGCAACTGTGAATCCCAACTCGACGCCGCAGCTTCAAATCCACTCAGCTGTCTAATCACTTCAAGTAAACCGGGCTCCCCGTGTTGCCGTGAGCCGGACGTCACATGCTGCCATTGAAAGAGAAACCGCATGAAGTCAGCCGTGGCCACGGGCTCAACCTGCTTGCGTAACGTGCCGATGGTCAGGCGATGAATGCGGGCCAGAAGCCGTCGATGACACCACTCGGGCAAGCCGCCATCGTCGCCGCTTCGGGGCCGGAACCGCCCTCGCAGCACATGGCCTTGGGATTCGAGCCGGATCATCGATGCATTGACTCGATCCGTTTGAAGCCATAACCGCCTGGCCAATTCCTCCGTCGTGACGGGCCCGATGCTTTCCATCCAACCGTGAACAATGGCATCGACTGTAGCGTCGTCGTCACCGGCCAGCGCTCGCTGAACATTGGCCAGCTGTTCAGTCGCGACCCATCCGATGGTCTTGTGGTCCCGCTGAACGACCGTCATGGGTTCTTCGTCATCGATCGCCCACTCCGTCGCCCGTCCCGACTGCACGAGCTCCGGCAGGAATTGTTGCCAACCGCGTACCTCCGGCGCGGGAACCCACACCAGCGTCAGCAGCGCATCGTGTAAGTCGTCGGCATCGCGCACGACAGGCCAGGATTCGCGCACGACCTCGTCGATCGCGGCCGAATCAAGGGAACCGACGCCCTCAGCCATTTCACCGGGCAAGGTACGGCGCAGTGCCACCGCACGCGCACGCCGTTCCTCAAGCGGCGCGTCGTCGAGAAATGCATAGGGATTTGCGTTCAAGATCTCGTGCGAGAACGGAGACGGAGACGGTGTATCGATGGCAACACAACGAATGGTGCCCGCCTCGATTCCGCCCAAGACGTCTGTCAGTCCATCCACGTCCATCGCTTCGGTCAGACAATCACGCAATGTCTCTTGCACCAGCGGATGATCGGGGATGCGGCGTTCCCGCTCTCCCGTCATGTTGTCTTGACAGGCGATCGCATCTGGAAAAACCGCCGCGAGCAGATCCTCGGCTCTCATCCGTTGAATCTGCGGCGGTACTTTCCTGCCGTTGACAAATCTTAGGAGCGCCAACGACCGCGAGGCATTCCAGCGCCAACGCGTCGCGAACATCGGCGCCTGGAGGACTGCCTGGAGCAACACCTCTCTCACGCTCGCTGAACGGAGATAGCCAAACACGGACTCCAATGGGAAACTGTGTTTTTCACCGAGCGAAATGACGAGTCCGTTATCGGTGGCCGCCGCCTGCAGCTCGAAATCGAACGTGACGCAGAACCGCTTGCGCAAGGCCAACCCCCAGGCTTTGGTAATGCGTCCGCCGAACGGCGCATGAATGACGAGTTGCATGCCGCCGCTCTCGTCAAAAAACCGCTCGGCCACAATTGTGGTCTGCGTCGGGACAACCCCAAGGATCGCTTTACTGCCGACCACATACTCGATAGCCTGTTGCGCGCCTCGTTGGTCCAGAGCGCATTCCTGCTTGAGCCAATGCACTGCTGAGTGTTCAGGATCGAGTGCCCGTTCAGCGATGTCCCGGCGGATATCGGCCACCTCTGCGGAGAGTTCAGCGGTTCTCGACGGCGCCTCCCCCCGCCAAAATGGGATACTCGGCGGCGCGCCGTGGGCATCCTCGACTCGGACCCTGCCCATTTCGACGCCTTTGATCCGCCAGGAGGTATTGCCCAATAAGATAATATCGCCAGCGAGGCTTTCCACGGCAAAATCCTCGTCCACGGAGCCCACCACCGTCCCTTCGGGCTCGGCCACGACCGCGTAGTTGGCCGTGTCCGGGATGGCCCCGCCTGAGGTAATCGCAGCTAATCGCGCTCCACGGCGGCCTTTCACGACATGATTGATTCGATCGTGGTAGAGATAGGCATGTCCACGTGCTCGGTTGGTGGCGATCCCATCCGCCAGCATACGTACCACGACATCAAATTCGCTTCGTTGTAACTGCCGATAGGGATACGCACGCCGGATGAGCGCGTAGAGTTCCGCTTCGGTCCAGGCTTGGGTGGCCGCTGCGGCCACGATGTGCTGCGCAAGTATATCCATCGGGGCCGGCGGCACGGAGATGCGATCCAACGTGCCCGACCTCATCGCCCGAATCAGCGCAGCGCATTCAAGCAATTCATCCCGCGTCGTGGCAAAGAGCCGTCCCTTGGGAATCGCTTTGATCCAGTGCCCCGCTCGGCCAATCCGCTGCAAGCAAGTGGCGATCGCACGAGGCGATCCGATTTGGCACACCAGGTCGATGGTGCCGACATCGATGCCGAGTTCCAGCGAGGCGGTCGCGATCACCACGCGAGTCTTCCCGCTCTTCAGGCGCTCCTCTGCCGACAGACGAATCTGCCGCGAAAGGCTCCCATGGTGCGCCGCGACACTCTGTGGCCCCAAATCCTGAAGCCGTTCCTCGAGGTGATGGGCGACGCGTTCAGCCAGCCGGCGCGTATTGACGAACACCAACGTGCTGCGATGCTCCCGCACGAGCGTGGCCACCCGATCATAAATATCCGACCAGATCGCATTCGAGACGACGGCGCTCAATTCATCTTTGGGCACTTCGACCGCGACATCCAGTTGCCGCTTATGGCCGACGTCAATGACAGTGGGAGGGGGACGGTCTCCAGTGAGAAAGCGCGCGACCAAGTCGATAGGGCGCTGTGTGGCGGACAACCCTATTCGCTGGGGTTTTGTCAGGGTCAAGGCTTCCAGTCGTTCCAACGACAGTGCGAGGTGGGCGCCGCGCTTGTTGGGAGCCAACGCGTGAATTTCATCCACGATGACGGTGCGAACGGTCTGCAGGAGGCGGCGACTTTTCTCGGCCGTCAACAGAATGAAGAGGGATTCGGGGGTGGTGACCAGAATATGCGGCGGCCGTTTGAGCATCTGCTGACGATCCGACATCGGGGTATCGCCCGTCCGGACGAGCACGCGCAGCTCGGGCATGAGGAGACCGGCTTGCAGTGCGGCTTGGCCGATGTCGGCGAGCGGCTGCTGGAGATTTTTTTGAATGTCGTTGCTCAGCGCCTTGAGCGGCGAGACGTACAACACGTGCGTGCGGTCATCAAGGTCGCGGGCCAGTGCTTGCACGAACAACTGGTCGATGCTGGACAGGAAGGCGGCGAAGGTCTTTCCCGAGCCGGTTGGCGCGGCGATCAGGGCGTCCCGCCCAGACCGGATCGCGGGCCAGGCCTGAGCTTGAACGTCTGTGGGAACGCCGATGGAGGATTGAAACCAGTCGGCAATGAGGGGATGGAAGCCTGTCAGCGGCATTCCATTGATGCTATGGCGGCGTCAGCGACGAGTCAAGGCCCCGGCACGCGATCACGTATGAACGCCCACCTTACCGGACCGCAAAGCTCGCCACATTCTCCCCAACGACCAGCGGCGCGTTGAGCTTCGAACTCGTGCCGGCCGAGGAAAACGCCGCGCGATACAGCTCCACGATTCCGGCATTGTCCTGATTCGCACGGTAGATGACGCTGTTGCTGTCCGGAGCCACCGCATAGGTGGCGACGTTTTGCCCGATCACCAGCGCGGGGTTGACCCGGGGGGCGCCGGGGAAGCCGAAAACCACCCGATACAATTCATCGACACCGTCGGTCGTCTGATCCGCCTTGTAGACAAGGCCGCTGCCATTCGGGAACAGGGCGAAGTCTACGACGTCTGCGGTGGCCGGGAAGCTCGGATTCAGCTGAGAGTTGACGTTTCCCGAGAACACCGTCCGGAAAATCTCAACAATATCGTTGGTCGTCTGATCAGCCCTATACACGACACTGGTGCTGTCCGGTGTCACCGCGAACGACTCGACATCCCCGCCGGCGGCCAGATTCGGATTGAGCTTGACGTTGGTAGGTGCGGAGATGATCACCGTCCGGTACAGCTCGTAGACCTCGTCGATGTCCTGATCGGCCCGATACACCACGGAAAGTCCATCTGGCGTGACCGAAAAGGCGGTCACGTTTCCGTTCGCGACGAGGGGCCCATTGAGTGGGATGCTGCCGCCACCTCCGGCTGGGACAATGAAGATTTGGTTGGAGCCAATCGGCCGATTAGCGATGTACACGACGTTCGCGCTGTCGGGAGTGGCAGCGAATGCATCAACGTTCTGCCCCGTCAAGAGCGGCGGATTAATCAACGGATTGCTCGTACCAGCAGTCGCAAACAGCACACGATACAATTCACTGACACCATCGGTAGCTTGATCGGCGCGATAAATCACGCCGCTGCTGTCCGGCAGGAGGACGAAAGTCTCCACGTCCTGCGAAATCGTATAGGGAGGATTGAGCTTGCTGTTCGTCCCGCCGTTAAACAGCGTTCGGAAAAGTTCAAACACCTCGTCTTGAGTTTGATCGGCACGGTAGACCACTGCAGTGCCGTCAGCAGTCACTGCGAGCTGCACCACGTCCCCGCCTGCCACGAGCGCTCCATTGAGCTTCGTGCTGGCACCGGGGCTCGCGAGATTGACGCGGTAAATTTCGAACACGTCATCCTGGTCCTGGTCGGCAATGTACACAACGGCGGCAGCATCAGGCGTCAAGGCGAAACTCGTAATGGTGCGTCCGACCGCAAGCGCAGGATTCAGTTTCGTGCCCGAACCTTCAAGATAGAGTTCGAAGACGCCGGCGATATCTTGATCGGCAAGGTACACGACCGTTCCGCCCGATGCCGGGACTGCCCCCCCGCCCCCGTTATCGCTAGGGCAACCAGTCAGGCATAGCGAGGCAGCGACAAGCAATGAAAGAACAGATCTGGTGCTCATAGCTTCACCGAGGACAATCCCGCGAGATCACAATGCGTATGACCTTAGACGATTTATACCATCCCTCCGGCAGTGTGCCAACGAAACACCATAATTACGCCGAGCAAACTCCGTCCTGGAGGTTGGGTCCCAGCAAGTCGTCAATCCGTCGTCGGAATGCATAATTAGGGGCGCCCCGCTGTCGCGATGGCGCGTATGATTTCAATGGATTCTTTTCACTGGCCCCTGGCACACTGTTCTCAAATCCAGACATGGTCTGTGGGGAGTCCTGATGCGCCGCACGCTTGTCATTCTTGGAGCCGGATACCTTGCTCGCTTCATTCGTCTCATTAGTGATGATTGCTACAGCGACGTGCGTTTTACCAGTCGTTCGCCCGCGATCAACTTGTCCGACGTATCCATTGATCGGCGAATATTGTTCGATTTGTCTCAGCCCGAGACGTGGGGCAATATTCCGGGAGACGCTGATCTTCTCTGGAGTTTCCCGGCAGCTCCGCTGGAAGCCGTTCAACGGTTCGCCGCACGCCTCAATGGTTCTTTTCGACGTCTCGTAGTACTCGGCAGCACCTCAGCATATGAGAGAGCCGCATCGCCTGCTATCTATCCCCCGCCGTGGATCGACGAAACCGCTGAAGTGGACGACAGCATACCACGGGTGAAGGGGGAAGAATTCCTTCGGAAGAACTGTGCGGCAGTCGTGCTTCGCGTGGCAGGCATTTATGGGCCCGACCGACATCCGTTCGACTGGATCAAGCAGGGTCGGGTCCACCCTTCCAGAAAGTATGTCAATCTGATTCATGTCGAAGATCTCGCCGCTATCTGCCTTGTTGCGCTGGAGAGCGGGATTCCCGGTGAGGTGTACAATGTCAGCGACGGCGTTCCCAGGACTTGGACGGAGATATCTGAACGTATGCGAAAGCCTCAGACATGCCCTGACGTAAAAAGCGACGACAACCACGCCGCCGGCAAGCGCATCAGCAACGCCAAGCTACTAGCGATGCTACACAACGCCGGCGCATCGATTCGTCACGACGATTTGTACGCTTCTCTTTCGTGCACCGAGAACACACGCTGAGTTGAATAGAATGTGCGTGGTGCTCGTCCGCAAAATGCCCTTCCCCTGGACGACGGCTAAAACCGGAGAAGCGACATCACTGCGAGGCACACCAAGAGGTTATTGATGGCGTGGGCCAGAATCCCGGGCGCGAGGCTCCCCGTCTTTTCATATATCCATGCCCATAAGACACCACTCCAACAGACGCTGATGAGGCCAACAGCGCCGTAGCCATGAGCAAGTCCGAAAATTGAGGCACTGATAAGGGCCGCTGGAAGAAATCGAAATTTGCGGCGGAGTATGGCAAACAACAGGCCTCGGAACACAAGCTCTTCGAAGAGTGGCGCAAGAATGACATACTCAAGCAGACTGACCATCGTGAGTGAGCTTGAGCCCCACACCAAATCCTCGTCGAACCATTCGGTCCAATGGCTGGTCAGGTGCCACTGTTCCGCCACGCGATCCATCAACCACTCACCCCAGAGGCCGGCAGCGACGACGGCAAGCACCGCCGTCATGAGTCGGCCAATGTGAGACCATGGCAGGCTCAGACCGAATCCTTCCTCGAACGTCATTCCCGCCGGCCGGAACAGGTGGTAGTAGGCCAGCGCGAGCACTGGT
>JARDZZ010000180.1 GCA_029240595.1 Nitrospira sp. | reverse complement strand
CAATTCCCATACGTTCGTGTTCATGCCCCATGCTCGCATGCTGGCCCACGCGGTCGCGCCTCATTTAGCTAAGGCGTACGGGACCCGCTGGTTCATGATCACCGCGTCGACCATGGATGGAAAATCGTGTGCTCAGGCGATCGTCGATGCCTCGCAGGCGCACAAGGTCGAGATTGTCGGAGAGACGGGTACGCCTTTCGGGACGACCGATTTCGGACCGGCATTCACCGCCGCAAAAGAGAAGCAGCCGACTGCAATAATTTTGAATCTCTATGGCTGGGATCTCGTCAATGCGCTCAAGAGCTATGCGAAACTGGAGTTGGCCAAGGAGAAGATCGGTATCGGAGGACTCATCAGCGGCGAACAGATCGGACGCCCGCTGGGCTATGCCGGCAATGCAGGGATCTGGGGGCTGATCTGGGACCCGAAGATCAATACGGAAAGTTCCAAGCGTTTCATCCAGGGCGTGATCGACAAGTACAATCACACGCCGACGTCCCGCTGCTATCTGGGCTATGCCGCGATGACGCAAATCCTGGAAGCCATTCAGCGAGCGGGCAGCACGGATACGCAGGCTTTGATCAAGACTCTCGAAGGCCATGAGTTCGACGGGTTAAAAGAAGGCAAGTCGGTATTTCGTGCCTCAGATCATCAACACGTCCAGGATGTGCTCGTCGGGGAAGCGTATGGGAAGGAGCTGGGGTTGGGTCATTATAAGATTCTCTCGACGATTTCGGGGCCGGCCAACCCCGGCGCCGCCGATCAACAGCTGTGCAAACACTAATGCTGTCCGGCGCCGGGAGCGCAACGATGCGCCCCCGGCGACCAGCCAGCCGCTTACCTGGTCACGCGAACTTCGACTCGTCGGTTTTTTGCCCGTCCGGGTTCGGTCGTGTTTGGCACGATTGGTCGAGTATCTGCATAGCCGTGCATCGTCACAGCAGTCAAACCGCCTTCTCCCAACGCCATAGCAGCATTGGTGGCCCGGGCCTCTGAGAGCTCCTTGTTTGACGGGAATTTCTTCCTGAGCTCGCTTCTAATCGGCCGATTGTCGGTGTGACCGTCAACGCTGACTTTGTATTCTGGAAAATCCTTCAGAATCGCTCCCACGTGTTTGAGGGCGTCTGAGCCGGCGGTTTTCAGCTGATCTTCACCGGACCATCACAACATATGGCGTCCTTCAATGTCTCGATTTTCTGACCACTACAGCTGGCGACCGTGCTGACTGCGATCAAAGCAAGTGCGATTCGGGCGAAACGTGTCCACATAGTTCTCCTCATGGTGATAATAAAAAAACGGGCGCATCCATTACTTCATACCGAAGACGTGCAATGCGCACACTTGGTGGCTTTGAGTGGAATCGTCGACAGGCACAATGGGCAATCTTTCGTGGTCGCAGCTGCGGGTGCCGTCGGCTTCTTCAGCCGGTTTATTTGTTTGACCAGCATGAAGATGACGAATGCGATGATGATGAAATCGAACACCGTTTGCAGGAACACCCCGTAATTGATCGTCGGAGTCCCCGCTGCCTTGGCCGCGGCGAGCGAGGGCTGAGGTGTGCTCGACAGATTGAGAAAGAGGCTGGAGAAGTCGACTTTACCCATCAGGAGGCCGATTGGCGGCATCAGGACATCGCTGACGAGTGAGGTGACGATTTTCCCGAAGGCGGCGCCGATGATCACACCGATCGCCATATCGAGGACGTTGCCCTTCATGGCGAACTCCTTAAACTCTTTCAGCATAGCTCCCTCCAGTGAGTAAGAAGGTGAACGGCAATTGCCTAGCGCTTTCTGGTCGTGTCCAGCGCGTAACCGAGTGTGATGAGATAGAGGTTGTCGGTGTCGCCGGTGCCCGGCGCCGGGCGACTATTGTAGCGAGTGGTGATCTGGAAGCTGCTGATGAACCCTTGCCAGATCTTCAAGCGGATGCCGTTATCCATCGTCAGGAACACATCGGACGTATTTTGGATGCTGGGAAACAATTCGCTGAGGTGATAGAGCGTGATGCGGTCTTCGAAGAACGGCCAATTCCACTTGACCGAGATACGCGCGCGGACGCTCGACTTGTCTCCTGCGACGTTGAAATCTTCGTTGAAATACGCCAAACCGGCTTCCGTGTAGAGCGTCATGTCCTTGCCAATCCCTGAGAAGTCTTCGCGGTCAATCCACTGATAGCCGGGACCGCTGGCGAGGGCGGTTCTCAACTTAAGGTCCTGGAACTGATCGTTTTCAAAGTAGGCCGACGTGAACCAGAAGAATCGCTTTGTGATGAAGAAGTCCAGCTTGATGGTGGCCCGGGCATTTCGCGTGATGATCGCGCCTGAGTCATCGCCGTACACATAACGAACGTTCATGGTGAGTCTGAGCAGTTCGCTTCGCGCGACCAATTCGCCGAGCAGACTGGCGTTGCGCAAATGGCTGTTCCCCGTCGTTTGCGAATAGCCGCCTGTGAGGTTTCCAATATAAATGACAGGGGGTTGAATCAGGGGATTGAGAGACGAGATGTCGCTCATGGGGATGTCCATCGTGCCTTTGAGCGGCTCTGCGTGAATGACGAGCACTCCATCGGGCCCCGGCGTTGCGGTGCCGTTGAGGATCGTGCCTTCCTTTAAATGAAATGGAATTGGGTGCGTGATGTTCAGCTTTGACACGTCTTCCCATTTGAGCTTTATCATGTTGTCGGAGACCGAAGGATTTTTTAGAAAGAGGATCCCACCGGCCATTTCGAGTACTTCACCGTAGATGACGCTGCCGTCCTTCAGTGTGACCACGTCGACCGGCGCGGGAGCCGGCGGCGCGGGTTCCTCAGCAGCGGCCTGTGTCGTCGGCCCACCAATGAGTATGAGCAAGAGAACTATACCGACCAGAACACTGCTCCCCATCATCCCTCCTCATAATCACAGCGTTTGTGGCACAGATCTCAGAGATCGCGCCCGTGACCGACGCGCTTAGGGGGAACCGTATAAACGAATAGTCAGAGGTTGGCAACGAAATAAGACGTGCGCGAACGGAAGACGCTGCAGCGGCGGCAACGGCAATAGCCGACATGAAAGACTTAGTGAATTACCGGAGCGACCAGCAGGGTGATATCGTTGCAAGGACAGATGGTCTACAGTGCAGATGCTGACGAATAAAGGTGAGCGGACCGATGGAAGGCAGCGCTATCGTCCCAACAGGCCTTTTAAAAGCTCTTTCCCTTCCTTCTTAAGGTCGGCTGGTTTGGTCGTGCCTTGCATGAGACCTTCGACGGTCTCTTTGACCTTTTCCTGAACCTGTTCCTGGACTTTTCCCGTCAGTCCTCGGGCATCCAGTGCAAATGAAGGTTTTTGCAGAGTCCCACTGATGAGCAAGGGCAATCGCAGCCGGCCGCCCTGCGATGCCGCCTTCACGAGTGCGGACGAGCCGGCGATCTTTTGGGTCAGTGATTGAGAAAGATTCAAATTCATTGCGAGATTGAGCGTTTGATCAAAGCCGACTGTCCCATGCCCTGTCGCCTGAAAGTCATGACTGTCCATAAGGATTTTTTGCGCATTCACACTACCGTGTTTGATCGTGAAGTCGCTTTCGATCGTCGAGAACGCCGTCGCCTTGGCCTGCTCAAGCGAAATACCGGCGACCTTCAGCAATGCAACGGCTTCCGCCATGAGGTTCACGCCCTCGATTTTTCCGTCTTTGATTTCCACATGCCCAGGTCCCTCCAGCGCTCTCATCAAATCATCCCAGGAAAACCCGCGTCCCGCGACGGCCACGTCCGCCGCAGCTGTTCCGCTAACCTGGAGCGGGCTCTGCGGATCGACCGCGGCCAGCGCCTGTCCGATTTGCACACCTTGCAAGGTCAGCTTGCCGTTGAAGGGCGGCGTGGAAGTCCCGAGCGACGTGCCTCCCTGTGCCTTCACCTGCCCGTTGAAGACCTCGAGTGAGAGATTGCTGAGCCGGACCTCCTGGCCCTTCAGATCAGCGTTCAGCTCCACATTTCTTAGTTCAACGGGTTTCTTGAGGCCGCTCTCCACCGGAAGATCGGCCGTATCCACGGACGGTGACGAGACCATCACCCTGGCGTGGCCCCCAATGGCGTTGCCTCGGACAGCGAGCGAAGATTTGCCCATGACCACCGCGAGAGCCAGGTCCGTGACGTCGGCGAGTGCCAGTGGCGAGGCGCCTGACTTGAGCGGGTACGGCGCTTTGGCAACAAGACGAAGGTCTTTGATTGCGACCGGCCTGGTTAAAGGGAGCGCGACGGGGACATCAGCCGTGCTGATAGAGGGAGCGGTCACGACCGCATCCAATTGCCCTCCGAGCAATGCGCCATGCAATGCGAGAACCATTCTTCCGACTGCCAGAGTAAACTGGTACTGCTTGATCTCAAGCGCCTGAACCAGTGGGCCAAAGCTGCCGTCCAGTGTGACAGGAAGATTGTGCGGGAGAGTGGTCGCGCTGAGGTGAATGGTCGGCGTCTCGCCGAGATGAACGGACTTCAGGGCCAGCACAAGATCCTGAATTCGATATTCAGTTTCCGGCGCTGTTGAGAGGTCGCGATAGACCACCGTGCCTCCGTCGATCGACAGACGGTCGACAGCCAGAAGTGCGAGGGCTTCCAGCGGATCGCCCTGCTGTTGTGGAGACTCAGGCTGCCTGCGGTCGGCAGGAACAGGTGCTTTGGGTCCAATCGTCGAGACGTTCATGACGCCGGCCTTGTTCTTGATCACGGTGATCACTGGATCGCGCAAGGTGATTTCTTCGACTTCAATTTTCCTTGTGAGGAGCGGCCACAACTTCACGCCGACATCTAGCGAGCTCAACGAAGCGAACGGGTTTGCAGTGAAAGACGGATCGTCCATGACGGTGAAGCCGGTAATCCGAGCCCCGATGCGGGGCCAAATCGTCAGTCTGATGCCTTGCACGTGGATCTTACGGTTCAACGCTTCTTCGATGAGAGGCTTGTACTGGTCTTGATAGGCTGCGAGATCGACAAGAAAAGGAAGGGACAGTAAGGCAACGATCAGTAGGGTCAGGACGATGACTATCACTGAAAGAATCTTCATGCCAGGTCTCCTCGCAGGTCGGCGCAGTATAGAAAAGCTGGGTCACCCGGTCAAACGCGCCTTGCCGCTCATTAGAGTGCATGCTAAACTTCCCTTTTCGATTCGTTGACGGAGAGGTGCGAGAGTGGACGAATCGACATGCTTGGAAAGCATGCGTCCCGGCAACGGGACCGTGGGTTCGAATCCCACCCTCTCCGCCATAAAGAATTCTTGAGAGCTGGGAATCATGTTCCGAGCGGAAAGGCCTTCCGCTATATAAGTTAAAAAGAGAGGGTGGGATTCGAACAGGGTTCTGAAGGGGATATGTCCCCTTCATGGGGAGCGTACGAGGGGGCCGGCCCCCTCAGTAGGAGTGTGAGCGGTTAGGCGAACGCGACGTCGAATGCCCACCCTCTCCGCCAAACCGCACTTCGTGTGAACCGCCCGCTCGTTATCGCCGTATCGT
>JARDZZ010000179.1 GCA_029240595.1 Nitrospira sp. | reverse complement strand
ACTTTATTCGGATAGGAACAGGAGCCAGAAGAACCCTGAGACTCCGTTCCATAATACACATAATATCCATGGACATCGTCAACCGGATCCCAGGTCAAGGTCGCAGAGGCTGAGGGCCCGCCCTCGTCTCCGGAGCCGCAACCGGCGAGCATCGACCCAACCACCAGCAGTAGGCCAAGCATCAGCCCCCTGAGCTTTGTGAACGGAAGTGTGAGCGCATGGTCGGAGTGCCGAAGCCGCAGCGGTGGAATGGTCATGGCCATAGAGTCAGCTCCTGTATGAACGTCTCGAGTTGGTAAAATTCGGACTCGACTGGATGTGAGTGAAGAAACCAGCAGGCCGAAACTCTGTTGGCGGGTCGTAGCAATACCTATGCCTTTTTGAGCGTGTGGCCGGATGGCCTGCAATCAACTACTTATGAAGATTTCCTGCCGAGGGTTGTTTAGAAGGCAGCAGGCGCTGAAGGTTGTGCCATTCTAGTGCATGCGAAATTGAACACAGTGCTCACTGAAGGCGGGTAAAGACCATGAAGAGCTCGAGTAAAAATGCGGAAGAGGCGCAGTAAAGATTCGTCGCGGACTATTCAGCCCAGACTGGCCGATCACGCATAATTAGATACACCACCAATGGCCAGCGGGCACAAGGTATAAAGGTATAGAGGTACGGACTCAGAGCAAGGGACACTTGTGATCACCCCCGAGGGGATCCAGCAGCGAAATCTGCGAGTGTATAGTGATCCAGAATGTCTGCGATCGCATCCCTGACGGCCCCCATGACATGCTGGACGGGGCAGCGCGGCTTGTCGGTATAGGGACAGTCACGGCATTTTTGATAAGCCGTCTTGCTGACACAACCGATCGGCGCGAGCGGTCCATCGAGCACACGAATGACCTGGCCGAGCGTGACCTCTTCAGGTGATTTAAGCAATCCGTACCCGCCACGCATCCCGCGCCGGCTTGATAGAAGGCCGGCACGCTTTAAGGCGAGGAGAATTTGCTCGAGAAATTCCACCGGAATGTGTTGCCGTGCAGCAATTTCGTGACGTTGTAACGTGGCCTTGCCATGCACGAGCGTGAGCTCGAGGAGAGCGCGAAGGGCGTACTCACTTTTTTTCGACAACTTCACTGGAATCCAAGTAAATCAATCAGGCTGCGCACAATAGATGACGCTTCCATCACGCGTCAAGGTTCGCAGCCCAGAGGGCCGATCACATTCACGGTGGACCTCAACTGCAACTCCTTGATCTGTAGACGTTTGTTGACAGTATCCGGTGGTTCCTGTTAGCTTCGAACCTCATTTTTCTGCACTCCTAGACGCCTCTGAATGACGGTTGGACTGCTTCGTGACCTTCCAGGAACTTATCCTCACACTCAACAGGTTTTGGGCCGACTATGGATGCGTAATCCAGCAGCCCTATGACCTGGAGATGGGGGCCGGCACCTTCCATCCCGCCACCTTTTTGCGATCGCTCGGTCCGGAGCCCTGGCGTGCGGCCTACCCGCAGCCTTGTCGTCGACCTACGGACGGCCGCTACGGCGAAAATCCAAACCGCATGCAGCACTACTATCAGTATCAGGTCGTGCTCAAACCTTCTCCGGACAACATCCAAGAGTTGTATCTCGACAGCCTTGCCCGGCTTGGCATTGATCCCAAAAAGCACGACATTCGATTTATCCAGGACGACTGGGAGTCACCGACGCTCGGGGCTTGGGGATTGGGATGGGAAGTTCGTTTGGATGGAATGGAAATTACTCAATTCACGTATTTCCAGGAGATAGGCGGAATCGAGTTGAGTCCGATTACCGGAGAAATCACCTACGGCACCGAGCGTATCGCGATGTACCTCCAGCAGGTCAACAACGTGTTCGATCTGGCTTGGACGGACGGCATGAGCTACGGAGACATTCACCACGAGACCGAAGTGCAGTTCTCTCGCTATAACTTTGAGCAAGGCGATGTCGCGATGCTGATGAATGCCTTCCAATCGTATGAGGCCGAATGTAAACGGTTACTCGCTCAGAGCGATCAGCGGTTGACGCTGCCGGCTTATGACTTCTGTATTAAATCTTCTCATGCCTTCAATCTCTTGGATGCCCGGGGAGCGATCAGTGTCGCCGAGCGCACGGGCTATATCGCCCGCGTCCGGGCGCTGGCCCGACAATGTGCCGAGCGATATATCGAGGAGCGGGCTTCAATGGGCCATCCGCTCATCAAACACCGCCAGCCGGCTCATTCGGGGACGCGGCCGACAGACGGAGTGAGCCGGAGCAGCCGACGATGACGCGCGGAAAAGCGCCCAGAAGTCTATCGAAGGTGTCCTCTGCCAGCGGCGCCGAGCTCTTATTCGAAATCGGCGTCGAGGAACTTCCCTACCAAGTGATTGCTCCTACGATGTCGGGACTGAAAGAGGCGGCCGTCCGTCTTCTCGAAGAAGCCAGGCTGACAAGCGGATCGGTCAATGTGTACGGCACCCCTCGGAGATTGACCCTCGTCATCAGTGGGCTCGCGCTTCGTCAGGCGTCTGCCAAGAAGGAAGTGATGGGTCCTTCAAAAGCTGTGGGTATTGATTCGCAAGGGCAACCCACGAAGGCCGCGATTGGATTCGCCGCTGGGCAAGGTCTGTCTGTTGATCGCCTCGAAGTCCGACGAACCGCGAAAGGTGACTATCTGTTCGCCGTGAAGGAGGAGGTCGGGCGACCGGCGCAAGCGGTGCTGCTGGAACTATTACCTCAACTGGTAGGTAAGCTCTCGTTTCCCAAGGCCATGAAATGGAATGAAACCGCGACCAGGTTTGCCAGGCCGGTTCGTTGGCTCGTCGCTTGGTTCAATAAGGCCCTCCTGCCGATCGAAGCGGCAGGAATACGGGCGGGCGACCGGACTTACGGGCACAGGGTGATCGGGCAGCGCAAGCCGCTTGTCGTTCGGAACTATGAGTCCTATCGCAGCGGTCTGAAACGGGCGGGTGTGCTCGTCGATCCGGCAGACCGTCGACAGGTCATCGAGCAGCAGCTCCGGCAGATCTGCTCAAGAGCCGCGGTCGAGCTCAACGCCGACGAATCGTTGATGGATCAGGCCGTCTTTACGACCGAATGGCCGTGCGCCCTGCTCGGCAGTTTTAAATCGGAATATCTCAGCCTGCCGGAGGAAATTTTGATGACCTCTATGAAAGAGCATCAGGGATTCTTTTCGGTGCGGGACAGAACAACTGGGAAGCTCGCGCCGCATTTTATCGCGGTGGCGAACAACCAGCCCAAAGATATGTCGTTGATTCGAGCAGGAAACGAGCGTGTGCTCGCAGCCAGATTGGCCGATGCCAAGTTTTTTTTCGACGAGGATCGCAGGACACGGTTGGAAGACAGAGTGAAAAAGCTCAGCGGTGTCACCTTCCATCATAAGCTCGGCACGATGGGACAGAAAGCAGAACGCCTGGTCAAACTCGTGTCCCTCATCGCCGCAGGTGTCGATCGCGGCTCGGATGGCCAAACCTTTGTGAGTGCATGCCGGAGAGCGGCTCATCTCAGTAAAGCGGATCTCCTCACTGGCATCGTCGGCGAATTCCCAGAGCTACAAGGGATTATGGGTGGTGAGTACGCGAAGCATGATGGAGAGCCGGAGGCCGTGAATCAGGCGATTCGAGAGCAGTACCTGCCGAAGGCGCTGGAAGGGGAATTACCGCACTCTCTTTCCGGACTGGTCTTGTCGCTTGCCGACCGACTGGACACCATTGCTGCATTTTTTCATGTCGGCATGATTCCGACCGGCTCGGAAGATCCCTTTGCCCTCCGGCGTCATGCCACTGCGATCGTGCGCATTGTTCTGGAAAAGGAGCTTCGCCTGGACCTTCGGAAATACCTCGATCACGCACGGACACTCATTGTTGACTGTGGCGTCAAGGGAACTCCTGATTCCGAAGAGCATGGAAGCCGGCGAGTGACTGATTTTGTCTTCGAACGCCTGCGGCATTACGGGCGGACAGTTCACGCGTTCCGCGACGACGTAATGGATGCCGTCTTGCGACCGGCTTCAGCCGGACCGATCGATCTGCTCGATCTCCTGTCAAAGCTGAAAGCGGTGCAAGGGGTGACGGCGAAGCCGGATTTCGACCCGCTCATCGTCGGTTTTAAGCGCGCTTCTCGGATTATTGAGAAAGAACAGTGGGATCGAAAGCCGGTCGATGCTGGAATGTTCAAGGAAGCGGCTGAACAAGAATTGCATCGGCAAATCCGTGCCTGTCAGCAGGACTTCGAACAGCACATGGCGGAGGGCTGCTATGACCGGGCTCTGAACGTGCTTGTCCGTCTCAAACCGGCGATCGATGCGTTCTTTGAGGGCGTCATGGTGAATGTAGATGATGCGGCCCTGAGAAGTAACCGGTTATCGCTTTTGAAAGAGGTCAGCGACTGTTTTACGTCGTTCGCGGACTTTTCGCGGATTGTGGTACAAGGAGGCTAGAAGAACGCAGCCGCGGCCCTTCGCTGGTGCAGGTGGACACCAGCCGGCTCCTCCCCCTGGAAGATGAAGGTCAAGGATGATCGCCTCATCTGAGTACGACCTCGAAGAGGAGCGTGAGGCGAAAATCCGACGGTTTGCCAGCGTGGTCACGGCCGGGTTGATCGTCTTCTGCAATGTGCTGCTCTTGTTCGGAGTCTGGGTGAGCGGCGTCAACCTCGACGAGTTAGTGAAGACGCCCGATCTGTTCGATGCGAAAGAGGATGTCTGCCTTCGATTGAGTTGGGAGCGAGTCAAGGGCGCGGCAGATCCGGTGCGGCTGTGTTCCGAATGGATCAAACTGGCTGATCCATCCGGTAAACCGCATCAGTTGACCAAGGACATCGCTGTAAAGCGAGGGCCCGACGGCCAATACTACGTGGATCGAGGCGTCAGGCCGGACTTTCGTTTGCTGGGGTTGGCCCTGTTCGTCGGTGTGGTGTTGTTGTTCGGCATGTGGGCGAGACGATATCTCGTGAGCCGCTATCGGCTCCAGATTGGGCCGGCGGACTCTCGCAGTTCGTCGGGCCTTCACTGACGGGTGAAGGAAGGAGAGGGGATCGTGGCTAAGAAATACGTATATTACTTTGGAGACGGAAAGGCCGAAGGCACCTCGAATATGAAGGAGTTGCTGGGAGGCAAAGGCGCCGGATTGGCTGAGATGACCAACCTGGGCATCTCGGTTCCTCCCGGCTTCACCATTTCAACGGAAGCCTGTGTCGAGTATTACAAGCACGGCAAGAAATATCCGCCCGGCATGTGGGAAGCGTCCCTACAAGCGCTCAAGCGTGTGGAACGGTCAATGGGCATGGGTTTTGGCGATCCAGAACGGCCGCTGCTGGTCTCAGTGCGGTCAGGAGCCCGTGCGTCGATGCCGGGCATGATGGATACAGTGTTGAACGTCGGACTGACCACGAAGACGGTCGAAGGCTTGGCTGCCAAAACCAGGAACGATCGGTTCGCGCAGGATAGCTACCGCCGGTTCGTGTCCATGTTCGGCAGCATCGTGATGG
>JARDZZ010000034.1 GCA_029240595.1 Nitrospira sp. | reverse complement strand
TTGTGATTATGGATATTCGCATGCCGAGAATGGACGGGATCGCGGCAGCTCGCGAGATCAGTCAGAGGTTTTCCCATGTGAAAATTATCGGGCTGACAGAATATGCCTACGGGTATCACGCCGATGCGATGGAGAAAGCTGGGGCGGCAGGCGTGTACCAAAAATCGAAGGCAACTGAAGAACTCTATGCAGCCATCAAGAAAATTGGTGGGCAAGATTCCCCCATGGTATGGGCTTGAGGAAGATGTCTATTTCTGCGCGGGCAACAAGCCATCCTCACCGCGAATACTTCAAACTCGCTGCCAGGCGTTGCTGATCCTCCCTCCTCAGTTGTCAGACCGCTAGTCAACCTGATATTTCATCAGGTTCTAAAAGACAACTCGACTCAAGTGAGTACCATTTTTTACTGTAAACTTGGCCTTTTGGTTTTCTGGGGGTCATGGTTTTTGATCGCCTTTTGCACCAACTTGTGCGAGTGCTTCGAGCGTCTACGCATCGTGCCCCGCGTGTGGCCATTTGCCTCCGGCAACTTTCGAGGCGTCGCCCAGGCTCTAAAAACCTACTCCAGTTCCCGGTGGCTACCCTGGCTGGTGTTTTGCGGTGTTCTCTGCTCCCAGCTTCTCGTGGTGTGCCTTTACTGGTGGGCCGTCATCTCGTCTGGCTCGGCGGGGTCGCTTAACTGGACAGCCATTAATGCGGCATGTATCTCAGGCTTGGGTCTCTGGGCCGCCTTCATGCTGGCGGATGAGATTCTCAAGCAGTATGACGTGGAGCACTCACACGTGCTCTTTTTTATTGCCCAACTCGTCACCTTTGTCTCGTTCTATGTATTGCCTTCATAGTTCGGCATGCACTCAAGTCGCTGGTCATGAGCTAACCGTGTCAATCGGGTCACGACATGGCGTGGCCGTCTCAGACGACAAGGCAGAAGCCGTGAGATCGTTCTCCAGACGTTTGTCAGAGGATGTCTAGCAGGACTCAGGTCGGCGCTTTTCGAACTCGACCACGCCGCGTCGTCGATCAAGTTCAATCAAGCAGCACTCATCCAGCATTTTGCGAAGCTGCTGTCGACCACGTTGGACTCGCGATTTCATACCCGGAACCGAAAGGCCAAGTTTTATAGCGGCTTCTTGGTTGGTGAGTCCCTCCAATTCCACCAGTCTGATCGCCTCTCGATAGTCAGACGACAGACGGTCAATCATTGGCCGAAGACACTGCGAAAGCTCGTATTTGGCTTCTGTTTCATTCTCTTCGATGACCGGTGCCTTTTTATCTGGATGGATTTCGGTCGCGAGTCCGGCTGGCACTTCACGTCGCCGCTCGGCTGACCGGTAATGGTCCACGATGGCATTGCGCGTGACTTGAAAGACCCAGGACACCAGGCGCTCAGGCTCCTGAAGGGTATCTGCATGCTGATGCACTTTTAAAAATATGTTCTGCAGGAGATCTTCTGTTTCCGCCTCATTTCCGACACGCTTCGCGATAAAGGCTCGAAGACCATTATGGAGCTGTTCCCACATGCTCGACGCTGTGTGTTCCATTTTGTCTCCAGTCGAATGAGAGTCGGCTGCGCCTGTGACGCAACCGACTAAAGCCTACTCCACGATGACTTCAAGCGTCATCCCCTTGGTCTAGAGTGCTAGGCCGAAAGCACCGGGCTCTCGGCCTTTGATGTTGAACAGCTGGGAAGACCTTTGCCCGCTTTATTTGGGATGCAGCAACCGGTGCTCGACAGGGTTCCGTCTACAGGAAGCTGCTCATGCACTGTGAAGACTTCCCAGGCATTGCCATCCGGATCCGAAAACCAGAGCTTATCCTGACGAGCAAAGCAACAGGCAGTGTTCTCCTCGACCCGCTCCAGGATGCCTTGTGCCTGAAGACGTTCCTTCCAGGCGGCAATTTCTTCTACCGACTCGACTTCGATCCCCAAGTGGTCAACAGAACTCAGCCGTCCGGTCGACGATACCAGAGAGAAGTTCAAGGCCGGTTGCGTCAAATCGAATTTTGCGTAATCCTGCGTCTGCTTCTGAGGTGCCACGCCAAATACCTTTTGATAAAACGCCACCGATGCCGGGACATTGCGCACATCCAGAGAGACATGTGGTCTCATGGCGGTCTCCTTTATGGTTGGTGAAGGCCCCATGCCTTCATTTACTCACATAGACGGAGAGACTCTAAAAAGGATGCAAAAAAGGCTCTTGACACATCAATAATTGTTTATGTATTGTTCTGACATGGTTACCATTACGCCGATCCAGCTGCAAGCCGGTCAGGTGTTTCACGCATTGTCGGATCCTACGCGGCTGGAATTGATTCAACGGCTCGCTGGAGGCGAGCAATGTGTCTGCGACCTGACGGATGCCCTTAAAACCGGCCAGTCACGCCTATCGTTCCATCTCAAAGTCTTGAAGGATGCCGGACTCATCCGCGATCGTCGTGAGGGACGGTGGATGTATTATGCGCTGAACGAAGAGGCATTTGAAGAAGCCGCGGAACTCATCCGGATGTTAAAGAACGGCGATTCGGTGACCAGGACCGCGAAACGACGCTGTTAGTTTTTTTTGGCTCAATCCATCAATGTTTGTTGATGTGATGGAGTTGGCTTAGAGAAGGGAACCCGATGGAACTTGCGTTTGATACGCCTCTTCCGGCTTCTGAAAAGCGGCTCAACCTGTTCGAACGCTACCTCACCGTCTGGGTCACCCTGTGCATGGTGGGTGGCGTGCTTCTAGGCCAGTCGTTCCCCGGCGTGGTTTCTCTCTTGCGAAGTTGGGAGTTTGGCGAAGGCAGCCATATCAATGTTCCAATCGCGATCCTGATTTGGCTGATGATCATTCCGATGATGATGAAGGTCGATCTGTCTTCACTGCGAGATGTCGGGCGGAGACCCTCAGGATTACTGATCACGCTCTTTGTAAACTGGCTCGTGAAACCGTTTTCCATGGCGTTCCTGGCCTGGCTCTTCTTCCGATATGCATTTTCTGCCTGGATCAGTCCTGCCGAGGCTGATCAGTACATTGCTGGATGCATCATTTTATCGGCAGCGCCCTGTACGGCAATGGTGTTCGTGTGGAGTTATCTGACCGACGGAGATCCGGCCTATACCCTTGTTCAAGTCACAGTCAATGATCTCATTATGTTGGTGCTCTTTGCGCCGATCATTGGCTTCCTCGTCAATGGAGCGTCATCGCTTACAGTGCCCTTCGACGTCCTGTTTTACTCGGTAGTAGCATTCATTGTCATTCCTCTCACCGTAGGGACAATCTTGCGGGCATGGGTCATTAAGACTCATGGGAAAGCATGGTTTGAGCAAGAGTTCCTTCCCCCGTTCGCTCCTGTCACGATGCTGGCGTTATTAGCAACACTCGTTCTGATCTTCGCTTTTCAGGCGGACAATCTCCTCACCAAAACCTGGCATGTTGCGCTCATCGCAATCCCGATTCTTCTGCAAGTCTACCTGAATGCATCCTTAGCGTACGGTCTCATGTGGTGGAAGCGTGTGTCGTATTCCGTGGCAGCGCCCGGTGCCCTGATTGGAGCGAGTAACTTTTTTGAATTAGCCGTGGCAACAGCCATTGCGCTGTTCGGTCCTGAGTCCGGAGCTGCGCTGGCTACTGTTGTGGGCGTGCTGGTTGAAGTGCCGGTGATGTTGTCCGTGTGTCGGCTGTGTAATAGCACGAGGGCTTGGTTTCAGACTGATCAGATGCGTGCTCGCAACGCTTGATCGAAACTGTGTGTGCAGTTCATGGACACGGACCTGCTTAAGGTCATTCTGACGGTCGGCGTTGTGATGCTGATCTTTGAAGTCGGCATCATTACCTGGGATACGCCGGGAGACGCAACACGACGAGGCCCCGACTGGTCTCTCTCTACTTCGCAGATGGTCTTTGAGTGGGCCGTATACATGTCTGTCTTTGTACTAGGATTGCTGCTGCTGGATCGGTTGCTGATTGTTGCCTGCTCTATCTGTAGGTAATTCGGAAGTCATGTCCAACGAACCACGAGTCTTGTTTCTCTGCACGGGAAACTCTGCGCGGAGTCAAATGGCTGAAGGTTGGCTTCGGCATCTTGCCGGCCATCGCTTTCAAGTGTTCAGTGCGGGGACGCATCCCGTTGGCGTGAATCCCTTCGCGGTAAAGGTGATGAACGAGGTAGGCATCGACCTGCGAGGGCATCGTTCAAAGTCGGTGAAAGAATTCGAAGGCGAGCAGTTTGATGCCGTCATCACCGTCTGTGACCGGGCTAAAGAAGCATGTCCCATTTGGCCGGGGACTATCCGAATGCTGCACTGGAGTTTTGAAGATCCGGCCTCGGCCGTTGGATCAGACAGCGAGCGCGAAGTTGTATTTAGGAACATCCGTGATGAAATTGCCATTCAAATCCGTTCCTTCCTTTCAGAGCCGTTGATGCCCACGGAGCATTCGATAACTAGAGGAGGAGAACAGCCATGACTCCCAAGTTTGTTCGGGTCGTCTTCATGATGGTGATGCTACTGGGCTTGGAGTGTGTCTCCACGTGGGCGGCCGTCAGCGCCGGGGCAGAGGCTGGTGACGGTGTGAGTGAACTTGAGCCACCTTCTTACATCTCCATCGAGGGAGTCCAGGGACGCTTTACGATTGCGGGATCCAATACCATGTATCCTCTGATGACACGCTTGAGTGGTGAATTTAGACGGTATTATCCCGACGTTCACATCGCGATAGAGGGGCAGGGCTCCAAATCGGTTGCGGCGGAGGACGATCGACGACCCTTCTGGGAAATGGTTCAGAATAAGTCGACGTATCGACGCGGGGACGGGAGCGATGACGGGCACCAGGTATCCATGCAAGTGCAGGTCATGGCTTCCTCTCGTCGTCTGTCTGCAAAGGAGGTTGAGACGTTCGAGTCTCGCTACGGCTATCGTCCTATGGAAATTCCCATTGCCTTGGAAGCCGTTGCCGTCTATGTGCATAAGGACAATCCCATCCACGGCCTCACGCTCGATCAAGTGGCCGCCATCTTCTCGAACAAATCACGACATGGTCTAACGGAGATCACGACTTGGGGCCAGCTTGGCTTCCAAGATGAGCGGCGAGAGGCTGGCATACACGTATACGGTCGTGACCATCGATCGGGTACGCGCGCATATTTCAAGGAGCGTGTTCTATTGGGTGGTGAGTTCCGGACTACGCTTCAAGAAGAACCGGGATCGGCCAACCTTATTCTGGCCGTAGGACGGGATCCTCTTGGTATCGGGTACAGTGGAATTGGCTTTCAGACGTCGTTTGTCCGCGCGCTTCCGCTGGCGGTTAAATCGGGTGTTCCATTCGTCACCCCTAGTGCAGAGTCAGCAGTTGATGGCAGCTATCCGCTGACTCGGACATTATATCTCTATATCAACAAGAAGCCGTCTGAGAGGCTGAGTGCCGCCTTAAGTGAGTTTTTGAGATTTGTGAACAGCCGACAGGGGCAGGAGATCGTGGTGAAGGCAGGTGTGTATGCATTACCGCTTGCTGATATCCATCAGAATCAGAAACAAATAATAGACGTCGTAACGGTCCTGACAAAATAGGTGCGAACTAAGACTCGTCGACTCAACATTGAATGAGCAGGTGCTACGAGAGGCGAGCCTACCCATTGTCTTTCGGCATCGCGGCAATAAAGGAATCAGCCTCTTGAATGGACGTGTTGAGATCCTTAATGAGTGAATTGATGTTCCCCTCTACCGAGACCAATTCATTTTTTAATGACGCGATGGCTTGGGCGTTAAGATTGTGCTTTAGAAAAAGAACCTGGTCTTTAAACTTCGCCAATACAGGCCCCATTTTCACTTCGGCCCGTTTCATGACCTTGATCAATTGCGCATAGTGTGTGCGAGTCTTTGTCAACTGCTCCTGGCTCTTCTTGCGCAGAGCCGGGCTGGAATATTCCTTAAGTTCGGCATTCCATTCCCGAAATAACGCTTCAGACACGTCTTCCACTGACGCAATCCGTTTTCGAACGTCGTTCGCTTTGGCTTCGCTCCGCTCGTATTCGGAATTTAGAGCCTCGTACTTTTCTTGTAACTCTCCGCCCTGGATCTCCAAAGTTTTGGTGAAGCGGTCGAGAGCCGATTTGAATTGTTCTTTGGCTTCCTGCTGAGCATCCCGGGCTTTTGTGACATCGCGGACCAATAGGTCGCGCTTATGATAGCCAAGCTTTTCCATCGTTCCATAATAGGCAGTCTCGCAACCCAATCCGGTAAGGGTGAACAGCATGATCCCGTGGGTCAGGAGGAAGAACAGTTGACGAACACGCAAAGGGGAATGTGGAATAGGCGTCATGTCATCCTGGGACAGGTCCATGGTCATCTAGAGTACTCTATGGGCTACGAGAGAACCAAGAGGTTGGCTTTGGAACCATGAGTCAAAGAGGTGAACAGACTAAGCCTTCGCCTTGAAAACTGGCGTGCATCAATTCCTGTATTAACCCGCCTTCAATCCAGGGACTTTCTCATCAATGATGCGCTGGCCATACGCGATCCCATGGACATCAGCTTCTTCCTCGCTATTGTAGACGGTAGGCCCTGAGAAGGATTGCATGTTCAAAACGCCATTCGTCTGCGAGTAGATTGCAATCCGTAGCCTCCATTCGCCCGAAGCAGCGACCGGCTCAGGGTTGGACTTGATGATGCAGTTTTTATACTGAACTCGTCTTCCCACTCCACCAGTCTATGGCTTTGGCTTTGTCGTCACAATCCTCCAAACGAACTGCGGGAATATACTGGCTGCCATCATGATTGCCCGTTGATTAGCCGATGTGCTCGCCGGAGAATCCAGTTAACCGTCCGCCGCCATATGTTCTCAGAAACATGCCGAACAATTTTGATCACAGCCATCTACGATTGTCGAGCTTAATGTCCTCATTTCCTGGGAATTCGCGCCGTTCAACAGTGGCATAGAGATTGCTGGCATCACTCGTCCGGACGTTGCGCCGTGCTCATCAGAGAAGGAGGCCTCTCATATGTCTGCCTTCCCTCACCGCATCTCAAGCTTGGGAACAGTTCTTCTTCTCTTAGTCTTTGAACTGCCTGTCGCGTGGGCGCTTGATGCGACACCGACCAGTTTAAGTTTCACTGCCGTCCAGGGAGGCGCGAATCCGACTAGTCAGACCGTTAATGTGTTGAAGGGCGGTCGTTCAACCGCCACTTGGAAGACCAGCAACTACGCCCCATGGCTAACCGTGTCCCCTGGAAATGGAACGATCACAAAGTCAACCGCAATTGCCGTGAGTGCTCAAACGAGTGGGTTGAAAGCGGGGACCTATACGACAACCATCAAGGTGGCAGCGTCGGCTGGAGGGAATGTCTGGATCCCGGTGACATTCACGGTGACCTCCGGAACGACGAGTGGTTCAACCTCAACCAGCTCAACTTCTACGAGCTCAACATCCACGTCCACTGACTCAACCTCAACGAGTACATCCAGTAGTACATCAAACACGATCGCGACGCTGAGCTGGTATCCCAATAGCGAGACGAATCTGGCGGGGTATAAGATCCACATCGGCACCGCCGCGGGAATCTATAATGCGACAGTGGATGTGCGCAATGTGACATCGTATAACCTGTCCAATCTTGCCATCGGGACCACGTACTATTTTGCGGTGAGCGCCTACGACACCGCCGGCACTGACAGTGCTCTGTCCAATGAAGTGAGCAAAAGCATCTACTAGGCAGCTCCATAGAGCCCCTTCCATCTCATTGGTACACGAATTAGCTAGTAAAGACCCGGATCGGGTGACGTTGGATGTGCCCTGCCCCTGTGCCCTGCTCAGTGACTGGTAAGAGCTAAAAGAGATCGTGCGGAACCACATCGATAGGTGAACACTGTCTCGAGGGAAGATTGGCCTCTTTCACGTCGGCGTAGTATTCGGCTCTCCCGCATCCAGTGCAGTGCCATGCGGACACGGTTTTAAGCCCTTCCAACCCAGTCGAGAGATCGAATACGGTTTTGTGCATACCACCCTGGCAGCGTTCGCATGTCATGGACTTTATCCTCGCAGGCTAAGGTGACTCGACCTGCACTCAGCAACGCAAGGCCCATGCCCTCTCTTCTGCTACAACAGCGCGAAACAACAAGTGCTTACATCGAATCAGTTGCGGACAAAGGATATCTTGTCCACCCATGTCGGACGAAGTGTCCTTTCGCATGACGGAACACTCCGCTCGCAGAGGTATTCACGCCTGGTGAGTGACACGCCGAAGCCAACAAGCTTTGTCATGAACCTAATAACGACTGCGGAAGTAAAAACGGGTATGGCACTGTGTGCATTGCCAGGGATACCATCCCACCCAGCTCAGCGCATGATCGATCCATCCGGTCCTGATCACCCGTCGGCATCTGCACCGACATGAAGAGCGGGATTTACTAGGAGCGGTCGAAGAACGAGTAAGCCGTGCCGGAGCGTCCGTAAGGACACGATCAATCAAGGAAGTTAGATAAGAAGTCGATGTAGTAAGCAAGTCTGCAGCCAGCTTCATGACCGGAGAATATACTGTCCTCAATCAATGATCGTGAATTGGTGAGGCTACGTAGGAGAGCGTGTAAAAGTAGAACGACTGCTCCGGGATAGGCGTTTAGCTTTAAGCCACCCAGCTCCTACGCGAAAAGAGCCGAGCACATAGTTGCACCGACTGGTTTCTTGCTAACGGCTTGGCAAATACGCATTGGCACCGCCGCAGGGCCTCCTCGAACATCAGCCTGTCAGGAGAGCTCGATGCCTGGTGCTATTTTTGCTTCCTAATAGTCCATATAAGAAGGTCCTTCCGGAACGAGTACTAGGCCAGTTGTCCAGCTGTCATAACTGGATGACGTACCTTATGCAGGCCTATGCAGCCACTCACGGTTCTGCTCATAGACGACAATTCTGAGGACAGAGCGTACTGGTCGTCCTCGCTAAAAAACCCTCCGTTTGGGTTCTTGGTGTTGGAAGCCGCTTGCGGAGAGTCTGGATTCAAGCTGTGTCAAAGCCAGCATGTTGATTGTGTCGTACTAGATCTCGAAATGCCTGAGAGCGGGTTATTTACCCTGCTCAAACTGATTCCTGATCCAACGCGACGTCGTGTCCCCGTGGTTATCCTCACGAAGCTCGCACAGCCTTCGTTAATTAAATTGATGAAAAGTATGGGAGCTTATGAGTGTCTGGTCAAAGAATATTGTTCGCCGGAAAACCTTGCGGATACAATTCAGCAGGCAATAGCCGCTGTCAAATCTGAGGGTGCCGTGTAAAGTCAGTTGAGCCTCAAATCAAACTTAGCCTCCCGTTAGTTGAACAGGCTACCTAGAGCTAACCGCGCGATGAATCAGCGCCGGGCAACGCCGTTGCGTTGAGTGCGGCAGCGTCGGAATCGCGCCAGGCAGCGAGCGGCGTCCATTCAAGAACGTTTCCACTGCCTCGGCGAGTAAGCTTCATACACGTACTCAAGGCCTGGCTGGGTCGTGGTTTTTCGAAGAATTTTAAAACAAGACACTCAGTTCCGAGCTCTCTTTTTCGAAGTCTTCCGACTGGCCAGTAACCCTGCACGCGAGCCGCCGGTTTTCCCGCCCTTTCCGCCGCTGCCTTTAAAATCATTCTCTGAAGAGAGGGCATCTGGTCTTCCCAGCTTTCTCGAAAGGCGATGTCCTCTCTTGCCTGATCTCGTTGTTGGAGAAGCTCCGTCTTTCTTCTTCCCTCTTGGGGGCACTTCCCGCTGACTGATCTTTTCGTCTTCAAGCGGAAAGTGTGTGATGCCCGTCCGTCGCGTGGGTTTCTTGGATAGCATAGGGTAACTCCTTTTTTTAACCACCGCGCCGTATAAGAGCCACAGATGTCCTACATAATTTACCCCTCGCAGGAGATCCCCGCGCCTAGCGGTTTCCCCATTGGTGAAACAGCCGTGCATACTCGTAGCCTTTAAAACTGCAGGCCACCTTACCCAGAGTCTAAGACACCTGAGGCTCACAAACGCCTGGGGGAGCCACGAGCATGAATTCCCTTGAAGACTGCGGTACCTTGTTAGCAGGAACTTCAGGGAGTACGGGTAAAACATGGGTGGCACTCGGGAACCCTGGTATAAGAACGCGATCATCTACGGTGTCGATGTCGCCACGTTTCAGGATGCTAATGGCGATGGCATCGGCGATTTTATGGGGGTATGCGATCGCTTGGATTATCTCACCGAACTCGGCGTGACCTGCCTGTGGCTCCTTCCGTTCTTTCCAACGCCCAATCGCGACAATGGATACGATGTCAAGAACTACTATGAGGTCGACCCCAGACTGGGGACGTTCGAAGATTTTTTACGGCTGGTGCATCGGGCCGGTGAACGGGGAATCCGCATCATGATCGACTTGGTAATGGATCACACTTCCAACGAACATCCGTGGTTTCAGGCGGCCCGCCGGGACCGGGATTCCCGATATCGCCGGTATTATGAATGGAGTGATGCCCCGCCGCCCACGGAGCCAGACAAGGTCAACATCTTTCCGGGGGAAGAATCGAGCGTGTGGACCTACGACGAGATCGCCGGTCAGTACTATTTCCACCGATTTTACCATTTCGAACCGGATCTCAACGTCATGTGCCAGGATGTGCGCGACGAGATTGAACGGGTTATCGACTATTGGCTGTCGTTCGGAATCTCGGGATTTCGAGTGGATGCCGTTTCGCACATGATCGAGGCGCCGCACAAGGCGGCGGAGGCGTCGATGGCTCACGATCCGCATCAGGTCATTCGGGAGATCCGAGCCTACACGTCTCGCCGGCGTCCTGAGGCGGTGCTATTGGGAGAAGCCGACGTGGACCCGCACCATCTCAAGGATTTCTTTGGCGACGGCGACGAGCTGCATATGCTCTACAACTTTCTGCTCAACAACTATCTGTTTTTGGCCTTGGCGCAGGGGCGGAGCGCGCCCCTTCATCGCGCGCTGCGGCTTCTGCCCACTGTCCCACAAAGCTGTCAGTGGGTGAACTTCCTCCGCAATTTCGATGAACTGGACCTGGAGCGCCTCACCGACAGTGAACGTGCAACCGTGTACCAGGCGTTTGCGCCCGACCCCACGATGAAAATTTTCGGACGTGGCATTCGCCGCCGCTTGGCTCCCATGCTTGAGGACCCACGCCGCATACGCACTGCCTATAGCCTGCTCTTTTCCCTGCCTGGCGCTCCCATGTTCATGTATGGGGACGAAATCGGCATGGGCGATGATCTGTCATTATCTGGTCGAGACGCCGTGCGTACGGCGATGCAGTGGTCTAAAGACCACAACGCGGGGTTTTCCACCGGAACGGCCGAGTCGTTGGCCGCGCGCGTGATCGCTCAAGGCGCCTACGGGTACACGAATGTTAATGTGGTCGATCAGTCGAACGATCCCGAGTCTCTGCTCGTATGGATGAAACACCTCATCCGGCTGCGCCGGCAATGCCCCGAGTGGGGCGCGGGCGCGTGGACGATACTCGACACTGAGCCAGGGGTCTTCGCGCATCGAGCCGAGTGGCAAGACTCCACACTGCTTGCGCTCCATAATCTTGCTGATAAGCCATCCTCAGTGCACGTGGATCTTGAGCCCGACGTGAGTCCTGTGTCCGTCTGGGGCAATAGCCGATGTCAGCTAGGTCGGGGTTCGATGACAGTGAATCTCGAACCCTATGGGTATGCGTGGTATCGCATCGAGCCGCAATGACGGACGCAATGAGCCGGGCAGGTGCCCACTGGTGGCAGCGCGGTATTATTTACCAAATCTACCCCCGCTCTTTCTACGACACCAATGGTGACGGCGTCGGCGATCTGCCAGGCATACTTGTCAAGCTGGACTATCTGGCCTGGCTCGGCATCGATGCAATCTGGATTTCTCCCGTCTATCCGTCGCCCATGGCCGATTTCGGGTATGACATTACCGACTATACCGATATTGACCCCTTATTCGGCACATTGAAGGACTTCGACCAACTCGTTTCGTCGGCACACCAGCTCGGGATCAAAGTGATTATGGACCTGGTCCCAAATCACACCTCCGATCAGCATCCATGGTTCGTTTCGTCTCGTGCGTCGCGCGAGAGCCCCAAACGAGATTGGTATATCTGGAAAGATCCCGCGCCGGACGGCGGACCGCCGAATAATTGGCTCAGTAACTTCGGAGGCAGCGCATGGACCTTCGATCCCCACACCCGTCAATACTATTACCACGCCTATCTTAAGGAGCAGCCGGATCTGAACTGGCGCAATCCCGATGTTCGAGCCGCGATCCACTCGGTGATGCGCTTCTGGCTCAATCGGGGCGTTGACGGCTTTCGTGTGGATGTCATCTGGCACCTGATTAAAGATGCCGAGTTTCGTCACAATCCGCCGAACCCGGAGTACTCGGCAGGAGATTGGCCCTACCGCCAGCTCCTAGCGACGTATACGACTGACCGGCCGGAGGTTCACGACATCATTGGGGGAATGCGGGCGGTCATGGATGAATACGATGACCGTCTGATGATCGGGGAAATCTATCTTCCACTGGAACGCCTGGTCACCTATTACGGAACCGCGGAGAGCGGCTGCCACCTGCCCTTTAATTTTCAACTCATTTCCTTGCCCTGGAACGCCGCCGTTATCAGCGCGGCAATCGAGGCGTACGAAGCGGCGCTGCCGCCACACGGTTGGCCGAATTGGGTGCTCGGTAATCACGACAAGCTGCGCATCGCGGCCAGGGTCGGTCAGGGGCAAGCCAGGGTGGCGGCTATGCTGCTGCTGACGCTGCGCGGCACGCCGACGATCTATTATGGAGACGAGCTGGGTCTCGCGGGTGTACCCATCTCGTCTGAGCTTGCCCAGGATCCTTGGGAACAGCGCCAGCCCGGGCTTGGGCTGGGACGTGACCCTTCCCGGACGCCAATGCAGTGGGATGCCACGCCTCACGCCGGCTTCTCGACGCGCCAGCCCTGGTTGCCTGTCACTCCCGATTACCAAATCCTCAACGTGGCCATCGCTCAGGCCAACCCAGATTCCGTACTGACACTTTATCAACGCATCATTGCGCTTCGACGCGCCGAACCTGCACTACATGCGGGCTGTTACCGGCTGGTATGCGCGACAAATGACATGCTAGCGTACACGCGCCAAGCTGGCACGCGACGTTTTCTCGTAGCGCTCAATTTGTCTGAGAAACCGGTTCAGGTGCCGTTTCCTGCATTATCGCCCGCCAGAATCGTGCTCTCCACCCATCTTGACCGTGAAGGGGATGCTTGCGAACGAAGCATCGATCTCCGTGCCGAGGAAGGCGCGATCTGCGCCCTGGATGAGTAATCTGTCTAACGTCAATGTGTGTGGAGAAAAGTGCCGGCTTGCATTCCTTGAGGAACAAGAGCCTAAAGGCTCACCGGGGGCCTTTAGGAAGTTGGCCTTTACGTTCAAGCTCAGCGACGTGGTCAAGTAGCAGTTGGATCACGTACTTTTGAATGCTCTGTCCTCCACTTAAGGCTGCGGCAGCTTTCAGCTTGTTCACGAGATCAGCTGGGACATTTCGTAAATAGACGACCTTAGGAGTAGCCATTGGGGGGCGATGATACCCCAGCTACTCCGGGCGACACAAGCTCACTTTACCTGCTTACCAGCAAAGACTATAATGTGCTAGCAAGTGTCGCAGTGCTGTCTTTGGTGATGATGCAAGCCCTATAAGCGGGGATCGAATGGACAAGAGTCTCAAACCTGACTTTCTCAGAGAGGCGCGGCTCCAAGACTGTCTGGCCTTCCTGGACAAACTGCGCAAGAGCGGCGTGACGAATATGTTCGACGTACGACAAACGCTACGCGAGGCTTTCCCCGATCTCACGACGAAGCAAACTGCCGAAGTGGTGGCGTACTGGATGCACACCTTTACGACTCGTGCTCACAAAGAGGCCTCATGAAGAAATTCCGAATGTCTTCGAGAGGGAAGAGGAGCCTATGCTTTCGAGAATGTCACCGGTGCGACGAGAAAGGATCGAACCTACGCTGATTAAAAGTTCAGACTGGATTCACGAGGGTTGAAGCACGATGTGCTATCCACAGGGAGAAAGAACCACATGAGTTTCCAGCAGGGTGGGGCCCTCATGAAACGGGGCGGCGATGGCACGGCATCACTTGGGGAGAAGGCTGTTTTTTCTAGGATCAGCTTTCCATCGGGTGAGCAGCCATTCTTGAGAATTCATCACTGGAGCGCCATCGAGCGGCTGGAGACGTTGATAACTGCCGTCCGGCAGCAATTGCCTGGCCTGAACGTTATCCTGAAGCCCAACGGCGAGGATATCATTCATGATGATATCGCGCCATTGCGGATGAAGGACGGGAAAGAGAATTTCGACTCTGCTATCGAGATTGCGCGGCATGAGGTCTGCGCTTCCGACGAGGACTTCATGTTGTCCCGCGTTGTGAAAGTAGAAGATTCTGGCATGTTCCAAAAAGCGACCGACCACGGAGCGCACCCTAATGGTGTCACTCACTCCGGGAACGCCGGGTCGTAAGCAACAGATGCCTCGTACCTGCAAGTCGATTTTCACGCCGGCTTGTGAGGCACGATAGAGCGCTTGAATACACGGCTTGTCGACCAGCGCATTCATCTTGAATGAAAGGTAACCACCACCAAGCTCGCGGTGATGGTGGATTTCCCGATTAATGCGCTCGATCATTTCCCGTCTCAATGTCGTGGGAGCGACCAACAATCTGGCGTAGGCGACCTTGCGAGAATATCCTGTCAGAGCATTGAAGAGGTCCGAGACGTCGGTGCCGATGACGGGATCGCACGTGAAATAGCTCAGGTCGGTATAGATGCGACTCGTCACGACGTTATAGTTTCCGGTGCCGAGGTGAACATAGCGCCGGATCCCATCGGCATCCCGTCTGATGACCAAACAGACCTTCGTATGGGTCTTGAGCCCGCGCACTCCATAGATGACGTGCACGCCTTCGTCTTCCAGCTTCCGAGCCCACTCGATATTGTTTTCTTCATCGAATCGGGCCTTCAGTTCGACAAGGACGGCCACCTGCTTCCCGTTGACGCGGGCTTCCATCAATGCGTCGACGATGGGCGATCGTGGATTGAGACGATAGAGTGTCTGTTTGATCGCGAGGACGTTGGGATCATTGGCCGCTTCGCGGACGAAATCCACAACTGGCATGAAACTATCATATGGATGATACAGCAGTACGTCCTGTTGTCGCACTGCGTTGAGGATGCCGCCTGGCTTATTTAACGATGCAGGAACGGAAGGCTGAAAAGGCGGATCCTTCAGGTCGGGGCGTTCAAGTGACATGAGTTCCATGAGCCCGGCCATGCCAATCGGATCGTCCCCCGTGTACACTAAGTAGGATGACAACTGAAGATTCTTTGTGAGGATGTCCGCAATAGGCTTCGGAGTCGTCACATCGAGTTCCAGTCGCACAGCAGAGCTGAAGTCTTGCAAATCGAGCTGCTCCTCAACCGCACTGATCAGATCCGGAGCTTCATCTTCTTTGATCGTCACTTCAGCGTCTCGCGTGACGCGAAACGGATAGGAAGCGACGATTTCGAGGCCGGGAAAAAGAAGATCGAGGTTGTCCGCCACAATTTCTTCCAGCCAGACAAAGCGTTGAATCTTCCGGCTTCCTGCGAGCTCGCTTTTCTTTGAGGGCTCGTCCTCCTGACCGGGTATGGATATGAGACGCCGGAATGCATCGGGTAGCTTGACGCGAGCGAAGCATTCACCTCGTTCAGGATCTTTGACGACGACCGCGAGATTGAAACTGAGATTTGAGATATGCGGAAAGGGATGGGTAGGGTCGATGGCCAGCGGAGTGAGCGTAGGAAAGATTTCCCGTGAAAAGTATTGGCGGAGGCTGTCCCGCTCGCGCTGATTCAATTCATTCATGTGGAGGACATGAATGCCGGCCTCATGGAGCCGGGGCAAGAGATCATTCTTCCAGCAGGCTTGATGTCGCTCAAGATGTACGGTCAACTCACGGCATATGGCCAACATTTGTTCCGAGGGCGTCATGGAGTCCGGGGGAGTCTCACCCGCCCCTGCGGCAATTTGGCGACGGAGACCAGAGACTCTGACCATGAAGAATTCGTCGAGATTCGTGGCGAAGATTGCCAGGAACTTGACGCGCTCCAAAAGAGGATGTCTTGTATTTTCCGCTTCCTCCAACACACGCAGGTTGAACTGAAGCCAGCTGAGCTCTCGGTTCAAGAACAAACTTGGGCTATCGAGGTCAGGGGATGTTTCGGAAGATCGAGGCAGGTCTGGAGAGGCATTCGTCATGGCTACGGGATCCTCGTCATACCGGTTGAAGTAGTTCCTACTATGACAGGACTCTATAAGGTCTCAACCGATTATTATAGAGGGAGCCAAAGAGCAAGGTCCCTAGGAACACGCCGAGCAGACGGTCTGCCGCACCGAGCCATGGCTTGTCATAGAGCCGAGCGGAGATTGAAGGCTTGGTTGGGCGAACAAGAGTGACCATGGGAAAAGGTAGTGGCGGTTCAAACAGGCTCGTCAGGTATTTTCTGATCAAGCTGCCGGTGTTTTCCCTAGCTTCCTAGTTGGAGGAAGGTGGTACAGTACACTTACTCTTAGACTCTGGCAGTGGAGACATTGCCAAATCCAAGAATGGGAGCCCGCTCCCCGAAAGGGAAGCGGGCTCTTTTTTATGGGATGTTCTCAGGAACGCATCGCTATGTAGCCATTGAGATTGAAAGAATGGACCGGTGGATAGCAAAGGCATAAAAATATTGCTGGTCGATGATCATCCGCTCGTGCTCGAAAGCATCAGTACGCTCCTTGAACCGCATTTCACTATCGTCGGGATGGTCCAGCACTCCAGTGAGTTAATCGGTCGCGCCATCGAATTGAAGCCAGACGTGATCCTCATGGATGCTCGTATGCCCGGCTTAAGCGGCTTTGCAGCGACGCGAGAAGTAAAAAAACTGCTTCCTAAAGTAAAAGTGATCCTCGTGACGATGCTGACGGAAGCGATTGCTATCAGCGAGGCGTTTCAGGCCGGAGCAAGCGGCTACGTCCTCAAGCAGTCGGCCTCTGAAGAACTGCGTCTGGCGATAGAAGCTGTCCTCGCCAACAAACGTTTCTTGTCACAGAAGATTGCCCCTGAGGTACGAGAGGCGTTGGAACACGAGTGGTTCAGGCCTGAGAGTTATTCCGGCGATCTCACCGATCGGCAACGGGAGATTTTGGTTTTGTTATCCCAAGGCGGGACAGCAAAACAGATTGCGCAACAACTCCATATTTCCGTCAAGACGGTGGAATTTCATAAGGCGAACATCACGCGGAAACTTGGCGTCCATACGACTTCGGAACTCATCAAGTTCGCTCTGGCCCACGGTTTTACCACGCTTTAAACCTACCGTTTCCATTGGAGATCTGTTCATAAGGCTCCACTCTGACTGCGATCCTCTTCCAACATCATCTTTCTATCGTCTTCATTCCGAGAAGTATAAAACGCGGTTATTGTCATTCCGGTGATTTGTGCATATGTAAGGAGTCGTAACACCTTTGAGGAATTGGCATGTCTCTTAGCTTGCGACTAATCTGACAGAAACGAAGAGGCGACCATGTCACGATGGGACTTGCAGCGAGAACGCCGACGGCAAAGACGTAAGGCACTGCTTCTGCTCGCACTCGCTGGCGCCGTTCGACCAGTCGACATGGTAATTCGATATCGCGGAACTGAACGATTGATCGGAACATTGTCGAGCGATAGCGACGTGCAATCCTTCCCGGCAGTGGCATATCGCCGGTCGATTTGGACCACGGATATTAGGCATTTATGGAAAGCATATCGTCAGGGAGCAGCTCCCGAATTCCCTCCTGATTCGACACCTCTTAAAAAGGAATCGGGGATAGCTGAGCATACCTTCAAGCTGCAAAGAGACTAGGGACACCTATATTGTAAAAAG
>JARDZZ010000003.1 GCA_029240595.1 Nitrospira sp. | reverse complement strand
AAAACCTGGAAGATATTTAAAGAGCTCCGGCCGTCCTGATCAGGGCCTCCGGCGTCGGAGGTCTTCGATGGCCGTGAGCAGGTCCTCATCGGAACCGGAAAATCCCGGCACCGTTCTGAGCATGCGCGATCGTACGAGCTGTTCCAAGTCGGCCAGAGTGCCAATATTCAGCCGGCTGTGCAGGTAGGCGACCAGCGATTCGGAGAGACCCGGTAAGCCTGCCCACTCTCTGATATGCTCGGGCAAGGGGATTCTGAGAGTTTCCAGGAGAGCGATCTTCCCTGTCCTGAGAAATTCTTGAATTTTCTCCGATAAGTCCCTGCCGATGCCCTCGATCTCTTCCAACGCTTGGCGTTGCGCCACTTCCGCAATGTCTTCATCTAGCGCCAACAAGGCGTCGGCTCCGCGCCGATAGGCCCGCACTCGATAGGGATTCGCCCGCTGCGCGGCCAGGAGCTCGGCGATGGAGCGAAAAAGACCGGCAAGCTGCACGTTGTGCTGTGGGATGGGCATCGGGTGTTCCGGCGTTCTATTCTGCAGCGTTCATCGCGAGAGTGGCAACTAGGAAGCGGGTGCGCGTTGATTGACAACGGGAATTAGGGTTCCCTAGGATTGTAGTCCATGGCTGAGCCATTGCAGATTCAGGTCAACGGCGAATCCCGCGATTGCCCCTCCGGAGCCACGGTCGGTGATCTGTTGCGGGATTTGGACCTCAAGACTGAGCGGGTGGCTGTGGAATTAAACCTGGAAATTTTGGATCGCCAGGAATTCGATCGGCGTGGCCTCAAAGCAGGGGATCGAGTGGAGATTTTGAGCTTCATCGGCGGCGGTGGTCCGGATGACGGCTGGATAAGGAGGGTTCCGACCCATGCACAATGACCGACTGGTGATCGCCGGCCGTGAGTTCAAATCCAGGCTGTGGGTGGGAACCGGTAAGTACAAAGATTTTGCCGAGACCAAGAAGGCGATCGAAGTCTCCGGAGCGGACGTCGTGACGGTGGCGGTGCGCCGCGTGAACATCACGGATCGCTCGAAAGAGAATCTGCTCGACTTCATCGATCCGAAGAAATATACGATCCTTCCCAATACGGCCGGTTGTTACACGGTGGAGGATGCCGTGCGGTATGCGCGGCTCGCGCGGGCGGCCGGAGTGTCTGATCTCGTCAAGCTGGAAGTGCTGGGGGATGAGAAAACATTGTTTCCCGATACGGGAGGCTTGATCGAAGCCGCCAAGATTCTCATCAAGGAAGGATTCATTGTCCTCCCTTACACGAACGACGATCCCATCGTCGCCAAGAAGCTCGTGGACATCGGCTGTCCTGCCGTCATGCCGCTGGCGGCACCCATCGGATCGGGCCTGGGCATACGCAATCCGTATAATTTGAAAATCATCATGGAAACGGTCAAGGTCCCCATCGTTGTTGATGCGGGAGTCGGCACGGCTTCAGATGCGGCGCTGGCGATGGAGTACGGAGCCGATGCCGTACTCATGAATACGGCCATCGCAGGTGCACAAGATCCCATCGCGATGGCAGAGGCCATGAAATACGCCGTGCATGCCGGCCGGTTGGCTTACAAAGCCGGCCGCATTCCCCGGAAACTGTACGCGACGGCTAGCAGTCCCATCGAAGGCATGCTCTAGCAGGATGCTGAAAACGCCACCTTTTCACCCACCCGCCCCGGTGCGCCAAGACGCACCTCCACCGAGTTCGTTCTCGCATCGCTCAGGGAGCTCAGCGTACAGGCGCGGGCAATGAGCTGCTCTTGCAGCTCGGGGCGGGCGGGTGAGAAAGGTTTACGCTTCGTCCCTGCGCTTGCTGCGGCCTTGCTCATGGTGACAAGCGCGTCTCGGCGCGCCCGGGTGGGCGGGTGAGAACAGAAAACCGTTTTGAGCATCCTGAACGAACCTACCAATGATCCTGCGTACTTTTCTGGCCTTTCATGGCTGCGCTTGAGTCGCGTCTTCTCTTAATCACGGATCGTCAACACACCAAGGGCAGACCGCTACTGTCAGTCCTTGACCAGGCGTTGAGGGCCGGGAAGATTGCGATCCAATTGCGAGAGCGCGACCTCTGCGCGAAAAATCTCCTCACTCTTGCAGCTGAGATACAGCAGTTGATGGAGCCTCATAAAGGCCAGCTCCTGATCAACGACCGTCTCGATGTGGCGCTGTCGCTTGAAGAAGCCGGGGTCCATCTGCGCAGCAACAGCCTGCCGGTGGGCGTCGCCCGCAGGTTGCTCAACCCTCTCAGGCTGCTCGGGGCGTCGGCGCATTCAGTGGCGGAAGCCGTGGAAGTCGAAGCAAACGGGGCGGACTACGTCGTGCTCGGTCCGGTGTATGATACACCGTCGAAACGACTGTTCGGGCCTCCGCTGGGGTTGCCGACATTGGAAGAGGCGGCACGAGCCGTTCGGCTGCCGATCTTTGCAATCGGCGGCGTGACTGCCGGTCGCGCACGAGAGTTGCGCCGTGCAGGCGCTTTTGGCGTCGCCGTGATCACAGCCATCCTTTGCGCAGACGATGTCGAAGCCGCGACCACCGAGCTGCTCGAGGCGGTGAATGCGCCGGTGTGATCGTGCCGTATCGGCGCATTCTGCGCGCCGGAATCAGTCGTCTAGTTGACCGTAAAAATAACGAGTGTTAGAATCCGCTCAAGACTTGGACGATGCGATTTAGCAGCGCTTGTCGCTTGTCCCAGGTGGTTCCATGGCTGATACGAAAGGAAGACCAAGCCGCCTACGGTCCCTCCGAGATTCCGTGAAGCACATCACCAAGCGGTTGTCCGAGGGAGATCCAGACGTGATTCATCGTAACGACGAACAAGCGAGAGAGATCGAAAAGCTTCGCGTCCAAATTCAGTCGATGGAAGAAGAAATCCGTCGGCTGTACCAATCCCGTTACCAGCTCGATCAAGCCAATAAACAAAACGAAAAACTGGTCAATACCCTCCAGGAAGCCAAAGCGCAAATTGAAGCGCTGCGTGCTGAAGTCGAAAAACTGACCGCTCCGCCTTCGACATACGCGATCTTTTCCAGTCTCAACCAGGACGGGACGGGCAACGTGTACGTGTCGGGACGGAAGATGAAAGTGAGCTTGCACCCGTCCCTTATGGGCAAGGGTTTGCGGAAGGGACAGGAAGTGATTTTGAATGAAGCCTTGAACGTCATCGAGGCTCGCGGATTCGATGTCCAGGGTGAAGTCGTGCGGTTGAAGGATTTACTGGAAGGCAACCGCGCGCTCGTCACTCTGCATTTCGATGAAGAAAAAGTGGCCGAATTGGGCGATCCGCTGCTGGCTGAGCGGCTGAGTGTCGGCGATCATCTTCTGTTCGATCCACGCTCCGGCTGCGTGATCGAAAAGCTGCCGAAGTCCGAAGCCGAAGAATTGGTGTTGGAGGAAGTGCCGGATGTCGATTATGCCAACATTGGCGGACTCCAGCACGAACTGGAGCAGGTACGCGACGCGGTCGAGCTGCCATTCCTGCATCCCCACCTGTTTGCGGAATACCAGCTCAGTGCACCCAAAGGCGTGTTGCTGTATGGCCCTCCGGGCTGCGGCAAGACGCTCATTGCCAAGGCCGTGGCGAACAGCATTGCGAAAAAGCTGGGGCACCTCACCGGAAAGGAAGTTCGGAGCTATTTCCTTCACGTCAAAGGACCGGAGCTCCTCAATAAATATGTTGGCGAGTCCGAACGGCAGGTGCGTGAGGTGTTCAAGAAGGCCAAAGAGCGCGCCGCCGACGGGAACCCGGTCATCGTTTTTTTTGACGAGATGGATGCGTTGTTCCGCACGAGGGGAACCGGGATTTCCTCAGATATTGAATCCACCATCGTCCCGCAGTTCCTCTCCGAGATCGACGGTGTTGAGCGCCTCCGCAACGTCATCGTGATTGGTGCAAGCAATCGCCAAGATCTCATCGACCCGGCGGTGCTGCGTGCGGGACGATTGGACGTGAAGGTGAAGGTGGGGCGCCCCGATGCGGTCGCCGCCAAGGACATTTTCTCGAAATACGTGGGAACGAGTCTGCCCTTCGATGAAGATGAGTTAAAGCGTCACGGAGGCGATCCCAAGGCGTTGGTCGAGCATTTGACCGACCTGACTGTGGGAGCCATGTATGCGACCTCCGAAGAAAATAAATTCATCGAGGTCACTTACGCCAACGGCGAGAAGGAGATTCTGTATTTCAAGGATTTTGCCAGCGGTGCCTTGATTGAAGGCATCGTGTCGCGCGCCAAGAAGTATGCGGTCAAACGGGCTCTTGCCCAAGAGGGCCGCGGCCTTCGATCGGACGACCTGATCCGGGCGATTCGCGAAGAGTTCAAAGAGCACGAAGATCTGCCTAATACGACTAACCCGGATGACTGGGCGAAAGTCGCCGGTAAGAAAGGTGAGAAGATCGTGCACATCAGGACGATCAGCGGCGGCCCGGCCGAGTCCCGTCAGATCGAAACTATCACCACCGGCCATTATCTCTAACCCCCCATGCGGGACTCCACACCCCTGACGACGCCTCGCGTACTGGGAACCGAAACGGAATTCGGCATCGCCTCACGGGATGCTTCCGCGGTCGATCCGATATCAAATTCACTGGCAGTCATCGGCCATTATCCCGGCATTTCGGTTCCTCATGCGGTGTGGGACTATGAGAACGAGAATCCGCTGCTCGATGCTCGAGGGTTTGAAGTGGAGGGCGAGCGGGAACGGCCGAACCCCGATTACAACCGCCAATTGAACAAGGTCCTCGCCAACGGCGGCCGGCTCTATGTCGATGGCGCTCATCCGGAGTATTCCACGCCCGAATGCACAAACCCGCGTGAAGTTGTGGCATACGAGCGCATCAGCGAGCGGATTCTCGGTCAATGCCTCGACAACATGGCGCGGCTCAGAGGGCGAGACCAATTCGTGCTGTACAAGAACAATTCGGACGGCAAGGGAAACAGTTACGGGTATCATGAAAACTATATGCTTTCACGGTCGGTGCCTTTTGAACGGATCGTGAAGACGCTGGCTCCCTTCTTCGTCACCCGATTGATCTATGCGGGCGCCGGTAAAGTCGGTGCAGAAAATCAAACCAGTTTCACCGAATTTCAGATATCTCAGCGGGCCGATTTTTTCGAATGCCTGGTTGACCTGAATACCATGGTCAAGCGGCCGATCGTCAACTCGCGGGATGAGCCGCATGCCGACTATGGCAAGTACCGCCGGCTTCACGTCATCGTCGGCGATGCGAACATGGCGGAGCTGTCCACGTATCTCAAGGTTGGGACCCTGGGCATTGTCTTGGATCTGCTCGAGGCCGGAGTGGATGTCCCTGATATTGAACTGGACGATCCTGTGATGGGGATCAAGCAGGTCTCGCGCGATTTGACGATGAAGGGAACGTTAAAAATGACGGACGGCCGCTCGACGACCGCCGTGGAAATTCAGCGCGCGTATCTCAAGTCTGCCATGAATTTTTACGCCTGCCATGAATTGGATCAGGTGACCAAGGACGTTCTCGTCCGGTGGGAAGACGTGCTGGACAAGCTTGAACGGGATCCGCGATCGCTGGCCGGAGAACTTGATTGGGCGGCCAAGCGGCACATGATCGAGTCGTATATGGACCGAAAGGGATGCGGGTGGGACGATCCACGCGTGCGCCTTATGGACCTGCAGTATCATGACATCCGGCCTGACAGAGGACTCTACTATACGCTGGAGCGGAGCCATCTGATCGAGCGGGTGGTGCAGGATGTCGAAGTCATCCGCGCCGAATTCACCCCGCCTTCGGGCACGCGTGCCTACTTCCGGGGACGGTGTATCGGCAAGTTTTCGAAATCCATCTATGGCGCCAGCTGGACGTCGGTGCTCTTCGATGTGGGCAATACCACGATCAAGAAGGTGCCGCTGATGGATCCCTTGCGGGGGACGGAATCTCTGACGGCCGAATTGCTCGACCAGTCGGACACGGCAGAGGCGTTGCTCTCCAAGCTGAAGGCATAATGAAGCTCCCCTTCCTTCCCAACCACGACGACGCGAGTTTTTTTGATTTCCTGACCAGGCAGCACCCTGAGCTGACGCCCGGAGGACGCCGGCCGCCCGAACCGCCGCTTCCGGTTCATGAGCTCCCGCGGGCGGTGAGCCCTGTGATCGTCCCGCAGGCGACGACCGTGTTGGCGGTCAAGTCACAAGCAGGGGTGGTCATTGCCGGGGATCGCCGTGCAACGGAAGGCTTTCAGATCGCCGAACGCCGGATTGAAAAAGTCTTTAAGATCGACGACTACTCGGCCATGGCGATCGCCGGTGCCGCGGGACCGTGCATCGAGATGGCGAAACTCTTCCAAACCGAGCTTGAGCATTACGAGAAGCTCGAAGGCATGCAACTGTCTTGTGAAGGGAAGGCCAACAAGCTTGGGCAGATGGTCAAGGCTAATCTTCCGATGGTCTTCCAAGGATTGGTGGTCATGCCGCTGTATGTCGGATACGACCTCAAGCGGGGAGAGGGACGCATCTTCAAGTACGATCTGGCCGGCGGACGCTACGAAGAATCGGACTATCACGCGATCGGGTCAGGCGGAAAGGATGCCCGCAACACGATGCGCGAGCATTTCAAGAAGGCCATGACCGAACAAGATGCCCTCAAGTTGGCGCTCCTGGCCCTCTATAATGCGGCGGATGACGACGTCGGGACGGGTGGCCCCGATCTGGTCAGAGGCATTTATCCCACCGCAAAGATCGTCAACGGTCAAGGGATTACCGACGTGTCCGAATCTGAGATCCGAAGCGTATACGAGGCGATGCTAGCGACCCGCATTGCGAAGGAGCGATAGACATGCCGATGCCCTACTACGTCTCGCCCGAGCAGATGATGCAGGACAAGGCGGAGTATGCCAAGAAGGGCATCGCCAAGGGGCGTTCGATCATTGCCATGGAGTACGTGGACGGCATTTTGCTTGCGGCGGAGAACCCGAGCGCAAGCTTGCACAAAATCTCGGAAATTTATGACAGCATCGCCTTCGCCGGCGCCGGCAAATACAGCGAATTCGAAAACTTGCGGAAGGCCGGGATTAGGCATGCGGACCTCAAGGGCTTCATGTATAGCCGTGAGGACGTCACGGCCCGCTCGCTGGCCAATGGCTACTCGCAAAGTCTGGGGACGATTTTCAGCCAGGAGATGAAGCCACTGGAGGTCGAAATTCTCGTGGTCCAGATCGGGCACAACGGGCATAGCAACGAGATGTACCGGATTTCTTTCGACGGCAGCATCATCGATGAGAAGCAGTTTGCCGTCATCGGTGGAAAATCCGAGGCCGTGCAGGCGGCGCTCAAGGAAAAAGTGCCAGCTAAGCCGCCTGATCTGAAAGCGGCGCTGAATCTCTCCATCCTGGCTCTTGAGCAGACGGGGAATCAGAAACTGTCGCTCGAGACGTTGGAAGTGGCCGTGTTGG
Organism: Nitrospira sp.; assembly: GCA_029240595.1. GTDB lineage: Bacteria > Nitrospirota > Nitrospiria > Nitrospirales > Nitrospiraceae > Nitrospira_C. The sequence goes on along the minus strand of JARDZZ010000003.1, from coordinate 31,734 downwards.
ACCGCACACGAGAAAACCGAAAGTTCCGTCGGTACACCCCCGCCGAAACGAAGCAGTTCCTGGCATAATCAATCCTGCATGTTGAATCCTTCCGCTTCTGTTGAAGATGGGCGGGAGGCCGTGTATTCTGTCTCGAGCCGCTTATGCCATCTTCCGGTCCAATGAAGCAACGGATCTTCGGTCTTGAAAATGAGTATGGCCTCATTTTCTCGCCGAACGGGCGGATCTATCTGCCCATGGAGAAAGTCCTGGGCTATATCTTTGAGGGCTTGATTCCCAACAGCTGGCCATCCAATGCGTTCCTGGTGAACGGGGCGCGTTTCTATCAGGACACCGGCTGCCATCCGGAATACTCCACCCCTGAATGCGACAACATTCTCGATCTCGTCGTCCATGATAAGGCCGGTGAGCGATTGCTGGAGGCCTGTTTGCCGGCGGCCGAAGAACGGCTGCGTGAAGAAGGGCTTTCCGGAGAGATCTACATTTTTAAAAATAATACGGATTCACTGGGGAACACCTACGGGTGCCATGAAAATTTCCTCATGCGCCGGGATGTGGATTTCTGGAAAGTGACCGAGCAGCTTATCCCATTTTTTGTCACCCGGCAGATTTACAGCGGCGCGGGGAAAGTGTTGAAGGTTTCCGGCAAACCTCAGTTTTTCATTTCTCAGCGCGCGCAACACATACACGAAAAAACCTCCTCCTCGACCACTTCCTCGCGCAGCATCATCAACACGCGCGATGAACCGCACGCGGATGCGGAGCGCTATCGGCGGCTGCATATCATCGTCGGAGATTCCAACATGTCGGAACTGGTCACCTACCTCAAGGTGGGAACCGCAACGCTCGTGCTCTCGATGATCGAGGAAGGTTTTTCCGTGCACGGTATGGAACTGGAAGATCCCGTCAAGGCGATCCGCGAAATCTCCCGAGACCCAACGGTGAAACGCAAAGTTAAACTTGACGACGGCCGTCAGATGACGGCGGTCGAGATCCAACGCGTGTATTTGGAGCGGGCGCATGACTACCTGACTCAGCAAGATCACGATCCGATTTTGGACGATGTCTGGAAGCGGTGGGCGACGATTCTGGACAAGCTCGAAGAGGATCCCATGCAACTCGTGCGTGAAATCGATTGGATCACAAAACGGCATCTGATCCAGTCCTATGTCGATAAGAAGGGCTGCAGCTGGGACGATCCCCGGGTCTTTCTCCTTGATTTGCAGTTCCATGATGTCAAACGCACGAGAGGGCTGTACTACCTCATGGAGTCACGTGGATTGGTCGAGCGGGTGGTCGAAGAAGACGCCGTGCAGCGGGCCATGTCGACGCCGCCGCAAACGACCAGGGCAAAAGTGCGTGGGGACTTCATTCGATTTGCCCGGGCGAAGAATCGTTCCTACACCGTCGATTGGACCTATCTGAAGCTGAACGGCTACTGGGAGGAAACGATTCTCTGCATGGATCCGTTCAGTGCGGTCAATCGGCGGGTCGATGAGTTGGTGTCACAGGTGTCCGGTCTGCGGTTTTACCGATGACGATGCTGTCCTCAATGGCGGTCTGTCTCACCCGCCCGCCCCGGGGCGCCCAGCCCGCCGGACCCGCCTTTCTCCAGGCCTCGTTCTCACATCGCTCAGGGGGTCGGCAAGTCAATTTACCTGGTGGCAAAGTACCTATCCGCCCGCATCTGATCGAAGCGAACAGCACAAACGAAGCGTTGGTTTGTCCTTCTTCGCACGTTGCGGCTTGCCGGAGGAATAGCGCGTTTCGCCGCGCGAAGGTTTAGGTGGGTGTGAAGATCAGACTTTTTGAACAGCGTCTAGGTTCGAGGGAACGATGATCATTCCCGCCTTGAAACAGGTCGGTCAACGGGTTTCTCGGCTGGACCGGATGCTCATCACCATCATTGTGTTGCTGACCAGTGTGTTTCCGGTCGAACTGTTTCCGAATGCGCCGCCCTTGCCCAAGGGCATTGACGGGCAATACAGCGGGCGCCAGGGACAGGTCGTGCTGGTGAAAGTTGCGGTCCGGGAAGAGCCGACTGACGTCACAGGTACCTTTCTCGACCGCACAATTCCCTTTTTCCGGGAAATGAGAACCGGCGAGCCATCTGGCTATCTGGGGCTCGTCGGCATCGATATGCAGGATGCCCCCGGCACCTACGAGCTCGCGGTTACCGTGAAGTATGGCGAGAAGGTACAGCGCCTCAGCTACCATGTGCTGGTGAGCAAGGAAAAATTCGCGGTGGAGCACCTGAAATTACCGAAGGACAAGGTGGATCTGGACGAAAAGACCTTGGCACGCTGGAAGGCCGAGCAGGAGCAGGTTCGGCGGGCTCTCGCGGACAATTCGGCACTGCGTCTCTGGCAAAGCAGTTTCGTGGAACCGGTGAATGGGAAGCGCACGGGTATCTTTGGCAGTGTCCGGATCATGAACGGCCAGCCGCGAAACCCCCACAATGGAGAGGACATCGGCGCCCCCCTGGGAGCTGACGTGGCGGCGACCAACGATGGCGTGGTACGGCTGGTCGTGGATCACGTATTTTCAGGCCGGGGTGTCTTCGTCGATCATGGGTTGGGGTTTTACAGTATGTACTTCCATCTCTCAGAGGTTCTCGTGAAGGAGGGAGATCTCATACAGGCGGGGCAAATCATCGGCAAGGTTGGAGCCACCGGCCGTGCCACAGGCCCGCACTTGCACTGGGGTGTCAAACTCAATGGCGCCCGCGTGAACCCCTACGCACTGCTCCAGCTTCCGTTTCCCAGCCGATCTCTGCCCGGCGCCACTTCGGTGGCTCCGCCGCCTTCCTCCGAAATCTCTCCCGAAGCGCTTCCGGTCAAAGAATAGCCTGTCGGTGACGACGCGTTGTGGAAGCACACATCCATCATCGCGCCTGTTCCAGACTGACGGACACGCAGACGAATTGCCACGCTCGTTTAGTAGTGTGATTCGATGCTCGACGGGGTTTTGTTGAGCACCGTCCCGGCGGCGCGGGAAAGCACTGCGTCATGCCGGTGATCCAGCGAATAGATGCGGAATTGGATCAGCCGGGTCGGCAACAAGTCGAGGAATTCTTCAAGCGGCTCGGTGGAAACGGTACGGGTTCCGGGGTCGTACACGTACAGAGGATTGCCCCGCTGGTCCTTGGGGTCCGGGCGCGGATCGAGCGGTGCCATGTCGACACGAAACTCGACCTGCTGCAGGTGCTTGGGCAGTTCCTTTCGAATCTGCTTTTCGAAGTGCGAATGGCTCGGGAAGTCCATTCCCCGTTCTTGCCCCTTTTCCTTCAACACCGTGCTGTACGCCATTTTCCACTTCACGTCACGTCCTAAAATGCGTGCCCATTCCTCTCCGAGACGCCGTTCGCCGCTGTGACGGGATGTCTTCCACCCGCGTACCGTTTCGAGCAGGGAGGAATCGGTCAGCGTCAGATACGCATCCATCTTCTTGCGCGGATCGTGGGGGAACAGCAGCTTCATTGTGTCCCCGAAAATGTCGCGAAGATGGATGTCGATGGCTCTCGTCGTCCGGTGAAAGTACACGTTCGAGTAGAGGTACATTCTGGTGTTCAAGAACATTTGCAGCGCCGGAAGTCCCGTTTTGTGAATCGTAAATCCTTTCTCTGTGACAATCGTGTAATGAATGAGCCGGGTCAGGTCGACCGGACCGACGGCGACTCCGCACATGTAGGAGTCACGGAGGACGTAATCCAGATTGTCGGCCGTGTAACTTCCCGAGATCACGGGCTGCAGCATGTTCAGCCAGCGGGGGAGACGCGAGTTATCCTTGCCCTTTTCCTTCAAGATGACATGGGCGATCTGATCGGGGTGAAGCTCTTCGCCCTTGGCAAACGGCCCGGATGGACTGCGGCGAATCTTTCTGATGATCGGGCCCAGATGATCCCGAATGATCAACTGGCCCAGTTTCTCATGGCTCGCGTGAAGGGCGTGCAAGTAATTGTCGTCGAAGAAATGGCAGAAGGGGCCGTGACCGATGTCGTGGACAAGCGCGGTGACACGAAGAAATTCCTCCACGTAGTTGGCCGAAGGGACCTCGGGCGTGCTTTTTTTCAGGAACGGGTAGAGATGGCGTGCAAACCGGCCGGCCACGTGCATGGTGCCGATGGAATGGACAAAGCGGGTGTGCTCCGCAGAGGGATAGACCCAGCGAGCGCTTTGGAGTTGATAAATATGACGGAGGCGTTGAACCCAGGGGGAATCGATGAGATCTTTTTCGGTTTGTTCGTGCGGATCGGCATGGCTCGATGGCACGGTGAAGGATACATACTTGTGAATCGGATCAGCGATCAGGGCCGAGCCATCGTAGGGAGCGTTGAATTGGCGTGTGGGCTCCTGTCGTGCCATGGGCGCGACAGCATCTTATCGTAGGGGGTCGGCGGGCGGCAATGGCTCCACCTGGCGCGCTGATGTCTGTTGTCGATGCTTGGTAATGAAATACAAGGCGAGAGGGTATGACACAATAGCCGCCACCAGACTGAGCACCATGCCGCCCACGGCGAAGGGGACGGCATAAGGCATGACCTGTTCATAGATGGCGCGGAAGCCCAGGTCGTTCCAGTCGAACGAAGGCCGGTCGGAGCGTCCGAGAATGACGGCGCCGATCCAATAGGTGGCCCCGAGAACGGGAACCAACGTCCAGGGATTGTTGATGAACGCCCCTGCCAGCAGGGCCACAAAATTCAGTCTGAAAGCCCAGCTACAAATGCCCACCAGGACCATGTGAAAGCCGTACAAGGGACAGAACGCAATCGCGGCGCCCACTGCAAAGGCGAGCGCCGTGCGTTGGGGCGATTCCTCGAGATGCAGCACCTGTCTTAACAGCGATCGAAAAGAGGCCATGAGAGTGGGTTTACATTAGCGTTGAGACCGGAAATGCTCGTAACTGACAACCGGCAACGGCTGCCGACGACCACTGGGCATGATGATGTGGAGACCGCGGCCGCGGGGGAGCATTCTTCCGACTCGCGTGACGTGGATACGGTGTGCCCTCGTCGCCTGTTCGAAACGAGCGGCTCGGCGCGACGGGACGGTAAACAAGAGTTCGTAGTCTTCTCCGCCGGCCAACGCGACCATCGCCGGATCCTGCTTGAGGCCGTGAGCATAGGCGCGGCAGGCGGGAGAAATCGGCAACATCGAAAGATCGAGATCGACGCCGACTTGGCTTGCCTCGCAGAGGTGTCGGAGATCGCCGGAGAGCCCGTCGGAGATATCGATGGCCGATGTCGCCCAACGTCCTCTTGCCAGCCAGCACCCTTCCCGAATGCGCGCAGTCGGGCGCAGATGTCTGGTAACCAAGAACCGTCGATGGCGGAACGAAATGGAGGGTCGGCTCCTTCGAGGGCTGTGTTGTAAGAGCTGTAGTCCCGCCCGGGAATCCCCCAAGGTGCCGGTGACGTATAGGGTGTCGCCGGGCTTGGAACCGCTGCGGAGCAGGACATCGCGTGCCGGGGCCGACCCGACCAGCGTGATGTTGAGGAACCAGCCTGTCGCCGATGCAGAGGTATCGCCGCCAATCAGTCTGACACCATGGGGTCGGCAGGCGGTCATGAGACCACGATACATCTGTTCGACCTGCACTTTCGAGGCGGATTGAGGCATGGCGAGAGAGACCAGAATGTATTCAGGGGTTCCGCCCATGGCCGCAATATCGCTCAAATTGGCCGTCGCCGCACGAAACCCTAGATCGACAAAGCTGGCGGTCGCAAGGTCGAAATGGATGCCTTCCGCCAGCAGATCGGTCGTGAACAAGTGGCTGCGACGAGGTTCCGAGGCGATGACGGCGGCATCATCGCCGATGCCCCGGAGAACTCCAGGGCCATTGCTTCGATACCGTCGCTGCAGCGCTCGAATGAGGTCAAATTCGTTGATGGTGGAGATGGCCTTGCGCCAGGGCCGAGATGCCATGCTACCGAAGAAGAGGAGCGGTATGGAGGCGAGCTGGTCGTGCGTGGGCTGTCCGCTCGGCCCGCCTCGATTTGTCAATCCGTGTGGGCGGTATCGTGGGTTCCTGGGGCGCTTGAGGCTGGCCGGTCTTTTTCTTGGCTGGCTGCCGGCGCCGCAAGGCCACTTTCATGACGTCGTCCATCGTATCGGCAAAGACGAGTTGAATGCCTTTTAAAATGTGTTTTGGGATTTCGTCGAGATCTTTCTTGTTGCGTTTGGGCAGAATCACCGTTGTGAGCTTGGCCCGTTTCGCGGCAAGAATTTTTTCCTTCAAGCCGCCGATCGGCAGGACCCGCCCGCGCAACGTGATTTCGCCGGTCATGGCGAGATCCCGGCGTGCCGGCACCTGCGCCAGCGCCGATGCAATGGCGGTGGCCATCGTGATGCCAGCCGACGGTCCGTCTTTCGGAATGGCGCCGGCCGGGACATGGATGTGCAAGTCCTGCTTGGTAAACATGTCGGGGTTGATGCCCAGAGACTTTTCGCGCGATCGCACATAGCTCAAGGCGGCCTGTGCCGATTCTTTCATGACATCGCCCAAGTGTCCGGTCAGGGTCAATACGCCTTTGCCCTTCATCACCGTGGCTTCGATATACAGGACGTCGCCGCCCGACTCAGTCCAGGCCAAACCCGTCGCGACCCCGATCTCGTCCTTTTCAAGTTCGGATTCCGGAACGAACTTGGGGACGCCCAGATACTTGTGGAGATTTCCGGCATTGACCGGAAAGCCCAGTCCTTTCCCTTCGGCCACTTTTTTCGCCACTTTCCGCATGACATTGGCAATTTCTCGCTCGAGATTCCGGACGCCCGCTTCCCGCGTGTAATGCATGATAATTTGGCGGATCGCCGCCTCGGCAATCTTGACGTGCTTTTCGGTGATGCCGTGCTCGTTGAGTTGCCGGGGGATCAGGTAGCGCTGCGCGATGCCGAGCTTTTCTTCCTCGGTGTAGCCGGGAATCTCAATGATCTCCATGCGGTCGCGCAGGGCGGGCAGAATGGGGTCGATCAAGTTGGCGGTCGTGATAAACATCACTTCCGACAGGTCGAACGGAACGCCCAGGTAATGATCGGTAAAGGTGTTGTTTTGTTCTGGGTCGAGCACCTCGAGCAGGGCGGCCGAAGGATCGCCCCGGAAATCCATCCCCACTTTATCGATTTCGTCCAGCATGAACACAGGATTGCTGGTGCCGGCCTGCTTCATGCCTTGAATCATACGTCCGGGCAGCGCACCGACATAGGTCCGCCGATGCCCGCGGATTTCCGCTTCGTCGCGTACCCCGCCGAGACTGATGCGGACGAATTCGCGGCCCAGCGCGCGGGCGATCGACTTGCCAAGCGAAGTCTTGCCGACGCCGGGCGGGCCGACAAAGCAGAGAATCGGCCCCTTCATCTTTTCTTTCAGCTTCCGGACGGCGAGATACTCCAAAATGCGCTCTTTGACCTTTTCGAGGTCGTAGTGGTCTTCGTTCAAGACCTTGTGCGCAGCCTTGAGATCCAGATTGTCCTTCGATTTTTTGGACCACGGGAGTTCGACCATCCACTCGAGATACGTGCGGACGGTGGCAGATTCCGCCGTGTCCGGGTGCATTTTTTCCAGCCGTTTCAGCTGTTTTTCCGTTTCCTTTAACACTTTCTCCGGCATCTTGGCGTCTTTGACGCGCTTACGAAATTCGGCGACTTCCTCCGCCCGTTCATCCAGCTCGCCGAGCTCTTTCTGGATGGCCTTGAGTTGCTCGCGCAAGAAGTACTCGCGTTGGGTCTTGTCCATCTCGCCCTTGGCCTGGGCCTGGATCTTCTGTTGCATGGACAGGACTTCAATCTCTTTGGCGAGGATTTCGCTGATCTGCCTCAGGCGCTTCAGCGGGTCCGTGACCTCCAGGACCGACTGCGTCACTTCGACTTTGAGGCCGAGGTTTGAGGCGATCATGTCGGCGAGGCGGCCGGGATCTTCCAGATTTTCAATGACGACCATCACGTCGGGAATCAGCACCTTCCCCAGGCTGACGATCCGTTCAATCTGTTCTTTCACCGTACGCATGACGGCTTCGATTTCAAGAGTCGAACTTGGGGCCTTCGCTTCAGTGATCTTGTCGATCCGCACGGAGTAGTACGGCTCGGTCTGGATGTATCCGGAGATCTTGGCCTTGGAGAGACCTTGGACCAGGATCTTGATCCGCTCGTCCGGCAGCTTGAGCATGCGCATGATGATGCCGACCGTGCCGATGGAATGAATGTCGTCGGGAGCGGGATTTTCGACGTCCAGCGCCTTCTGGGTGGCGAGGAAGATCATGCGGTTGCCGGCGAGCGCCGCCTCAATCGCCTTGATCGACATCTCTCGACCGACGAACAAGGGAAGCACCATGTAGGGAAATACGACGATGTCGCGAACGGGAAGCAGGGGCAGTTGGTCGGGAATCTCGACGTTCTGCGGAGGCGTCAGGTCTTGTTCGATCGATTCGCTCATCGGCGTCTCACGATCTCTACTGAATCGTTCGAAAGAAGCGATGCGATGGTCAGGCTCTGCTGGTGCGGCGCTGCTCTCCGGCCGACTCCATCCGGCTTCGAAGATATTCGGCGAAATCGGAGCCTAATGACGGGTTTTTCAAGGCGAACTCCACTGTGGCGATGAGAAAGCCCAGCTTGTCCCCCGCGTCGTAGCGGTTGCCCTTCACCTCGAGCGCATACATCGGCGAACTCTTGGCCAACTCTCTCAGCGCATCGGTCAGTTGAATCTCCCCGTTCTTCCCGGGCTTGGTCTTCCGGAGAATCGGGAAAATCTCCGGAGGCAAGACGTAGCGGCCGATGACGGCCAGATTCGAGGGCGCATCGGATGGGGCCGGTTTTTCCACCAAATCCGTCACTTTGTAGAGACCGTCCGAGAGTCGATCCGGTGAAATGATGCCGTAGCGGTTCACTTCCTGATGCGGGACTTCCTGAATCCCCAGGACGGCGCCGTGACGCTTCTTATAGACGTGAATCAATTGCGCGAGCGCGGGAACTGACGCGTCGATGATTTCGTCACCCAACATGACGGCAAAGGGTTCATCGCCGATCAAATGCTGAGCGCAGAGCACGGCATGTCCCAGACCCAGCGCCTCGGACTGTCGCACGTAGCAGAAATTAGCCAGATTGGAAATATGCCGGATTTGACTGAGCAGCTGTCCTTTGCCGTTGCCCTTGAGATTTTCTTCGAGCTCGACTGAACGGTCGAAATGATCTTCGATTGCGCGCTTGCCTCGTCCGGTGATCACGATGATGTCCTCGATGCCCGAGGCGACGGCCTCTTCTACCGCATATTGAATGAGCGGCTTGTCGACCAACGGAAGCATTTCTTTCGGAGACGCTTTCGTCGCGGGCAGAAATCTGGTGCCGAGACCGGCGGCGGGCAGAATGGCTTTACGAACATCGGCTCGAGACATACGGCGATAGTATGTGATGGGGTAGGTGATGTCAAGGAATCGCCAATCGGCTCGAGGGTTACGTCGGCGCGGAGTTCCGGACCAGATCGGCTTTACATTGAAATACTTGCCCCATATAATCCGACAGTTTTTCACACGGGTTCATGGCTGATGCTGCAACGCCGCACGCGTAGGCATCTCACGTCAGCAACCTTCCTTGCTGCTGTCATCGACGGCTTCGGATGCGCGGCGACAGTGCCCAGGTGAAGGGCGTCATGTCTCCACTGATCGGGGCCTTGAGATGGAAGCTGTATTCTCTGTGGTTCGTTCGGGAATCTGGTGCGAGTGAGAGAGTTGTCGCTGGTGCAACGCACTCGCTGGTTGCTGGTGGTGCTCGGCCTGGTTCTCCTGACGGCGGGTGGGGTGTATGAGGCGCCGGCTCAGGCCCCGACAGCCAAGGTAGCCTCGATCGATATTCGAGGTAACCAGAAAATCGAGCTTCCCGCCATTCAGGGTCGATTGACCTTGAAACCGGGCGATGCCTACTCCCCCGAGAACGTGCGGGGCCAGATCAAGATCCTCTATGACACCGGATACTTTGAGGACGTGCAGGCAGAGACCGAGTCGACTTCGGACGGTATTGCCCTGGTGTTCGTGGTCCGAGAGAAACCCTTCATTACCGAAATCGTCTTCGATGGCAATGAGGAATTAAGCGACGACAAACTGAAGGAAAAGATCACGATCAAAAGCCAGGCATTTTTGGATCAGCAGCAGGCGAAGGAAAGCGCGGAAAAAATTCGCCTTGCCTATCAAGAAGACGGCTATTTCAGTGCCCAAGTCATCCCGATCGTCCAGACCTTGGATGCCGATCGTAAGCGGCTCACCTTTTTCATCAAGGAAGGCGAGAAAGCCAAGGTCAAGACGGTAAACTTCGAGGGAATGCGGGCCGCGTCCAAGGCCGAGATATTTAAGGTGACCGCGACTCGGGAGTGGGTACCCTGGTATGGCCTGGTGACGCAGCTCAAGCTGCCCTCCTTTCTCTCCGATGCCGGCGTCCTGAAGCGCGAGGAAATGAACAATGACGTCGAGCGGATCAGGGAGGTGTTGCTCAACAAAGGGTATCTGAACGCCCAGGTTGGCTTACCCTCAGTGGAGTTGAGCGACGATAAAAAATGGTTCGTCGTCACCTATGCCGTCGTCGAAGGAGAGCCGTTCACCGTGGCCGAGATCGGGTTCCGCGGCAATACGGTTTTCGAAGATCCGGAGTTACGGGACAAAATGAAGATCAAGCCGGGAGAAATCTTTCAGCGGCAGAAAATCCGCGATGAAATCGGCCGACTGACCGATCTCTACGGCAGCAAAGGCTACGCCTTCGCGGAGGTCATTCCCAACGTGAATCCGAATCCCGAAGAACGCACCGCGACCATCATTCTCAATATCAAAGAAGGCGAGATGATGCGCATCCGGCAGATCAATGTTCATGGCAACGACAAGACCAAAGACAACGTCATCCGACGCGAGTTGCGCGTCGACGAACAGGACGTCATCGACACGCCGTCGCTCAAGCGAAGCTTTCAGCGCCTGAATAATCTCAACTTCTTCGAAACGGTCGAAATCCTGCCGCAGCAGGTGGACGCGGACAAGGTGGACTTGAACGTCAGGGTAAAAGAAAAGCCGACAGGGCAGTTCAGTATCGGCGGCGGGTTCAGTACCTTGGACAAACTGGTGGCCATCGCCGATATCACTGAAGGAAATCTCGGGGGCAACGGATGGATGGGCCGGATTCGTGGACAACTCGGCCAGCAGCGGACCTTGGGCTTGATCACGTTTCGAAATCCGTACTTGAACGATTCGCTGACCTCCCTGCAGTTGGACATCTACCGCAGCATGACCAACTACATCACGTACTTCGAAGAGAAATCGGGCGCGAGCGTCACCTTCGGCCGGTGGCTGTCCGAATATGTGACGGGAAGCATCAGCTTCGTCGCGGAAGAGTTGAATTTCAGCGATCCAACGATCGATGCGCCTGAGATCATCCTGAGCCAATTGGGCAAGCAAACCACGACCGGATTCCGCACGACGCTGGCGCGCGATACACGGGATTATTTTCTGGACCCGCGAAGCGGTCTGCGGACTGCTGTGGGGTTCGATTTCGGGACCCCCTATTTGGGAGGCACGAACAACTTCTATAAATATTACCTTGATGCCATCAAATATACGCCGCTGCCGTTCGATACACGATTCTCCATCCATGCCCGCTATGGTGTAGCCGACGGAATAGATGGGAAACCCATTCCGTTGACAGAACGGTTTTTTGTCGGCGGCATCAATACGATGCGCGGATTCGTCTTCGGTCGGGCGGGCCCGGTGACGCCCAGCGGTTCGCTGATCGGTGCCGCCAAGGAACTCATTTTCAACAACGATTTCATTTTCACGATTTCCTCCGAGGCAAAATTGAACGGTGTGATTTTTTTCGACTGGGGCAAAGGGTTTGATGACAACGAGCCGATCTCGTTTGGCGCATTGCGCAAATCGGCCGGTCTGGAGGGACGGTGGATCTCCCCGTTCGGCCCGCTGCGCGCTGCATACGGTATCAATCTGGATCCTCGCGAAGGCGAGCGGAAAGGCGTGTTTGAGTTCACGATCGGGTCGTTGTTCTAACACGTGTCGAGGTGAAGGGTGAGCCCAGGAGTGCGCATTGAGGGGCCATGGGTGTTGGCACGCAGGCTGTGGGTATTCTCACTGGCCATGTGGCTCGCTACGGCCTTCGGCTGTGCGGCGGCCGGTCCCAAGATCGACGGAAAAATCGGACTCGTCGATCCGGGACGCGTGCTCAACGACTCGAATGCCGGGAAAAAGGCGAAAGAATCGCTGACTGCGTTCTCCAAGAATCGCCAGGCGCTGATCGAGATCGAGGAGAAAGAGCTTCGGCGCATGGAGGAAGATTTCGTCAAACAGGCCAGCGTGCTCAGTCCGGCCGCGAAGAACGAACGGGAACAGGTTTTCAGACGACGTATGGCGGAGTATCAGCAGAAAGCGGCTGAGCTGAATCGAGAAGTGCAGGAAAAACAAAAGGACGTTCTCGAAGCGTTCCGTGATAAAGTGGAGGCCGTCGTCGCCAAGGTGGCGAAGAGGAATGGCTTGCAAGTCGTCATCGATAAAGGCAAAGGAGGCCCTGCGATTTTCGGGGCCGAAGAGTTGGATCTCACGAATCAAGTCATCGAAGAGTTCAACAGAGAATACCCGTGAGGCCTGATCGAGGGATGGTCGAGGAGGAGTATTCATGAAGCGGAATAGACGAGTCTTTTTGGCAAGTATCGGCTCCCTGTGGTGGATCCTGTCGTCGATGGCGCTGGCGGCGGATCCGGTGAAGGTCGGTGTCATGGACCAGCAACTCGTGATTGAGAAGTCCAAAGCAGGCAAACGTGCCCTCGAGGAGTTAAAGGCCTATTCCGCGACGAGGCAGAAGATCATCAACTCGGACGATCAGGAACTCAAAGAGCTGGAGCAGACGATCCAGGATGCGAAACTGAGCGAGGCGGCCAAGCAGGAGAAGCAGAACCAGTTCCAGGCGAAGCTCGAGGCGTATCAGCGCCGTCTGGCTGAATTCAATCGGGAGATCCAGCAGAAGCAGCGCGAAATGGTGACCGAGTACTCCAAGAAGGTCCAAGAGGCCGCGCAAGCGGTCGCGCAACGGGAGGGCTACACCGCCGTGATCGACCGAGGCAGTGAAGCCGCCATCAGGATTGTGATCTATCACCAGCCGGCCTTGGATGTGACCGAACACGTCGTGAAAGAATTCGATAAGCAGAACAAATAGGGTGGCGCAGGCCGCTCGCGCCTGGTACTGCCCCACGTGCACGCGAGAGTCGAACAGGCGACGCTCGTCTGAGTCAAGCGCACATCGAGGAATCGCTTGCGAAGCAACGGTGGGTCGGCGGGAACACAAGATGCGCAGGGTTGGGTGGGTGGCAGCAGGACCCAGGCAGCCCGCGCGAGAGAGATGTAACGCGCACGCTTGCCATTTGGAGGTTCCGCGATGGCCGTCATGGAACAAGCCGAGATCCAGGCGCTCTTACCTCATCGTTATCCGTTTTTGCTCGTCGACCGGGTCCTCGAACTCGAACCGGATCGTCGGATAGTCGGCATCAAGAACGTGACGGTAAATGAGCCGTTCTTCCAAGGACATTTCCCGGGACGGCCGGTCATGCCCGGTGTCCTGATCGTGGAAGCGATGGCGCAGGTCGGCGGACTCTTGGCCTTCAAATCGTTGGGGCCGGCGGCGAAGCCTCTCGTCTATTTGACTGGCATTGACGGGGCAAAATTTCGCAAGCCGGTGGTGCCGGGCGATCGTCTTCGCATTGAAATCGATGTCCTCAAAAAGCGGTCTCCATTCTGGAAAATGTTAGGCAAAGCCTTCGTGGAGTCGGAGGTCGTCTGCGAAGCGGAAGTCACCGCCATGGTGTCGGAAGACAAAAGCGCCGGTGGCGGTCCATCGGCCATGTGACCGGCGTTGAGAAGGGTTGGAACGAGCGAAGACCGGTTGCTGACGTGTCGTCCCTAGGAGGAGGTCCTGCGTGGAGATTCATCCACAAGCCATTGTCCATCCCAAGGCCACGCTCGCCGATGACGTGAGCATCGGACCGTTTTGCGTTGTCGGAGAACATGTCACCATTGGACCAGGAACCCGTCTGCTCTCCCATGTCAACGTCGAAGGCTGGACCAAGATCGGTGCGCGTTGCGAGCTCCACCCCTTCGTGTCGATGGGCGGGCCGCCTCAGCATTTGGGGTATCAGGGCGAGCCGACTCAGGTCGTGGTGGGGGATGACAACATTTTTCGCGAGTATGTAACCGTCAATCGCGCGACGGTGCAGGGCGGCGGAATCACGTCTATCGGCGACAAGAATTTTCTCATGGCCTATTGCCATGTGGCGCATGACTGTCGTCTGGGCAGCCATCTGATCATGGCGAACGCAGCCAGCCTGGCAGGGCACATCGCAATCAGCGATCATGCGATCATCGGCGGGCTTACCGGCGTGCATCAATACGTCCGAATCGGCGCCTACGCGATGGTGGGCGGCTGCTGCGCCGTGACCCAAGACGTTCCGCCGTTCATGCGTGTGGCCGGAGGATACCCCGCCCGGATGTACGGGCTGAATTCCGTCGGATTGCGCCGGCATGGGTTCTCGGCCGAGCGGATTGCGGTCCTCAAGCGCGCGTACGACATTTTGTTCCGGTCGGGGCACCGGATGGCCGAAGCGGCCAAACTTGCCAAACGGGAGTTCGGCGATCAGCCGGACGTGATGGCCGTACTGGCCTTCCTGGAGGGAACCAAGCGGGGGACCTGCCGTTCCGTCGGTAAAGATCAGGCAGACGAGGAGTAACCGGTGACGCAGGCGCCTCTAGTCGGCGGCGGTGAGCGGCTGGGTTTGATTGCCGGCAACGGCCGGTTTCCCATTATCTTTGCGGACAATGCGAGGAAGCTGGGGTACCAGGTTTCGGCTGTTGCGCACGAAGGAGAAACAGATCCCGAGTTGGCGAACCATGTCGATCGTATCCACTGGGTCAAGATCGGCCAACTCAATAAGCTCATTCATGCCTTTAAGGAAGACGGCGTGCATCATGCCGTCATGCTCGGCGGCATTAAGAAAACCCACGTATTTACGACTGTGCGTCCAGATTTCCGCACCTTGGCGCTGGCCACTCGATTGGCTCTGTGGAAAGACGACGACATCCTGCGGGAGTTCGCCAGGGAGCTCGAAGGGGAAGGCATCACGATATGCGAATCGACCTTCGGTCTTGAAGGGATTCTCGCGGAAGAGGGGACGCTCACCAGCCGGAAACCCACAGAAAAAGAGTGGGAAGACATTCGCTATGGATGGGACGTCGCGCAAGAGATCGGCCGCCTCGACATCGGGCAATGCGTCGTCGTCAAAGACCGCATGGTCGTCGCCGTGGAAGCCGTTGAGGGTACCGACGAAGCGATCAAACGCGGCGGGCAATTGGCCAAGGGCGGTGCCGTCGTCGTCAAACGTTGTAAGCCTCAGCAAGATTTACGATTCGACCTTCCGGCGGTCGGACCCCGGACCATCGATGTCATGGCATCAGTCAGTGCGGCCGTGTTGGCCGTGGAGGCCGGACGCACCATCCTGCTGGATCGCGAAATGACCTTGCAGAAGGCGCAATCCAGTCGGATAGCCGTAGTAGGGTTGGTCAATACAGATCAGAGCGGAGGGTCGGAGGCGCGGTGACACCGTTGAGAGCGGGTGTGATCGGAGTAGGACATCTCGGCCAGCATCACGCACGCCTGTACGCCTCACTTCCCGGGTCGCGCCTTGTGGCCGTGAACGACCAATCCACCGAGCGGGCTCACACAATTGGGGACCGACACGGGGCCCGCGTCTGCAAATCCCTTGACGAACTCCTGCCTCTCGTCGATGTCGTCAGCGTCGCCGTACCGACTTCCTCCCATTACGCCGTCGCGAGAGCATGCCTGTTGGCCGGCAAGCATGTGCTGGTGGAGAAGCCGATCGCTGTCACGATGGCCGAAGCTCAGGAACTGGTCCGGCTGGCGGAGGACAAGCACTGCCGGCTGCAAGTCGGACACAGCGAACGGTTCAATCCCGTCATGCAGCTGATGCGGCCGCATATCGGGCGCCCGGTCTTCATCGAATGTCATCGCTTGAGCAGCTTCAGTGAGCGCGGCACCGACGTCGATGTGATTCTCGATCTCATGATCCATGACTTGGACATGGTGCTCTCGTTCAACCCGGGTCCCGTTGAAGACGTGCAGGCTGCCGGTATACCGGTCCTCTCGTCGACGATCGACATTGCCAATGCGCGTCTCCAGTTCAAGAGCGGGTGTGTCGCGAACCTCACGGCCAGCCGCGTGTCGACGAATAAGATGCGACGGCTGCGGCTGTTCCAACGCGACAACTACGTGTCGATCGATTTCCAGACCAGACAGGGGATGATCTGCCGGCGGGAAGCCGGCTCGGGCCTCAAGCCGACGATTGACATCGAACAACTGCAAGGCGGCGAAGAAGAACCGCTGAAGCTTCAACTGGAGTCGTTTCTCACTGCCGCAGGAACAGGCGCGAGGCCCACGGTCTCAGGCGAAGACGGCGCGGCAGCGCTGGATTTAGCTCATCAGGTGTTGAAGGCGATCGACGTGTTTGTCCGGCGCAACCAAGAAGAGGGCTGAGCCGTGCTCACGGCGGAATTCAGTTAAGTCATGCCGCGCATCCTCCTTGTGACCGGTGAAGCCTCAGGCGATCTGCATGGAGCCCATTTGGCCGCGGCGATTGTCGCACAAGACCCCACAGTTGAAGTCGTCGGCATTGGAGGAGCTGCCATGAGAGCAGCCGGCGTGACCCTCATCCCCAATGTGCCTCAATTGGACGTGATGGGCCTGATTGGTTTATCCGCGGTTCGCACGTGGATTGGGCGTCTGCGCGCCGTCCGGCGCATTCTGAGGTCCGAGCCTTGGGATCTCGTGGTCTTCATCGATAATCCCGGACTCAATCTGCATTTTGCCCGTGTCGCCAAGGCTGCGGGCCGCCGGGTGCTTTACTATATCGCCCCGCAAGTGTGGGCCTGGCGTCCAGGCAGGATGAAATGGATCCGACGCCGGGTGGATCATGTGGTCGTCATCCTTCCCTTCGAAGCTCGTCTGTATGAACGTGCAGGTGTGCGGTGCACGTTTGTCGGGCACCCGTTGCTCGATTCGGTGGCTCCCCATTACGATAAGACCGCACTACGCCGGCGCTATCAGCTGCCGGAGTCGGCTCCCGTCGTCGGCCTCTTACCGGGGAGCCGGGCCGCTGAAGTAACGATGCTGCTCCCGCTGTTGCTGGAGACGGCGGCGCAGACCGCCGCTCGGGAGCCGGCCACGCAATTTCTCGTGGCGCAGGCTGCGTCAATTGACGATCATTTGCTCAATCGCCTGCTTGAGGACAGTCCCGTTCGCGTGCAGATTGTCAAGGACCAGGCCAGCGAAGTGATGGCTGCATCTGATCTGTTGGTGGTTGCTTCAGGCACGGCGACGCTCCAAGCCGCCGTCATCGGGACGCCCATGATCTTAGTGTATAAAACGACGCTTCCGACCTATTGGTTCGCCCGGCTGCTCATTCGGGTCAAGTGGATCGGCCTCGTCAATCTGGTTGCCGGGCGAACGATCGTGCCCGAGCTCATTCAAGACGAGGCCAATGCCGAACGGCTCATCGGGGAAGTGCGGCACCTTCTGAACGACCGGGAGGCGTATAATCGCATGAAAGACGGATTGCGCGAGGTGCGGCACGCGCTGGGGGAACCTGGCGCGTCGCGACGGGCCGCGCGCGTGGTGCTTGAAGAATGTCGAGCTTAGACCGCTTCATCAGACTCGTTCGCTATCTCAAGCCCTATCGCCTGAGGCTGGGCGCGGCGTTTGTCTGTTCGGGACTCGTCGCGGCATTTTCCGGGGCTTACGCCTGGCTGGTCAAACCAGTGCTGGATGAGATCTTTATCAATAAGAACGAGAGTTTGCTCCTGGCGCTCCCGTTGGCATTGTTTGCGGTGTCGGTCCTGAAGAGTGCGTTCAGTTACGGGCAGAATTACTTGATGAACTTTGTTGGGAACCAGGTGATCACCGACATCCGCCAGGAGCTATTCGGCAAAATGATCCGGCTGCCGGTCAAGTATCACGATGCCAACACTTCCGGACGCCTCGTGTCCCGCGTCGTTAACGACGTGACCTTGATGGCGAATGCCATTGCCGGCATGCTGAAAGACGTGTTCCAGCAAGGGTTAACATTCCTTGCGATGCTGGGCGTGATTTTTTATCAAAACTGGCGGCTCGGCAGTTTGTCCGTCATCGTCATCCCTCTGGCCGTCATGACGATGATGCGCATGGGCAAGCGGTTGCGCGCCTTGGCGACCAGCGGACAGGAGCGGATGGGCGACATGGCATCGACGCTTCAGGAAACACTGGCCGGGATCCGCATGGTCAAAGCGTACGGAAGAGAAGAGGCCGAAGCAGAGCGGTTCAAGGAAAGCAACAAGGCCTTCTTGAACACCACGATGAAAGCCATTCAAGTCTCCTCGTTGGGATCGTCTCACATGGAAGTCATCGGAGTGGTCGGCGTGGCCGCGATCATCTGGTATGGAGGCTCACTGGTCATCCATGGCGACATGACGCCCGGAGCATTTTTCTCCTTCTTGACGGCGATGTTCATGGCCTATGCACCCATCCGGCGATTGTCAGGCTCCAACAATACCATTCAGCAGGCTCTGGCTGCCGCTGAACGGGTGTTCGGCGTCATCGATCTGGAGACGGAACCGGAAGGAGGGCGGGCCGTCATGCCTCCGATCCGGCAATCGGTGACGTACCAGGATGTGACGTTTCTGTATGAAGGTCAGGCCATTCCCGCATTGACCGATATCGATCTCGTCATTCAAGCCGGGGAGATGGTCGCCATTGTGGGAAGCAGCGGGAGCGGCAAGACGACCCTGGCCAATCTTCTTCCGCGCTTCTACGATCCAACCGCAGGGAGGGTCCTGATCGACGGAGTCGACATTCAATCCTTTACGCTCGCGTCATTGCGGGCGCAGATCGGCATCGTGTCTCAGGACGTGGTGCTATTCGATGACACCGTGCTCAACAACATTGCCTTTGGAAAACCGCATGCGACGGAGGCCGAGATTGTGCAGGCGGCGAAACTGGCTTATGCCCATGAGTTTGTCGAACGGCTGCCGCAGGGCTACCAGACGATGGTGGGGGAGAAGGGCGTCAAGCTGTCTGGCGGCGAGCGGCAGCGGCTGGCAATTGCCCGTGCCATCCTGCGAGATCCACCCTTACTCATCCTCGACGAAGCGACCTCGGCGCTGGATACCGAATCCGAACGGGTTGTGCAGCTCGCGTTAAGCAATCTGATGGAGCATCGAACGACACTGGTGATCGCTCATCGACTGTCCACCATTCAGCGGGCCGACCGGATTGTCGTCTTGGACCGCGGCGCCATCGTGGAGATCGGAACCCATGACGAGCTCTTGATCCGGGGCGGCCACTACAAACGGCTCCACGCGTTGCAATTCCAAGACGTGCCGAATGAGTAGGGGGGTGCTTCCATCGCTCGAGACCTGGCTCAAGCTCTCGGTCTTGCCACCGATAGGAGCTGCGGTCATTCGGACCCTGGCCTGGTCGATGCACATCGAGACACGGGGACAGGAGCATGTTGACGGATTGTATCGAGCGGGACAGCGCGTCATTATCGCCTTCTGGCACGCGCGTCAGCTCATGATGCCGCTGACCTACCGTGGGACGTTGGCGCACATTCTCATCAGCCAACACCAAGATGGGGAGATCATCGCGCGCATCGTGGAACGATTCGGTTTCAAGGCGGTGCGGGGGTCCAGCACGAGGGGAGGCATGGAAGCCTTACGGGAACTCATTCGATTGGGACGGGCGGGAGTGGATCTCGTCGTGACTCCGGATGGACCCAGAGGTCCGGCACACGTCGCGAAGATGGGTGTGATTCAGCTCGCGCGGGCTTCCGGGCTGCCGATTGTCCCCCTTGCCTTCGCCTGCTCAAAAAAAAACTGTTCGCGAGTTGGGATCGATTCATGGTTCCATACCCGTTGTCGCGCGGACTCTTTCTTTGGGGACCGCCGCTTTGGGTACCGCGGGACGCTGATGCAACAGAGTTGGAACTCAAGCGGGTGGAGTTGGAAGAGCTGTTGAATCGTGTGACTGCGCAAGCTGACGAGGCAGTAAGCCGCAGGTCGTGAGAGCACGCGCGATGTGGAACCTCCTCTACAACGGACTGTTGATCATCACCGCGCCGGTGATCCTCGTGATTTTATTGGCCAAGCCGCGTTGTCGCCGGGGATTGTCACAGCGGTTCGGATTCAGCAGCCCTCGGATCACTCCGGATGGAAGACCGCTTGTCTGGCTCCATGCCGTGTCGCTCGGCGAAGTCGTCGCGATCACTCCCTTGGTCAAGGAACTCCACCGTCGGCACCCCACCCATCGCTTCGTGGTGTCTACCAGCACGGAGACCGGACGGGACGCGGTGGAACAGCGGCTCGCGGGCATGGCAGAGCATCTCTATGCTCCGATCGATTTTCCCTGGGCGGTTTCCCGTACGATCGCGCGGTTGCGCCCTGTGCTGTACGTGTTTATCGAAACCGAGTTGTGGCCGAACTTACTGCGGCATTTGTCGGCTCTGGGCGTGCCGACGATCATGATCAATGGCCGTCTCTCTTCCGCGTCCTTTGCCCGTCTCCGGTGGCGGCCGGTAAAATCGTTCTATCGGAGCGTGCTCCGGTCGATGCGACTGTGCCTGATGCAGTCCGATCGCGATGCCGAGCGAATCATTTGCCTTGGCGCCGATCCCGGATCGGTTCGCCGGACGGGGAACATTAAGTTCGATCAGCCCTTGCCGAGCGAGGCCGAGCGCAGAGTCACGCGGGCGACGCTGGGGATCGAAGAGGACGCTCCTCTCTTGATCGGCGGCAGTACGCACCCAATTGAAGAGGAGCAGCTCGTTGAGGCCTTCGTCGCCGTGCTCTCGCGTCATCCGTCGACGCGTCTGTTGCTCGCGCCTCGTCACATCGAGCGAGTCGAGGCGGTGGAGGCTATGGTCCGCGGCCGCGGGTTAGCCGTCTCAAGACGCAGTGCCATAGCTGCCGGGTCGGGCAACGCGGGAGTGAAACCACAGGTAATCATCCTCGATTCCCGGGGCGAATTGGCTCTGATCTATCAAGAGGCCACTGTAGCCTTTGTGGGGGGCACGTTGGTTCCCATCGGGGGCCATAATCTATTGGAGCCGGCATCATGGGGCAAGCCGGTGCTCTTCGGCCCTTACACCGACCATTGCGTGGAGATCGCCGCTCTCCTGACGCAGGCAGGGGGCGGGCGACGGGTGACGTCTGTCGGCGAACTGACTGAAGAGCTTCTGCGTCTCATCGAACAGCGCGATGAGCGAGTTCGCATGGGGCAAGCGGCCCAGTCGGTGGTCCATCAAAATCAAGGGGCGCTGCAGGCCACTGTAGAAGCGATCGACGGTCAGCTGGCTTCAATGGAAACCACTCGTTCTTCGGCACGGGCCCAACACTCCTTTCCGGTCATGGCTGGACGCTGACGAGACCTGTGCTCACTCCTGGACAGAGGCCGACGTGGTGGTTGGCTTGGGCCGCGTTCCCGTACCGTACGCTGGCTCGTCTTCGGGCCTTCGGGTATGAAGCCGGGTGGTTCCGGCGGCACAGATTGCCCGTTCCGGTTGTCAGTATCGGAAATCTCACGGTTGGCGGAACCGGCAAAACGCCGATGGTCATCGAGCTCGCCGAGCGACTCCTGCGCGACGGAAAGCGGGTCGCAGTGCTGAGCCGTGGCTATCGTCGAACCGCTCGGGCACCGATGCTCTTGGTGTCGGACGGCGTCAGACTGTTGGCCGGACCGAAGGAGGCCGGTGACGAGCCGTATCTCATTGCCCGCCGCTGTCCTCAGGCGGTCGTCGCGGTCGGGGTGGACCGATCCCGGCTTGGGCAGTGGGTGCTGAGCCGGTTCGCCGTCGATTGTTTCCTTCTGGACGACGGATTTCAACATATGGGGCTTCACCGCGATATAGATCTGCTGTTGATTGATGCCACCGACCCCTCCGGCTTAGAACAAGTCTTACCGGCTGGGCGCTTGCGCGAGCCTCTCGAAGCGGCCGGTCGGGCGACTGCCGTGATCGTGACGCGAGCGGAAAAACAGACCGATGTGGAAGAGGTGCTCAACCGGCTACGGTCTGCCGTCAAGTCCTTGCCCATGACCGCACAGGTGGCATTTCACCCGCAGGCCCTGCAGGCGGTCATGACAGGGAGTGCGCGATCCCTTGAAACGTGCGAGGGAGAGTCCGCCCTGCTGGTGAGCGGTGTTGGCCATGCGGCCTCATTTCGTGCCACGGCCGGACGGCTTGGCCTCAAAGTTCTCGAGGAAGTGGTCAATCCTGATCATCACTGCTACACCGCGCATGAGGTCGCCCGCCTTCGTCAACGAGCCGCCGACCTCCGTGCCGATCTCGTCCTCACGACTGAGAAAGATGCAGGGAAATTACAGCCCTTCCTGAGTCAGGATGATCACCAATGGTGGGCGGTGAGGCTGATGGTGGTGTGGATGGCGGGGGAAGGCGCTTTGCATCGCACGATCATGCATGAGCTCTCCCGTCCTCGAGGGGGAGCCGGTGATTAAAACTTCAGTGCAGCGGATTCTGGTACGCGGTCCGAACTGGCTCGGCGACGCCGTGATGTGTGAGCCGGCGCTGCGTAGCCTCAAACGACTCTTCCCTCAGGCCGCGGTCACGTTATTGGTCAAACCGTCGGTTGCCGGCCTGTTTGAGCGTCATCCCTCCGTCGATCGTCTCATGCTATATGAAGACAGCAGACGTCACGCGGGGCTGTCGGGAAAATGGCGGTTGGCCGGTGAATTGCGCCGCGGTGGGTTCGATCTGGCGGTGCTGTTTCAAAACGCGTTCGAAGCGGCGTTGCTGGCAGCAGCAGCCGGGATTCCCCGGCGGTATGGCTATGCGACGGATGGGCGCACCTTGTTGTTATCGGAGCCAGTGGCGAAGCCTGATCGACACAAGGTGGTCCACCAAGTGCAGTACTACTGGGACATGTTAAAACCACTGGGCCTAACCGGTGAGCCGGTGTCCCCAGAATTGGTCGTCTCGCCGCAAGAAGAAGAGGCCATGGCAGGACGCTTGAAGCAGGTCGGCATTACGACGGAGGATGTGCTCATCGGCGTCAATCCCGGATCGACATACGGCGGCGCGAAGCGTTGGTTCCCGGAACGGTTCGCCGATGCGGCTGAACGCTTATGCCGGCGGCTCAATGGGTCCGGCCGACGAGCGGCGGTCGTCTTGCTCGGCGCCAGGGGCGAAGAACCGTTGGGACGTGCCATCGCTTCACACCTGACCGCGCCCACGGCGGTCCTTTCCGGATCCACGACGATCCGTGAGCTCATGGCCGCAACCAAGCGATGTACTCTGCTCGTCACGAATGACACCGGTCCGATGCATATCGCCGCAGCGTTTGGCGTCCCCGTGGTAGCCATTTTTGGTCCGACCGATTGGCGCACGACGTCGCCATTCGGCGTGAAGCATGCACTTGTTCGTCATCCGGTTGAGTGCGCTCCCTGCCTGCTGCGTGACTGTCCGATCGATCATCGGTGCATGGCCGGCGTGACAGTACATGACGTCTATGCAGCAGCAGACAAACTCCTCACTGTCCCCGAGTCAATCGCCGAACAGGGACGTGGTTCACAAATCCGCTTCCGACCTTCACCGCACCGAATTCTTGAAGGGTTTACAGTGTTCCTTGATCGCGATGGCACCTTGAACGAA
Source organism: Nitrospira sp. (assembly GCA_029240595.1). GTDB lineage: Bacteria > Nitrospirota > Nitrospiria > Nitrospirales > Nitrospiraceae > Nitrospira_C. Next base: position 8,010 of record JARDZZ010000003.1, on the reverse strand, counting down.
GATCCCGGCTATCTCAGATCAGCGGCAGATGTGAAACTGCTTCCGGGAGTCGGCCCGGCTCTGGCGCGTCTGAAATCGGCAGGAGCCCGGCTGGTGGTGGTCACGAACCAGTCCGGAGTTGGACGGGGATTCCTGACGCTCAAAGACCTCGAGGCGATTCACGCACGCCTGGAAGGTCTGCTTGAACAACACGAAGCCGCGCTCGATGCCATTTACTTTTGCCCGCACCATCCCGATGACCGCTGCCGTTGTCGGAAACCGGCCCGGGGGATGGTCGATCGTGCTGCGTCCGAATTGCAACTGGACCTTCGACGGTCCTACCTCATCGGCGACCACGTCAGCGACATGCAATTGGCCAAGTCGGTTGGAGCGAAACCGGTCCTGGTCACAACCGGTAAAGTGGACGCGCCGGCCGTCGAGAGATTACGGGCTGCGCAGGCACTGCCTGACAAGGTCGTGTCGTCGATGCCTGAGGCGGTGGAATGGATACTCAACGACGCCGCGGCCCGAGCGGCTGCCGATCCTGCTAAAGAGTCATGATCTTGGATCCCTGGTCCTGAGCAGCCCTACGTGAAAATCTTCATCGCAGAATCCAGCACCGCGGTTGGTGGACAGGAGCTTGCGGTCATCCTGCATGCAGAGGGGCTCTTGAAGCGCGGCCATGATCTGCGCCTGCTTCTGGAACCGCAGAGCCCGATCGCCAACATGGCGATGGATAAGCAGCTCCCGGTCATACTCATGACCATGCGAAAATCCCGCTATCCCGCGGCCATCCTCTCGTTACGAGCCTTATTGACGCATCATCGCCCCGCGATTCTCCAGGTCAATAGCTCACGGGACAGTTGGATCGGCGCGATGGCCGCACGATTGGTCCGGCCCAGGCCTAAGCTGCTTCGAATCCGGCACATCTCTGCGCCCTTGAATCGCAATCTCATGACCCGGATTCTCTACCGCCATCTGTTTGATATGGTGGTGGTGACCGGAGGGGACAAAACGAGGCGCGAGCTCGTGGAACGAGATGGACTCGCTGCTCATCGTGTCGCAGCTTTCCCCATTGGTCTGGACGTCGAGTATTTTCGGCCGGCTCCGCCTGACCGAGACCTGCGTCTGGAGTTCGGCCTGCCGAAAGGGCACTTGCTCGTCGGCCTGATTTCCTATCTCCGGTCCTATAAGGGACATGAATATTTCATCGAGGCGGCGAGAATCATCTCGGCTCAACGCGATGACGTCACCTTCATCATTGCTGGGGAAGGTCCCGAAGAGCAAGCGATCAGGACACGGATCGAGCGGCTTGGTCTCTCTTCCAAAATTCGGCTGCTGGGATTTCGCGAGGATCTCTTGAACGTATTTCGTTCGTGCGACGTGTTTGCCATTCCCTCTGTGGAGGGAGACACGATTCCGCAGGTCCTCATGCAGGCGCTGGCCGTCGGAATTCCGGTCGTCTCGACGACGGTCGGGTCGATCCCTGATGTGGTGATCGAGGGGAAAACAGGCTTTGTCGTTCCGCCCCGGGACGCAGGCGCGCTGGCGGAGCGGATCGCCAGGTTGTTGGACGACGCGACGCTCCGGACACGGATGGGCATCGAAGGGCGCTCGTTGGTCCAGCGGTCTTATTCGCTCGAACAAATGCTCGACCGGATGGAAGGCGTCTATCATCAGCTTGTCGAGGCTCCCGTCTGATAAGGCCGGAGCCCTGATTGGAGGACGTACAGCAATGACTCGAAGGTCTCTTGTCGCCAAGATGATGCTCAATCAACACCAGAGTTGGTCGTGGCAGCCACTCGGACCAACACTGTGACGGCCGGTCCTCTCTCATTATCAATCTATGTCATCGCCTACAACGATGAGCCGAACATGCGCGCGTGCCTCGAGTCGGTGGCCGGTTGGGCCGCTGAACTGATCGTCGTCGATTCTCACAGCACCGATCGGACGGCGGCGATCGCCCAGGAGTTCACCGACAAGGTGTACCAAGTCGAGTTTACGGGCTTCGGCGCCCTCCGCAACCAGGCCGTGGCCTATTGTTCGCACGAATGGATTTTCAGTCTCGATACCGATGAGCGGATGACTCCTGAATTACAGCGGGAAATAGAACAGGTGGTCGGACAACCGAACGCGTCCGATGCCTATTTTGTCCCCAGAAAGAATTACTTCCTGGGACGCTGGATCAAGCACTGCGGCTGGTATCCGGATTATCGGCAGCCGCAACTCTTCCGCAAGAACCGCTTGCGCTACCGTGAAGAGCTCGTGCATGAAAGCTTTGACTGTGACGGCAAGGTCGGCCATCTGTCACAACCAGCGCTGCAATACCCCTTTCGGGACATTGACCATTACATCGCCAAGCAGGACCGGTATTCGGATCTCATGGCGCGGCGCATGGTCGAACAGGGGTGCCGGTTTTCAGCACATCAGCTGGTGACGCATCCTCTGGCGGCCTTCGTCAAGATGTATGGACTGCGGCGGGGCTTTGTCGACGGTATGCCGGGGTTGATTCTTTCCGGGCTCTATGGCTATTACACGTTCATGAAGTACGCAAAGTTCTGGGAGTTGACCAAAACAAGCGAAAGGTAGACGCACCCGTCGCCTGTCATGAAGATCAGTGGATTCACCTTCTGCCGCAATGCCGTGAAGTATGATTATCCAATCGTCGAATCAATCACGTCGGCGCTGCCTCTGTGCGATGAGTTCATTGTCAACGTTGGCCGGTGCGGGGATGGAACCTTGGAGCTCATCCAGTCGATTCGAGATCCAAAGATCAAAATCGTCGAGTCAGTCTGGGATGAATCGCTCCGACAAGGCGGCCTGATCTATTCGCAGCAGACCAATATCGCACTGGCCCACTGTACGGGCGATTGGGCCTTCTACATCCAGGCCGATGAAGTGATTCATGAAGACGACCTGCCGGTCCTGCGGCGATCGATGGAGCAGCATGCCGGGAATCCCAACGTAAAGGGGCTGCTGTTCCGGTACCTGCACTTCATCGCGGATTACTGGTCGACGAATCCCTGGTTCTATCACAAGGCCGTCCGGGTGATCCGGAACAACGGCGAGATTGAGTCGTGCGGCGATGCTGTCGGATTTCATTTCAAGGCAACTCAGCAATATTTGCAAAGCGGTCCGAGGGAGTGGCTCGCCTATTCAGGCGCACGGATGTTCCATTATGGATGGGTGAAGGATCCGAAAACCATGCTCGAGAAAAAGCGGGAACAGGCGTCGGTCTATCATGGCGCCAATCTTCCTCCCGCCGCTGCCAAAGAATTGACGGGGGACGCCTTCCGATTCGAGGACTACGGCATCTTGAAAGAATTTCGCAGCAGCCATCCCGCCGTTATGAAAGCGCGGATCTCTCCAACACGTCGGTGGGGTCGCAGGCGAACCCGCTGGCTGAACTGGCGGTTCTACCGCGAAGTGGCCCGCAGAGGGTTTCGCGGGTAGCGACCGATCCGACCGTCATGAAGCGATTGTCTTGGTGGAGACGGCCATATTTCTCGCGTCGCGTGTTGGAGATCGGCCCGGGGCACAATCCCTTTGCCGGCGTCACGCATTTACTGGAAAGGAATGTCGCGGACGGACGGGAACGCGGCGGACATGCCTTGCTCGTGCCGGCCGCTGCCCACCTCATTGTCGGGGAAGCTACGGTCCTCCCTTTTGCCGCCGGATCATTCGACTTCGTCTACGCGTCGCATGTCCTGGAGCATGTAGACGATCCCGAAGCGGCTTGCCGGGAAATCATGCGGGTTGCTGCGGCCGGCTACATCGAGACCCCTTCGCCGTTCCTCGAGCAGGGGCTGGCCCTGAAAGACGAAACGTCTCCGGACCATTGGTTTCACCGGTGGTTCGTGTTTTCCCCGTCGTCCGGCCGCCTCGTCTTTGAGCCCAAGTCGCCGGCGGAGGTGAGACAATTCTGCTCCTGCGCGGACGGACAATTCATCCGGGAATTTTATGAGTCGTTGGACTTCGGTCAAGCCCAGCATTTCTTTCGACGGTCGGCGAAGACCACCGTGTTCCACTGGAAGAGGCCTTTTCAGGTGGAGGCGCGCGATCACATGGTTGATTGCCGGCAAGAACGAAGGCCATGCCGCTTCGTCGGGATGAGGCGGGCGCTAATCGCCAATTGCAACGATCTGCTGCGGGCGGGTAGAGTTCGCCGTCTCCCACGGCAGTTTCCCAAGTCGAGGGATGTCTTTCGCAAGTATGGACAGTACTCGCTCTTTGTCCATTGACCTCGACGTATTCGTCGCGCCGAACAACGTCCCGTACGCCACGCGCGTCTGAAAGAGAGCAAGTCAATGAGATTGTCCATGGCCATACGTCGTTGGAAGTTTCGCCTCAGGCGGAAGTTGCAACGAGGGCCTCAACGGCGGGTCTTGGACGTCGGATCCGGTCATCGCCCGCATGAGGATGCTACCCACTTGGTTGACCTCCTTCCTGAAGACAATTCAGAGCGCGGGAAACCGATACAAGATCTGGGCCTTCCTCTCCTGGTTGCCACGGTTGAATCCCTGCCGTTCAAAGACAAGACGTTTGACTACGTCTATGCCTCCCACGTGTTGGAGCATACCCAGGACCCTGCTTCCGCGTGTAAAGAACTCATGCGCATTGCACGGGCCGGCTACATCGAAACGCCAAGTCCGTTCTACGAGCAGGGGTACAATTTCCCTCATGCGGAGCGCGGCTGGTCGTTCCACCGGTGGTTCGTCTATTTGGGCGAAGGGGACACGCTCACATTCGAACCCAAGACGGCCAAGTCGATTGACGATTTTTGCCATTGCCGGCATGGACAATTCATCAGGCGAATATACGGTTCCCTGAAGGATCTCAACCAGCTGCAGGGCGTGCTTCCCCGGCAATGTAATTATACGGTGTTGGATTGGAAGGATGAGTTTAAATTCGCCGTGAAACCGGACGGAACAGGTACGGCATGTTGAGCGTGATCGTCGCCGTCCACAATCAGATCGGGCACAATCAACTGTTTCTCAAAGGCATTCGCCAATACACGACCGGTGCCTACGAAGTGGTGGTCATCGACAATCATTCCACTGACGGTTCGGCTGAGTTTTTTGAATCCGAAGGATGCCGCGTCATTCGAAACACTGCGAATCTGTGCTATCCCGAATCCATGAATCTCGGGACACGGAACTCGAGCGGAGCCTATGTGTGCCATATCAACAATGATCTCTATGTCGGACCGGATTGGAACGGACGGCTGATCGAGGCAATGGAGCGCTTCAATCTTGATGCCATCACGCCGTTAGGCTTGGAAATGATGCCGACGCCGGCGCTGACGGATTGGATCCAGGCCCGATGGGCGACGATCGGGCAAGGCCGTCTCTCATCGGGGAAGAGCGAAGTCCAACTCCATGCGAAGATCCGTGCGATGTACGGGGACTGGGAAGCGTTCTGCAGCGAAGTCTATCGGAGTTTCTCGGAGGTTATCTTCGATGGGCTCAACGGTTCCTGCGTCATGCTTCGGCGTTCTACCCTCGAGAAAATCGGATTGTTGGATGAACGCGTTCAGGCGGCGGATTGGGATTTGTATTACACACTTCGAAAACGTGAAGTAGAGCTGGGGGATGTCCGACGCTGCAAGATTTTCGGAGGCTGCTACGTCCATCACTTCATTCGAGCGACCGTCAAAGGAAGACGAGAGCCGTTTGCTTGTACGCACCCGCGGCTGTCGATCCATGACAAATGGTCGAGAGAAGAGCAGGAACGGTTGTGGTACAAGTCCAATTATTTTCAGCCGGCTTCCGGCCGGCGTTCGTTTCGGGACCTCCTGCGCCGACACGTCGGCAAGCCGCTCGAGAAATTGGCCAGGGAGTGGCAGCGGGCCGTGTCCTGGCGCTGGTTGTATGTGCAACCTGAAAAGATCGTCGAGTTGCACCGCCGCCAAATTGAGGTGCTCGGGACCGGAGCCTGGCAGAGGGGCGAGTCATCCTCGTGAGCGCAGGGCATGCCCCATCCTTGGCCTGTATTCTGATCTCGAAGAACGAAGCGGGGAATATCGTAGACTGCCTCGCATCGGTCGCGTGGGTCGGCGAGCGGATCGTGATAGATGCGGAAAGCAGCGACCGCACAGCCGAACTGGCGCGTGCCGCCGGCGCAAGGGTGATGGTGCGGCCATGGCCGGGTTTTGGCGCGCAAAAAAACTACGGCATGGATCAAGTCGGGACCGAATGGATTCTGATCCTGGATGCTGATGAGCGGGTGCCGCCGGCTTTGCGCGATGAAATCCTGGGACGGATAGGATCCTGGAAAGCAGGGGAACCTGTGGCGTATGAAATCGCGCGCAGGAATTTCTTTTATGGAGCATGGGTGCGTCATGCCGGTGTCTATCCCGATTACCAGATCCGCCTCTTCCGGCGAGGGTACGCCAGGTATAACGACGTGCCCGTGCATGAGAACTTGATGGTCCAGGGCGCGATTGGAAAACTGGCCAATCCGTTGGACCACTTCACCGAGCGCCGTATCCGGGACCATTTTCGAAAGTTTGGCCACTATACGACCCTGGCGGCGCAGGAGAAAGCCGGCAGGGTTCGCCATGTGGGGGCTTCCGACCTCCTCTTCCGGCCACTTGTCGTCTTTGTAAAAAGTTATGTACTCAAGCGGGGCTATCTCGACGGGATACGCGGTCTGATCGTGTCCGTCTTTGCCGGCATGTACACCTTCGTCAAGTATGCCAAGTTGTGGGACATGACCCGACCCTCCGTCGGCGTTCGGGATGACGGCTAGTGGCCCGACCAATCCTGTATATCCATGGGGTCGCCGCCGTGGGCGGGGCCGAACGTGATCTGCTGGCCCTACTCCGGACACTTGCCAGGCTCGACTGGGAGCCCCATGTCGCCTGTCCCTCCGAGGGGCCGCTTGCGAAACTCATGGTTCAAGCCGGCGTCCTGCTTCATCCGATGGTCTTCCCCCCGTGGCGTAAATGGTTTTCGCCGTTGATCCGGTGGTTGGCAATCAAAAAGCTTCGGACCTTGCTTGAGCAGCTCAAACCTGCGCTGATTCACGTGAATGATATCTGGTGGGTGCCTCAGACCCTTGCAGCGGTCGGCGGCCGTCCCGGTCTTCGAATACCGGTCGTGGCGCACGTGCGTCAAGAAATTGAGCCGGAAAAAGTCAGGCGATACCGCCTCCACGAGCTCGACGGCGTGATCGCGATTTCCCGGCACGTCGAACGGGCGTTGATCGCCGGCGGCGTCGACCAGGGGACTGTCCGGACCATTTATAGCGGAGTAGAACTGCTCAGAAGCGATGCTGGAATGCCGGATCGAACGGAAATTTGCCGCTCACTCGCTGTGTCGGACGAAGCCGTCTTGTTGGGGACGGTGGCGCATCTCTTTCCGCGGAAGGGGTATGACGTCATGCTGAAGGCATTGCCCGGTATCATACGGACTGCGCCGGCAGTGCATTATGTGATCATCGGCACAGGCGACGGGGGTTATGAACAGAGGTTGCGAGCGTTGTCGGCCGAACTCGGGATTTCTGATCACGTCCATTTCGTCGGATTTCAGGAGGACGTGAAGCCGTTTCTGGGAGCGTTGTCCTGCTATGTTCATCCGGCGCGTATGGAGGGGTTTGGCATTGCAGTCGTGGAAGCGCTCGCAGCGGGAAAAGCCGTGGTCGCGACGAATGTGGGCGGGCTTCCCGAGGTCGTCGAGGAGGGAGAGACCGGACTTTTGGTCGCCCCCGATGATCCTTGCGCATTGACTGCTGCGGTGCTGTCTCTCCTGCGTGATGACGGCCGGAGAAGGATCATGGGCGAGCGAGCCGTGAAATGGGTCCACGATCGATTCGATCTGCGCGCGTCGGTGACAGCGATGGAGCGGTTCTATCAGGAGGTGCTCTCAGCGCACCGGAACCGAACATGAGGATCGGCATCGATGCCAGTCCAGTCGCAGGCGATCGCGGAGGGGTGGGTTGGCATACCTACTATTTGCTGCGAGCCCTGTTGGCCTCTCCTTCGGAGGCTCGCTTCGTGGCATACCTGAGACCGGGCATGACTCCACCATC
>JARDZZ010000178.1 GCA_029240595.1 Nitrospira sp. | reverse complement strand
GTTCCACGGCTATCCCTGGCTGATCCACCGCCTCACCTATCGAAGGACCAATCACAAGAACCTGCATGTCCGGGGGTATAAAGAGGAAGGCACGACGAGTACGCCCTTTGACATGGTCGTCATGAACGATCTCGACCGCTTCCATCTCGTCGCGGACGTGGTGGACCGCCTGCCGCAACTGGGATCCCGGGCCGCCTACGCCAAACAGGCGATCAAGGAGAAGCTGCTTGAACACAAGCAATACATCAATCGGTACGGGGAGGATATGCCGGAGATCACCGATTGGCAATGGGGCCAGGCGAGTGCCAAGTCAAAGCGCAAAAGTTCCACGGAAGGCGACAACGTCTAGTCCAATTTTCTCGTCGGCGGAAGGGTGATCATGACACAGGAAGGCTTTACAGACTTGCTTCAACAATATGGTGTGGGACCTATCCAGTTTTCAGGGACCCACGACGCGCTGTACGAACGGCATCTCACATTCGATCACGTGGTTGACGTGAAACGGGCCGATGTGCGTGAACAGTTTGAAGCGGCGGCGCGCTCGATCCGCGACATCATTTCCCAGCGCTGGCTACGGACGGAACAGACCTATGCCGAGAAGAATCCCAAGCGGGTGTATTACCTGTCCATGGAATTCCTGCTCGGCAGATCGTTCGCTAATAATGTCACGAATGCCTTGGTTCTGCCCTTGGCGGCCCAGGCCGCCAAAACGAAGGGGTTGGATCCGTTCGCGCTCATCGATGCGGAGCCGGATGCCGGACTCGGCAACGGGGGATTAGGGAGGCTCGCTGCCTGCTTCATCGATTCGATGGCCACGATGGGGATTCCGGGCATGGGCTATGGCCTGCGCTATGAATACGGCATCTTCAAGCAGACCATCGTGGACGGATGGCAATGCGAACAGCCGGACCACTGGCTCCGAAGACCGGATCCCTGGGAAGTGGCTCGTCTGGAGGAAGCGGTCGAGGTGAAGCTGAATTGCTCGTTTGAACTGCGGGGCGGCTTGTTACATCCCGTCGTTGGGCGGCCTTCAACTCTGCTGGGCATTCCCTTCGATCGACCGGTCGTCGGGTACGGCGGCAAAACGATCAATACGCTGCGTCTTTGGGCCGCGAGCACGCCGGATTATTTCGATTTTCAGCAATTCAGCCGCGGTGATTTCGTAGGCGCCCTGGCCGAAACCCTCACAGCGGAAACCCTCACCCGGGTGCTGTATCCCGACGACTCGACGTCGATGGGCCAGGGACTGCGCTTCCTTCAGGAATATTTCCTGGTGGCCTGCTCGTTGGGCGATCTCGTGCGGCGTTTCCGCCGCTCCAATACACAATGGCAGGCTCTTCCTGACAAGGTAGCGGCGCAGATGAATGATACCCACCCGGCCATGGCCGTGGCCGAACTCATGCGGATTCTCTTGGACGAGGCGCATCTCGAGTGGGAGGAGGCGTGGGACCTGACACAACGGACGCTGGCATATACCAACCACACGTTATTGCCGGAGGCGTTGGAAAAGTGGCCGCTCGAATGGTTTGAAGCGATGCTGCCGAGACACCTCGAAATTATTCTTGAGATCAACCGCCGGCTCCTTGACGGCGTCCGGCATCGGTTTCCCGGCGACGACGGACGTATGGAGCGAGTGAGCCTGGTGGAGGAAGGCGCCAGGCGGAAGATCCGTATGGCCAATCTGGCGATCGTCGGATCTCACAGCACGAACGGCGTGGCCGCCATCCATTCTCGATTGCTGCGGACCATGACCGTCAAGGACTTGGCCGAGCTCTATCCTGAACGGTTCAACAACAAGACCAATGGCGTGACGCCGCGCCGCTGGCTACTGCTGGCCAACCCCGGGCTCGCGAATGCGATCACCGAAGCCATCGGAGACCGGTGGATTACCGATCTGAGCCAGCTCACCAAGCTCAAGGCACTCGCCGGCGATGCGGCGTTTCGCGAGTCGTTCCTTCGCGCGAAGCGCGAAGCCAAAGCGAAATTTGCTCAGTGGCTCGAAACCGCTTCCGGGCAGCGCATTAATCCCGACAGCATGTTCGATTGTCAGGTCAAACGTATTCACGAATATAAGCGGCAGTTGCTGAATGCCTTGCGCATCGTCGTGCTGTATAACCGCTTGCGCGAGAATCCCGATCAGCCCATGGCGCCGAGGACATTCTTTTTTGCCGGCAAGGCTGCGCCGGCCTACCACTTGGCCAAGGTCATCATCAAGTTCATCAACAACCTGGCCGGCACGATCGACGGAGATCCTCTTGTTCGCGGCAGGATCAAGGTGATCTTCCTGCCGGAGTATTGCGTGTCTCTTGCCGAGCGGTTGATTCCGGCCACTGATGCCTCCAATCAAATTTCTACGGCCGGATATGAAGCCAGCGGAACCAGCAATATGAAGTTCATGATGAATGGCGGGCTGACGATAGGCACCCGTGACGGAGCCACCATCGAAATGGCCGAAGAAGCGGGGGAGGACAATTTCTTTCTGTTTGGGTTGACTGCGGAGCAGGTCGCCGCCAGCCGAAATTGGTACAACCCTCGGTGGCATTATGATCACGAGCCGGAAACGAGAGCGGCGCTCGACTTGATCTTCTCGAATTACTTCAGCCGGAATGAACCAGGGACTTTTGCGGCTCTGGAGCAGGCCCTGTTGACGGGGGGCGATCACTACATGCATCTGGCGGATCTCTCATCCTACGTGAATGCGGATCGGGAGTTGTGTCACCTTTACAGCGACTCAAAGCAATGGGCCCATAAGGCGATTCTGAATATCGCGGGCTCGGGAAAATTTTCCAGCGATCGGACAATCGCCGAATATGCCGCGGGGATCTGGAATGTGAAGCCCTGTCCGATTTCCTGACGGGCTTCCACCAAGCGGGTGGAAGTGATGAGCGAACGTCTTCCCATCGTCTATCTGGCCAGGCACGGCGAAACGGCCTGGACTCTCTCGCGTCAGCATACCGGGTTGACCGATTTGCCGCTGACTGAGCGAGGTGAGCGCACCGCCCGCCGGCTCGGCGAGCGCCTGAAAGCGTTGACCTTTACGGCTGTGTTCACCAGTCCGTTGCAGCGTGCGGCCCGAACGTGTGAATTGGCCGGCTTCAAGTCGGTGGCCGAAGTGGATAAAGACCTGGTCGAATGGAACTACGGCCAATATGAGGGACGCCGAACGGCTGAGATCCGTGCAGAAAGGCCGGATTGGGAATTGTTCCGCGACGGATGCCCCGGGGGAGAGTCCCCCCACGAAGTCGGCGCGCGTGCGGACCGGGTGGTGAAGCGGGTGCGTGCCGTGCCGGGCAATGTCCTGATTTTCACGAGCGGGCACTTCATGCGGGTGCTCGCGACCCGCTGGCTCGGGCTGGAGCCATCGGTCAACTGTAAGTTCTTCATGCTGAGTACGGCAAGCTTGAGTGCCGTGGGTTACGAGCATGATGTGAGCCGGCCGGTCATTCGACTGTGGAATGAGACCCGTCATGTGGAGATGGGCCAGGACGAGTGAACGACCGGCGTGAAAAGTAGAGAGGACCTCATGACCACGACAACACGCCGCCCTAAGATTCAGCGGCGCACGACATTGCCTCGGCGACAAACCTGGAAGGCATTGCAGACCCATTATAAAAGCATGCAGTCGATGCATCTCCGCACCTTGTTCACCGAAGATCCTCAGCGCGGCGGCCGTATGACGATGGAGGCCGTTGGAGTGCTTTTGGATTATTCGAAGAATCGGATCACGGACGAGACAATCCGCCTTCTCGTGGAACTGGCGGAAGAATCCGGGTTGCGTGAAGGCATTGAAGCGATGTTCCGCGGAGAGAAGATTAACGTGACAGAAAACCGGGCCGTGCTTCACGTTGCCTTGCGCGCACCGCGAGAAGCCTCGATTACGGTCGATGGTGAGAATGTCGTCCCCAAAGTACATGCAGTCTTGGATCAAATGGCCGGTTTTGCGCACCGCGTGCGGAGCGGTGAGTGGAAAGGCCATACAGGCAAGAGGATTAAAAACCTCGTGAACATCGGCATCGGCGGCTCGGACCTGGGGCCGGTCATGGCCTACGAAGCGCTCAAGTATTACAGCGAACGCACTATGACGTTCCGGTTCGTTTCCAATGTCGACGGGACCGATTTCGCAGAAGCCGTCCGTGACCTTCAGGCGGATGAGACCTTGTTCATTGTGTCGTCAAAAACGTTCACGACGCTCGAAACCATGACCAATGCGAATACGGCACGTGCGTGGTCCATCGCTGGCCTGGGCGGCGATGCGGCATCAGTGGCGAAGCACTTTGTCGCCGTCTCAACGAATGCGGCAGAAGTCGCCAAGTTCGGCATCGACACGGCCAACATGTTTCCGTTTTGGGACTGGGTCGGCGGGCGCTATTCGATGTTCTCGGCCATCGGACTGTCGACCATGTTGGCCATCGGATCGGAGCATTTCCGCGCGATGCTGAATGGCGCTCATCAGATCGACGAACATTTTCGCACTGCGCCACTTGCCGACAATCTTCCCGCACTCATGGGATTGCTCACGGTTTGGTACGTCGATTTTTTCGATGCAGAGACCGTCGCTGTCCTTCCGTATGAGCAGTATTTGAAGCGATTTCCCGCCTATCTGCAGCAACTAACGATGGAGAGCAACGGCAAACACGTGACGGTCGATGGGAGGGAGGTTTCCTACGACACCAGTCCCGTCTATTGGGGAGAGCCGGGAACCAACGGTCAGCATTCGTTTTATCAGCTTATCCATCAAGGCACCAGGCTCATCCCTTCGGACTTCATCGCGTTTCATCAGTCGCTTAACCCGCTCGGTCGGCATCACGAGCTGTTGTTGGCCAATGTCTTCGCGCAAACAGAGGCGCTGGCGTTCGGCAAGACGGCCGAGGAAGTCAAAAATGAAGGGACGCCGAACTGGCTCGTTCCTCACCGGACGTTCGAGGGGAATCGGCCCTCGAATACCATCATGGCCGATCGCCTCACGCCCGAGGTGCTCGGCAAGCTGATCGCCCTCTACGAACACTCAGTGTTCACCCAAGGGGTGATCTGGAATATCGATTCATTCGATCAGTGGGGTGTCGAACTCGGCAAAGTGCTGGCGCAACGCATCATTCCGGAGCTCGAGAGCAAGGAAGAGCCGCCATTGCCTCATGACAGTTCGACGAACAATCTGATCCTTCGCCAGCGTGCACGGGGGCGCTCCAAAACGTAGCCGAATTGTCGAGCATGGACCACAGACAACCGACGCTGTGCAGTGATCCTCCCGCTCCTTCATTATCGGAGCGATCCGTCTTGCCGTCGCCAGGCCAGAGTGCTCCTCTCGGTGCGACCGTCTTGTCGGGGGGTGTCAATTTCAGCCTCTATTCGCGCGATGCCACCGGCCTCGAGTTGCTGCTCTTCGATCAAGTGGAGGACGCGAAGCCGTCGAAGGTCTTTGAACACGGCGGTGCACTATTTCAGGAGTAAGCCAATGGCAAAAGACCGCGAGGAGGAAAAGAACGGCAATGGCAAACTCAAGCGCAAAGAGTACGAAAAGGGATTGCGCCGATT
>JARDZZ010000177.1 GCA_029240595.1 Nitrospira sp. | reverse complement strand
GTGCTGGACCGTCAAAATTCTCTCTGTGCATGCTTGGCTCTGGCTGTTGCTTACGTCTCACAGTGTTCTAGCGGGGACAGCGCAACAAACCTTGATGTCTCTCTTCCTGATCTGAGCTACGTTGACGGAGAGCGCTTGACGACGGGGCCATGCGTGGCACATAGGGTCGAATCCCGGGGGTCGCCCCCGTGAGATTGTCATACCTCCTCTAGCCCGACATGGCCCCGCAGGACATTATAGTCGTACGCTCGGTGGCCTGCTCGTCGTAGGCCGAGATCGTTGCGTTCCATCTCGTCGATCAAGCCTTTAACGATTTGGCGCGTGGTCATCGATGCTGAAGCGTGGCGAGGCGTTTTTCCACCCAACATCGCGTGCCCTTGATCTGACCATTCAAGGTATGCCTTTTCAAGAAAGGCTTTGAGCAAGGCCAGATCCTCTTCGGGCGTCACCACGACGGCCAGTGGCTCCTCAGACATAAGTTGGTCAATGGGGAAGCGAAGCGTCGGCGGCGTGACAGTTTCTTGCCGGAAATGTAACGCAAATCCGAACGTCTTCGCCAGTTGATGCTTCATTTGATTCAGTCGCTCCGGGCTATCGCATTCCACGAAGAGTTGGGAAGAAGTGAGTGTGAACCTCGTCGAGATCGCCGTCGCTTGCGCTCCTGTGTGACGCAGGACCCACGATCTTGAACTCGCACTAGCTGAGCCTGAAGGATCTTGTTGTATCGGCATGGCTGGCGTTTCCGGTTCCACGCCCTCAGTCCCGGAAAGACCTTGAGCAAAAAGTTGATAGTCGTGGTGATCATACATTGCGATGGCATAAAGATAGGGCTCTTTCTCGGGAGTACGGTATTGAATATGGGTGAGCGCATCGGCTAACGCCGAAAAGCGCAGGGAAGCAAACACCCAGAGCAGGACATGGCCGAACCGTTTTACGTACTCCTGCCACTCGCCGAGCACCAGTTCGCCGGTGGACATCTCGAGACTGCGCTCCCAGTCTCGCGTCTGTTCACAGAGCATCTTGGCATCGGCCTGCGATAGTATGAGGCCGCCGCCAGCCCACACTGCCTTACCTGAGTCGCCATCGCTTGGATCACGCACCACGCGCGTCAGCAGCACTTGGCCGTCACTGAAATCCCGAGAGAAATCTCCGCCAGGCAAGTGGAATGTGGTTCGGTCTCCGAGCGAGCGGAGCACAAGTGCCTCGCCCAACTTGGGCGCGCTGATCAGCTCCAATACATCGAGATAGGAGTGCTTCAAAGGGTCGAGCCACACGCGCTCCTCTTGAGAGATATGTTCGGTGATCACGTCCCGAAGCTGTTCAATCAGCGTCAATTGTCCATCTTCTGGATAGAAATCACAGTACAGAATGAGTTCTGCGAGTTCTATTTCTTCGGTAAGGGGAGTGATAGGTGATCCTTCACGCTGTTGGCTATAGTCCTTGAGCGCTCGCGTGAGTGCCAACTCCCGTTGTGAAGCGAATTCTGACTGTAGCGACAGAGACTCCAGTCTCTTAAGCACTGCTTCGAGAGCAGGTGGCTTGGGGGGCCAGAATCCTCTTACCTGATCATGTACTAACTTGATCATTCGTGTGTTCTCTCAGTATTCGTTCAGCCTCGAGCCAATCTTGAAGTGCATTGCCGTCCTGTCTTCCTCGCTGTTCCCATAACTCATACGCCTTTTGCGAGATCAGATTCCACCTTGCAGCCGATATCCCGCCTTGCTTCTCCGGATCGTTCACAGAAGGCGACGGTACTGCCCTCGGCGATAGCTGTTTTTTGGATGCGGCAGTCATGCTCCCTCCTTTCACATGCCGTTTCCCTAGAGCCGCGAGTGCTCCCAAGCGCGGCACTGATCATTGAACACTTCGACCGACACGGAACAAGAATCTACGGAAGCCGGTAATCGCCAGAAAACACGCAAACGGCCGGCGTCAAGAGAGATCAGCTGAGCAAAGCCGGTGCCATCATACCCAGTTCTGCTTGCTGCGATTAGAGCCAACCAGGACGCGCTTCTGGGACGCAATACCCCATCGGCTGCGGATGAGCACCAATTCAATGGGGGGTCCTGCTACACTGGGCCTCACGAAACTGTGGCGGAAGGCGACAGAACGCGTGCCTGTACCCTGCCGGATGGTGTCACCACCTGGCAAGTCAAGCTTTGCGAGCGTAGGCACCAGATGGCATTGCTCTTGCTCGGCGTTGAGCAGCGAAACCCGACGATGGAGGAGGCAGGTTGACTCCGAACCGATGAGGTGACGAAAGGGGGCCCTCTGCATGAATACTCTCCTCGCCGTCGACGGATCCGACAATGCTTACGAAGCTGTCCGGGCTCTGAAACATTTCCGTCGAGCCGACACACTCACCCTGCTGCATGTATTGGATGTGCCCCGGCCGGCTTATCCCATGATGGTCCCTGAAGTCGCTGAGGAGTTATATCGGACGGTAGAAAAGGGAATGAGGGAAGAGGGTCAACGGCTTCTGAACCATGTAGCGTCGTTATTGCCAGCCGGCGCCGGGCCGGCCCACAAACGACTGGAGGTCGGTTCGCCGGCCGAGCTGATTCTGAAAGAAGCCGATCAAGGAAAGGTCGATCTAATTTTGATGGGCTCCCGCGGAATAGGTCCGGTCAAGGAACAGCTCTTTGGAAGCGTTTCACATCGTGTCTTGACGCTGGCCTCCGCCGCCACCGGCATCATCAGCGCACCGTTGAAAGCCCTGAACCGCGTCTTGCTTCCGCTCCAAGGACCGGATGATGCTGAGGCGGCTGTGAAATTCATGGGCACGAAGCCGTTTCGAGGTGACGTAGAGCTGATCCTGTTCACTGTGTTCCCCACGACGAGCACCCCGTGGCCGCTCGATCCAGGGATGGCAATCTCCATGGAACAGCAGGGACTGGATAGCGCCAAAGAATTTCTCACCGTCACTGCGTCCAAACTCATTCCGCTCGGTTACAAGACCCGAACACTTGCCGTGCCGGGCGTCCCAACCAGCATGATTATGCTTGAAGCAGAAAAACTGAGGCCTGACCTGATCGTCATGGGTACGCATGGACGGAAGGGTCTCAGCCGATTTGTATACGGCAGTGTCTCGCACGCCCTGCTGCATGCTGCCCGCTACCCGATACTCGTCTATCGATAGAACAACCGATGAGCAAAAGTCATCACGATGAGCCAGTTCCCCAAGAGCTTTCAGCACACTCACGTCAAGGCGAATCGTTGATGCGTCGACCATGGCCATGTGCGACCGATTAGAGCTAGAGCTTGTCTCTCTCCTCGGTTATTTGTTGACGAATTGCTTTTTTACTGAGACGGATTCCGCGAGACCGCACATCCCGAAGGATGCACTTGAGGACCGTCGCCGGCAACGACTCCGGAGTTAACACTCCAGTTTGCTCCCGAGGAAAGTGTTTTACGAAAATAGACGCGAGTTGAGCGTTAGCCCAGGCTATCGGCGAGCAGAACATTCCGCGGTGGCGGAGTTCCACCAGTGATGGAAACGTCGCATCCCACCGAACCAACATCGGGCTCCCATGTATCCGCCCATAGATCAACACTGCCGCGGCGAAGCGGGCATTTCGGAGAAGACCCCGACGAACCAACCGGCTGATGACACGAGGTGATGGAGTGGCGGGGAACCTGGCTGCTGCTAATCCGCGCGAAGGGCTCAGCTTCCCCTGCCTATACCAGCGACGGAACCGATCCATGTCCGGGCCGCCGATCTTTGCGTCCATCTCCTCTAATCGCAAAGCATTCGGGAGGGTGAGTACTTCGTCCTGGGCGGCCAACATGACTCCCACCCGTCCAATTGGAGGTAAAAAACGGAACATTTCACGCTCTCCGAATTTCTTCCCGAATTGGAAATGCCCATTCCGGTACAGTCGCGGTCTCGAAACTGCTTCGTCAAAAGAAGAATCCGGAGACCACTGTGAAACTGGATGATCACTCGATGTCCCTTCAAACAGCCGAATCTGAATTCTGTCAAGTGTTTCGAACGCAGTCGAAGCGTGCATGGCCAAGACATTCGTCAAGCCCGGAGCTGCACCCGCGTCAATGAGCGCCGTTCTGCGTTTCCTCCGGAATTGGTGGTCAAAATCGAGCTGTTCTGGGCGGAATGGATGTTGTCTCAACTGTGAGGCAGTATCAAGGTAATGCACGCGCAACCGTAATGCCGCGCGCAGCACGATTTTGTTGACGACGGCCGGACACGTGTTGATGAGAAGGTGGCATCCTTTCGCCGCCTTGACGATGTCGAACACGTTACGGGCGTTCACACGGTGTATAGGAAAGACGGCTCTCTCGCCCAGAAAAGCGCGCGCACGAACGGGGTCTCGATCGCCGCAGGACACGTGATGGCCATGACGGACCAAAAGCTTCATCAGTAACGATCCTGTCGCGCCGGCTCCTAAAACAAAAATCCGCATCGGGCCGCAATGTATCACAACAGGTCGGCTTTAAGGTCAGCCGTTCAGTGTAAGACCCCCTACGTCTCGTTGCCACCGCAATTGCACGACTGACGGTTGTTCCGTGACCAATGGCAACAGCCGCAAAGGGGAGCTTGTCCCATAACGCTACAGATGTGTATATGAGCGAAGATGCCCACGTCCATCACGGAGCTTAAGATGAAGCATTTGCTGAATAAATTACATCCCGAGCGGCCGTATGTGGTTATGGCACCGACAATGCAATCCTCTGCTTAGACGACGACGGTCACGACTCTGCTCCATCGTTACGCCTCGATGACGAAGCGCATTACCATTATTCAAGGCCATCCGGACGCCGATTCCCGTCACTTTGGCCATGCATTGGCGGACGAGTATGCCAATGGCGCGAGAGACGGCTGTTATGAGGTGCGCAAGATAGACGTTGGGCAGTTGGATTTTCCTCTCCTCCGAACCAAGGAAGACTTCGAGAAGGGCGCCTTGCCGCTTGGCCTCGTGCAGGCGGTGGAGGCAATCAAGTGGGCCGATCATCTTGTGATCATTTACCCCCTCTGGCTCGGTTCAATGCCGGCGCTGTTAAAAGGGTTCTTCGAGCAGGTGTTCCGGCCTGGAGTGGCGTTTGAATATCAACCGAACGGCAAGATGCCAAAAAAACTTTTTACTGGCAAGACCGCACGGGTGATTGTCACTATGGGCATGCCAGCCTTCCTGTATCGCTGGTTCTTCTTCGCCCATAGTCTCAAAAGTCTCAAACGTAATATCCTTGAGTTCTGTGGGATTACTCCTGTGAAGGCGACACTCATCGGAAACGTCGAAGGTCTGCGGCCGGAACAACGAACACTATGGCTAGACAAGGTGCGAAAACTCGGTGAAATGTCTAAGTGACCTTTCCCGTCGCCATGAGCGGTCGCACGTGCTCGATTTCAAGGTCATGTGCGGGAACACTCACTGCCGGCAGCAGCCGGCAACGTAGGCGTCAACAACGAGGAGGTTTTCATGTCGATACGTTCACATTCGGGCGCATGTCTATTCCTGCTTTTGTGTCTCTTCGGGCTATCAGCCCTACCCGTGGAGTCGCAGTCCGAGCAGGTCGTCGAA
>JARDZZ010000176.1 GCA_029240595.1 Nitrospira sp. | reverse complement strand
ATGAATACCCAGGCGTCTGGAGGAATGCCCTGCTGCGCGGCTGCTTCGCGCAATCCCTTGCCGATGACCTCGTGCGTTTGGCTCCAATCGGGTGCGCCGCGAAACACGCTCACATTGCCGGACTTGAGACACAAGGCGATCGACTCGACCGTGACCAGCGGTGACAATTCGGAAATGATGCCGATAACCCCGATGGAACCCCGCACACGCGACACTTGAAGCCCATCAGGACGCTCCCATCGTCCAGTCACGGCGCCCACCGGATCGGGTTGGTCGGCGATGGCTCGAAGCCGATCGGCCATTTCTTTGACATCATCCGCTGTCATACGCACGCGGGCGACGGCGGCCTTCAGTCGGTCCTTACTGACCTCACTTCCAAACGATTTGCCGAGCGCGTCCACATCTCTCTCATTCGCCGAGAGAATGGCTGCCTCATCCTGGGCCACTCGATCGGCCATGGCTCGCAGGGCTCGGTCCTTGACCGGACCGGAAATCACGGAGGTCCTGCGGACGGCATTTCTACACACCTTCAATATCTTGTCTAAGTAAAGCTTAACTGGAACTTCAGGCATTCAGGCCCTCGTGATGTGCGATGAATTACCCTCGGACGCTCTTGAGTGCCGGACTATAACATGCCGTTTTTCTGACAGTAAACAGCATTTCCCTTAGGCTTCGCGATGCGTATGTCTTCCTCCTGCTTGGCGAGCGACCAACCGAGCCACGCCCACAAACCGGCGAGCGGGACCAGCACCAAGGCCATCTGTGTGACCCCGACGCCCAGGGTTTTCACCATGCTGACCATCCAACCGGTCGCCGCATCTCCGCCTCGGGAGACCGCGGTATCGATAAAGTTTTTTGCCTTGTATTTCTCTTCCCGGGTCAGCACGGTGAACAATACCTCCCGTGCCGGTTTGGCAATCGCATACTCCCCAACACGACGGACAACCGTAAAGAAAATGAACACAAGCAACAACGGCATGAGCCCGACCAGCGCGAAGCCGGCGACACTAACAGCGGGCAATACGACCAGCGCTGAGGCCAACCCGAACCTTCTGATCATGGGGCCGGTGACAAAGAATTGCGTGACAAATGTCAGCACATTGACCGCAAGGTCCATCATGGCGAACAGTCTCGTTCGACCCTGGGGCGAGACAATCTGTTCGCCGATCAGTCTCGTCTGTTCCAGATAGAGAAACGTAGCCGTCGTGGTGAGGCAAAA
The DNA here is from genome assembly GCA_029240595.1 of Nitrospira sp. Classification (GTDB taxonomy): domain Bacteria; phylum Nitrospirota; class Nitrospiria; order Nitrospirales; family Nitrospiraceae; genus Nitrospira_C. The sequence continues at coordinate 4,338 of JARDZZ010000176.1, read as the reverse complement.
CAGATATCCGCAGATGCCTAGGAGATAGGGCGAGGAAAGGGCTAAGCGCATTCCCGCCCATGTGCCTCCTCCGATGGCTTCGCCGCCTCGGTCGATGTCCCGTGCAGGTCGTTGTCTCGACCAGCCATCGAGGGCTCGAATACAGAACCAGCAGACGGCCAGGAATCCAGTCGACACCAGCATGAGCGCAGGAATCGGCACGGCATAGGTCAACACCGTCGTCAGCAAGGGCCCTAACACGGCACCGGTACTTCCGCCTGCCGCAATGACGCTGAACAGCCGGCTGCCCTGGTCGGGCGTAAAAATGTCGGCCATGAAACTCCAGAAGACCGACACGACAAACAGGTTGAACACCGACAGCCAGACGAAGAACAGGCGCGCGATCCACTGCGGCGCGACATGACTGCTCATCATGAGAAAAAATCCGATCAAGTGGCTGCCAAAAAACGCGTAGACGCTCAGCAGCAATCGTTCTCGCGGCAAGCGGGCCGACAAATAGCCGAAGAATGGTGTCGCCGTCAGCAGCGTGACGAAGGTCGCCGTCATCATCCAGGGTAAATGTTGGACGCCGCCCTGAATCGCCATTTCATCGCGAACCGGCCGCAGCATGTAATACCCGCAGAGCAGGCAGAAAAAATAGAGAAACGACCAACAAAGCGGCACGAGTTCTTCCGACTCGGCACCGGTAAGCGAGGCGATGGTCGTTGGGAAGCGGCTGGCCACGGCGGCATCCTGACCGGCTCTTCGTGCGTTCGCAAGCAAAATGCGCCCGAGAGTTTTGGACTTTTTTGCTCGACCCCGTTATGGTAGGGCCGGCATGCGAATCATCGACTTACGCAGCGACACGGTGACCAAACCGACGGAGGCGATGCGGGAGGCCATGGCGCGCGCCGAGGTCGGCGATGACGTGTACGGCGAGGACCCCACCGTCAACCGGCTGCAGGAAATGGTAGCGGGGCTGCTCGGCAAAAAGGCCGCATTGTTCGTACCTTCAGGTACGATGGCCAACCAATTAGCCATCCGCATTCAGACCCAACCAGGCCAGGAAGTCATCGCCGAGAGCAAGGCGCATATCGTACGGTATGAACAGGGCGCGGCCGGCGCTCTCGCCGGCGTCCAACTACATTGGGTGACCGGCGATCGCGGCATTATGGGGCCCGAACACATCGAAGCCGCAATCCGTCCCAAAGACCAGCACAGCATTCAAACCGCGCTCATCTGCCTGGAGAACACTCACAATGCCGGCGGCGGGACAATCTATCCCCTGTCGACGATCGAACGTATCCGTGCTGTCGCGTCCGCACACGGTGTCCCGATGCATTTGGACGGCGCGAGGCTGTTCAACGCCGTCGCTGCCACGACCTTGCCGCCGGCGGCCTACGCGCAACACTTTGAAACCGTATCCGTCTGCCTCTCAAAAGGCTTGGGAGCACCCGCCGGCTCTCTGCTCCTCACGAACGATCCCGCATTGATCGATAAAGCCAGACGGTTTCGCCGCATGTACGGCGGCGCCATGCGGCAGGCCGGCATCCTCGCCGCGGCCGGCATCTATGCGCTCGAGCATCATATCGGGCGGCTGAAGGACGACCACGATAATGCGAAGCGCCTGGCCAGAAAACTCCAGCAGATTCCAGCAGTCACGATCAATCCGCAGCATGTTGAGAGCAACATCATCATCTTCGATATCATCGGACACCGGCTCTGTCCTTCCGAGCTTGTAGCGGCATTACGAAGGGAACACGTGCTGATCAACGCCGTGGGAGGCACAAGCTTCCGGGCCGTCACCCATCTCGATGTCTCAACCAGGCAGATCGACGCAGCCGCCGACGCCTTTGCGCGGATTCTCGGCTGACGGCCTCCGTCATACGATGCACCCTGGCAGATTTTTCCGGCATCCTGCTAGAATGGCACCAGTCGTGGAGACGCCATCCGATGGACACAGTCACCTTTGCACAGATCAGTCGGATTTTAGAATTGACCGACTCGCTTGGGCTCAACCGCGAATGGGTGGAAATCCCGTTGTCTCCTGCCCGTCCGGGACTGGTCACGCGTCTCGCCAACGGGAAACTGGAAATTCTTGTCGACGCGGATCGCCCCTTTGATGAGTGGCTGGGATCGCTGCCGGCACAAATCCAATCGGCGCAAGGAACGTAATCATGGATGCCGAGGGTACGAATACGCTTCCAACGAAGGAAGAACTGCAGTCTGAGTTGGTTCCCTTGCCGGAACTGCCTGAGCCACCTGAGCCGCCGAATGAACCGGCCTATGAAGAGATCGTAGGGCTCGCCTTGCGCCACGCGAAAGGCCGCCGAGGCGGCGACCTCGTGAGCGTCCTGTTGGTCGGGTCAGGCGCCAGGCGGGCCGTGACGGCGCACAGTGACATTGATTTGGTCGTGCTCGTGAAAGGTCAGGCGGACGGCCATGAAATCATCCGTGTCGCCGACCGCATGGCGGACATCCGCTACTGGGGACACAAAGACGTCGAAGATGAGTTGGCCTATTCACCCCGCTTACCCTCGTTGTTGCGCAAGGCCCGCATTCTTCACGATCATGATGCGATCGGAGCCAAACTGATCGAACGGGCCAGTCACCGTTTCCGGCAGGGCCCTCCACCCGTGAACATGAACGAACAAATCCGGTTGAAGGCGGAATGTTTCCACTGGCTGGGCAAGGCTCAAGACTTCGCGGACAAGCCCGCGACGGCACAGTACCTCTTGATGATCTTTTTCGAGGATTTCGTCACGGCATTCTTCCGTCTGCGGGGCCTCTGGCTGACCGCACCGGTCGACGTTCCGCGGTTCATCTCCTCACGCGACGGCGTCCTCGGCGATTTGGCGGACCACTTTCTCGTGGCCCCGACGTTGCCCGAGCGCCTGAATTGTGGAAGAGACATGGCCAATCTTTTGTTTAAGGACGTGCCCAATCCGGCCCGCATCGACTGAGAGGGTTCACTTCGCTCCGCTTCTGATTTACAACGTGGCATCGATCACAACTCGCCTCCTGTAGAAGGTGTGTCATGGAAATCGGATTCATCGGTCTTGGAAAGATGGGCTTGAACATGGTGACCCGCTTGCAGCAGGCCGGGCATCACGTGACGGCCTACGACCGCTCTCCCGAAGCGCTCGCACAGGCGACGACCGCCGGGTGCAGTGCTGCCACTTCGTTGGCGGATTTGGTCCAACGACTGAAGGCCCCCCGTGCCGTGTGGATTATGGTTCCGTCTGGGCCACCGACGGAAGAGACCGTCCAAGCCGTCGCAATGCTGCTGGAGTCCGGCGATGTCGTGATTGACGGCGGCAACACCCGCTTTCACGACGACGTGAGACGAGCCAAGGAGCTCGCGGCAAAGAACGTCCAGTATATCGACGCAGGGACGAGCGGCGGAATCTGGGGACTGAAGAACGGTTACTGCCTGATGATCGGCGGCGAGAGAGACCCGGTCAACCGACTGGCCCCCATCTTCACCTCGCTGGCCCCGCCGAACGGTTGGGCACATGTGGGGGCCGCGGGCGCAGGCCATTATGTCAAAATGGTTCACAATGGCATAGAGTACAGCCTGATGCAGGCCTACGCCGAAGGCTTCGAGCTGATGTCAAAAAGCGACTATCGCCTCGATCTTCCACGCATCGCGGACCTTTGGATGCAGGGCAGTGTCGTCCGTTCCTGGCTCTTAGAACTCGCGGCAAGCGCCTTGCGAGAGGACCCGCGACTGGAAAGCCTGAAAGGCTACGTACAAGACTCGGGCGAAGGGCGCTGGATGATCGCCGATGCCATCGAGAAGGACGTTCCCGTGCCGACTTTGACCCTCGCCCTCTTCACCCGGTTTCGGTCGAGGCAAACAGAATCCTTCGCCGAGAAAATGCTGGCCGCCTTGCGCAACGCCTTTGGCGGTCACGCGGTAAAGCGGTAAGATCAGCCATGCCACCCGTCAAAGCGATCGACATTAAGCCGGGACAAGAAGCCATTCCACCGGTTGAACCCTGTACGCTGGTCATCTTCGGGGGATCCGGCGACCTGGCCCGGCGCCGCTTGATTCCGGCACTCTACAATCTGCTGCTCGATGGTCTGCTGCCGGGAAACTTCGTCGTACTCGGTCTCGGGCGCAAGCAGATGACGGACGAAGATTTCAGGGCCAGCCTTCGTGAAGGGGTTCTGGCCCATTCCCGCCAGGAGCTGGCGGAAGAACAATGGCGCACCTTCGCGGCCCGCCTGTTTTATTTGTCCGGTGGAAACGAGGACGCCCAGACCTACCAGGCGCTCAAGCAGCGCGCCGAAACGCTCGAGCGGCAGTTGGGCCTACCCGGCAACCGCATTTTTTATCTCAGCATCCCACCGAGT
>JARDZZ010000175.1 GCA_029240595.1 Nitrospira sp. | reverse complement strand
CCTCCCACGATCAACTCATCGTCGCACCCGTTGATGACAGATATGAATGCTCCGGGAGGAGAAGCGAATACGCGAAATATCCCAAAGGGAATCTGGATATCAGCGGCAGGTACTTGATATGGACCAGCAACATGGGCGGAATCGGCTGGATGCCTTCTTAGTGAAGGTGCCGTCTCATTTGCTGACCGGATCGGGTGACTACGCCGCGCCGGCGGCCCCTGTGAATCTTCGAGTGACGACGAGTCGCTGAGATCCAGAGCCGACATGCCTTAAGCCGCCGGACGCTGTTTTTCAACCGCATCGTCCGGCATCACCTCAGACCAGTCATCCGCTCGCATCGCCTCTTCCTCCGGCCGCCTCGTGCGATTCCATGTCGGCCGGGACAACCCCAAGAAGAATTTCACTGAGCCTAGTGCCAAGGCCGCGTTAAGGACAACGAAATAGCGCGCTCCAATGGCCGCTTTGCCGATGAGCGGCACCGCACGTAACCATCCGGCGCACAGGGCTGCCCCATAGAAAAGCGCCTGGGAGATCAATAGCCATTGATAGAACGGAGAATGCCGCAGAAATAGGGTTCCGGCCAGGACCGTCAACAGCATCCAGGGGGCCACGAGCCGCAGGGCTTTGTGCGACCACAGAGCCAGTGACACCACGCCCCGCTGGGGCAACAGCAATGGCCACGCGTGACGGAGCACGTGGGCAATTCCAGCGCCGGATCGCACACGGCGATGAAATTCGTCCGTCACTCGCTCTGGAATGAGCTGCCAGGCGCGAGCGGCCCCATACTGTACGACATCGCCGTGCGTGCGAAGCCGGACGAGCAACGGTTCCAACAGATCGTCTGCTATGGTGTCCGGAGGTAGCGGACAATAGTCCTCTCGACGAACGGCGTAGATCGTGCCGCTCGCCCCGAGCCCGGCACCAATTTCGGACTCACGCCCTTTCAAGAAGAGTTCGTACAGCCAATACCATCCGTCCAGGTTGCGGGAGCCGCGAGACGACCGCATTTCAAGTTCTCCTACCACGACGGATGCGGATGGATAGCGCCAAAAGCCGGTGACCAATTGCTTGAACGCGTCGGGATAAAACACCGTGGCTGCATCCGTAAAAATCACCATTTCGCCACCCGCCAGCCTGACTAGATCGTTCAATACACTGGCTTTCCCCCGGCGGGTTCGAAACGCTGCCAGTTGCACGCCGGCAGACCGGTAGCTCTCGACAACCTGACAGGTCGCATCCGTCGACCCGTCCGAGCCGATGAGAATTTCTACCTGCTCACTCGGATAGTCCTGGTCCAGGAGATTTTGGATTCGCCGTGCGATCACCGCCTCCTCGTTGTAGGCGGAAATCACAACCGTGAGTGATGGCCAAGAGTTCGTCGTGCCGCGCTCCGTCGTCAGCGGGTCTTTGAGTCGACTGATCAGCCAGAGCAAGACGGGGTATCCCGCGTAGGTGTAGACCAGCAAGACCATTGCCGACCACGTGAGAATGATCGTCGTCATTGATATACCTTTAGTAAAAATGGAAGGATTCGTATGCCGGACAGCTCTGGAATGGACAGAGACTAGGGCTTTCGTATTTCAAACACCCGGATCGCCGCGTAATAGGCCAGCCCCGGAAAGCGGGCCAGCATGGCGCGGTCCCACCGGCGCAGCGGCATCAGGCTCGTCCGAAGCGCGGGAATCCGTTCAGCCGCCCGTGACCATGGCAGCTCGAAACTTCTCGACCTGCCCGCCACGAATCCCGTCGAGAACTTTGCGAGCTCGCCAAGCGTCAACGGGCGCTCATACGGCGACACGTTGGCGGGCAGCGGGCAGGGAACCATCTTCCGTAAGGCGCGCAATGCCGGCGAGTTCCGCATCGGCTCGCTGAAGATGGCCCGGCCCCCCGGTCGCAGCACCCGGTACACCTCGCGCGCCGCCCGATCGAGATCCAAATGGTGGAGGATCGCCATGCCGAAGACGACATCCACTGAACCGTCTGGACATGGAACCTCATAAGCCGATGCCACACTGAATCGTACGCCACTCGTGACACCATTGACCTGCATTCGCCGACGGTTGATCGCTATCAATTCCGGCGAAATGTCGAGAGCATGGACCTCGGCGCCTAATCGAGCCAATATAATGGTGTTCTCACCCCAGCCGGAGCCGTACTCCAACACCTGCTGACCCGTGACATCGCCGAGCAGATGAAAAGCATATTCCAGGTGAAAGAGCGTGTCGGCTGGCGGATTGACATACCTGGCCACATTGTCTTCGGATGCGATCAAGGTGGAGACATCAGCCGATTCGGCCTCTGCCGCGCTGCGCCTGATTTCCGCCTGTTCCCATTCCTGTAATGCCGTCTGATGTTCCATAACATCCTTTCGGTTCATTCGTTCTTAGCAGCGTGAGGGTTGTGGCCCCGGTCCTTCGAAAGAGGTTTCGAGCAGACAGCCTCCATCCGCCCAGTATCGCCGAGGGCGGCGCACAGGGATTTCGCGTCTATTCCAGGGACTTCGTGGCTGGGAGAGCCGCTCACGGCGCTGCTGGCTGCCATGCGGTAATCTCCAGCCGCCGCATTCATGAACGGCACCGCCTCCACTGAGGCGGGAAATGTGTTCTCTTCCGGATACCTCTCAGCATAGGACTCACCGCCGATCAGCATATTGTGGGTCACGATCGCTCCGGGAAAATGGCGCTCCAGAGTCGGTCTGCCCACTCCTGTCCCCTCCCCTTCCATGCCATATTCGTTGTGCGGCGTGATGTTGTACCGATAAACGAACCCTTCATGCGGATCGCCGGCGGCCATCACGGTATGACCGGTGTGGAATCCGACATTGTGTTCAATGACGACATGCTTCGTGCCTCTCAATAATTGAAACAATCGGCCCTTCCCGCCCCAACGCGGACCGTTGATATCGTCAAAAATATTGTTCTTGATCAGGATGCGTTGGCCTTGTCCACTCGGAGGATGAATGTCATCCGAACCCATAATGTTGACGCCACTCGGACTATGACGAACGATGTTGTTGGTAAAGGTGACGTCTTCGATGACCGCCCAAGGAGAACGACCTTCCTCGTTACGGACCGTAAACGTGATCGCGAATCCATAGCCGGGCCGCTGCCAGTTATATTCAAAGATATTGCCGTCCACCAGGACGCGGCGCGCGTTCTTCAACTCGAATAGTATTTTGACCTGCCAATTGCCGCCGTCGTGTTCCGGCTCTCCCGGCTTCCATGATAGCGGCTTGACCAGGTGGTTATGACGGATTTCGATATCCGATGGCACGAGATCACGAATCGAGGGATCTCCGCCCCCAAATAGAAGGTTTTCACCCGCTCCTTCGAGGAAGTTGTTCTCGACCTTGAACGGACCGCTCCCGCCCCACCCGACGACGGCTTGAGAATCCTGTCCCTCTTCCCTGACGCCCGACACATGTGAGTCAACGACGGCCAGATGCCTGCCGTTCATCACGACGCCGCGGCGCGATCCTTTCTTCGGATCGCCATGCACGTAGCAGCGATCGAGAATGATGTGGTGAGGCAGGTCGTCGAGAGACCGGGCGGTATTGTCCCCGAGCAACACGAGATCGCGAAGCAGCGTGTTGTCTTCAGGCTTGACCTCAATGCCGATGAAGCGATAGTGATGCGCCCGTGGTTCCGCGAGAATGACGCCATGCTGATTCGATACCAGTGCAGCCATCCTCCCGGCTTGCGAGGGCTGAACGCGTGTTCCCGGCGCTGGAAAGTCTTTTCCAATCCCCCCAGACCGGATGGTGATCCAGCCAGAACCCGCTTTCTTGTACGGCAAGGTAAAAGGCCCTTTGTACCGGGCGCCAGCCGTGAGGACGATTTCGTCACCAGGCTGCGCCTCATCCAGCATGGCCTGGAAGTCACCGCCGGCTGGGACGGTGAGCGTGCGCCCCGGTGAAGATTTCACGGTCGTATCGACGTACTCGTGCGGTAACGCCGGGCGGACGCCGGAGGCTGTCGCGGCGCATCCCTCACCCGTGGGTATGGCCAGCATCACGAGCGCGACCATGAAAGGACACATCCAGGAAGATCGGTAACTCATGCCGCCTCCGTGAGCCGCTCTTCGACCAGCCGCGACATCTCGCCGACCCGCGCCTCCCACCCTTCGCTCTGCATCATCGCCACTCGGGCGCGGTCCCGCTCGCTGGTTCGTTCCTTCAGCGCGGCTTCGATTTCTTCCAAAAACCCTTCTCGATTAGTGGCAATGTGCACGACGCCCTGGTAACGCACGACTTCGGGCAAGGGCGTGGACACTACCGGAAGGCCGGCCGCCAGGTATTCGCGCAATTTGAGAGGATTGACCCGCAAGGTCAGTTCGTTCATGCGAAACGGGATCAGGCCGACATCGAAGCCCCGGCAATAGCCTGGGAGCGCCGAATAGGGTCGTTGCCCGATGAGATGCACGTTGGGCAACCCTTGCACCGCCCGCAAATCGGTTTGCGCCTTCCCCACCAGCGCGAAGGACCATTTCGGGCGGGCCCTGGCCAGCGCGCCGATCATGTCCAGGTCCACCCAATCCGCCAACAAGCCGAAAAACCCGATCACCGGCTTCGGGAGGGTTTTGATTTCGGATGCCATGGCCGTGTCGGGGTCTAAGGCTTTGCTAAAATGCGCCACATCGACCCCATGCGGAATAAAATAGGTCCTCGGATTGATCTCCCGGCGCTCAGCACACAACTTTTCGGCCGAAGTAAACACAATGTCGGCGCGTTGAATGAGCTCCCGTTCCATGCGAATGATGACATCTTTCGGGACGCCGGAAAATTGAGAGTACTCATCGACGCAATGATAGATCACCATCCGTTCGTGCAGGCGACCCAGGAGCCAGTTGACGTTCGGCAGAAATGTCCAAATGATGGGCCGTTGCATCTGTAATCGCCGGCAAAGCTGTCGAAGCCGGGCCGCGAGCACAATACGATTCACCTGCTCCGCCGCCCTTATACCTGGCAGCGGCAACACGGGAGGGTCCATGACATAGATGTTCGGCTCGACCAAGCGGACGCCCGAGACGATGCGCCGCAGCTTCGCGACCAATCGCCGGAGGTCGCTTGCGGCCGCCGTGGGGCGGCGCATGCCGATCGAGTTCACCCACAGTACGCGGTTCCGTGCTGAGAGAATCCGCATGATGTGCTTCTTGCTGGTGGGATCGCCTTCCCAATCTTGGGAGATGCAAATAATCGATTGCCCTTCAATCATGACGGTTCACTCCTTTCAACACGCCTGCAGAAACACCATGGGGAGATTCACAATTTTCCTCCCACGTCATGCCGGCACCGTTTCGGCTTCCATCTGCTCTTCCAATGGCTGAGGCATCTCACCGTCGATGGCGATCCGCTGCCACATTTCGAGGTTCACCAAGAGCCACAGACGATCCGTATGAGACCGGATGCCTGACACGTGCTCGTCGACGATCCGGCGAACCGTCCCGGGATCAAAGAGCTGACGGTCTAAGGCGCGTGTGCTGAGGACGTACTCGTCGAGGATCGTTCGAAAGGGGCCGCGCACCCAACTCCCGAAGGGAACCGGAAACCCCATTTTCGATCTGTTC
>JARDZZ010000174.1 GCA_029240595.1 Nitrospira sp. | reverse complement strand
TTTCATGATGAGTCCTCGTATCCAGAAGTTGCTGCTCAAGTACGGCTTCGATGCGGTGCCGACAAAAGCAGCCGTGGGCTAACGGTCGCAAATACGCGCTGTCCCAGATGCTTTCAACCGGATCCTTCAACGCTTTTGTCCCTAGGAGAAGTCCGAGGTTCGCTCCGATGTCGCCTAGGTGTCGCCCCGAAAGCTATGGTTCTCCCCATGTGACCTCCACACCGCTGACAGATATCGTGGGAACCATGGCTTTCTTGCCGTTTCGTGATCGAACGAGGATCATGCAATTCCGGTGGCCGGCGATTGCCGCAGGACTTTCCGTGGCCTTGGGAATCCATATCGTTCTCACGGCGTTTGGCTTAGGGGTGGTATTTCTCCAAAGTCAGTCTGCGGAAGGCGCTAGCAGCACGGCGACGGCGGCATTGCTGTTGTGGAGCGGGCTGTCTTGGGTCATGGCGGGATTCATCGGCGGTTATATTACCGCCTGGGTCGCCGATGCCTCACGCTATGTCGAAAGCCTTTTCCACGGACTGGTGCTTTGGGGCGCGTTGACCTTCATCCTGATGTTCTTGCCACCGAGTACCATGGGCATCACCTCGGAAGCAGAGCCGGCCTTGTCGCCGAGCACCATCTCATCAGTGGCCTGGTTTGTTGCCATTGGGGGATTGCTTTCGCTCGGCACCACGATTTGGGGTGCCGTGATCGGCTCACGTGTGGTTGCCGAGGTGGAAACGAAACACACTGGCACCTACCGGGCCGCATAAGAATGACCCATGGTTCGTATCTTTCTCACTGGACACCGCTGTTCCCCACATTCGTCAGCACATTTCGCTCCCCTTGAATTCTGTCGAAGTGGCAGAGGATGTGTCGCATTACACGCGCGATCCTGAGCGACCGCTCCAGCGAAAACGCATGATGCTGATTGTTCAAGGGAACCGTCCGGCGGTTATCTACTGAAGTGACTCGTGCCGGGCGGGCGCTGAAAACGTGGAGGAGCCTGCCGTGATGCAGGACTTCATGACCGCAGCACGGCAGCCGCCGTGCGCGACAGTCAGCCGGTTGAGGAGGGCGGCCAATTCTTCGTCTGTGCTATGACGGCCGTCATGGTCGATCAAGACATGGTTGGGAATGGCGTCCGCCTCCACCCGCGCAATCCCCTCATGCTTCTCCAATGCCTCGGTCATCGCCTGATGCCACAGACTGCAGTCCGGACCAGACAATGCGATGGTCGCTCGTTCAAGGGCGACTGTGTCGAAGGGCGGGAGAACAACGCAAACGGACAGAACGCAGGCTTTCAACGCAACGTGCGTCACAGGGAGGGCGTCTGTTGATGGTCGGCGCCTAATGGGCTGGCACCGGAGTGATTTCAGTCTGCGGCACGCTGATCTTCCACGGCACCATCGGCATCAGCGTAGCCGGCTTGGCTTCAGGCGACGCGACGAGCACAGCAATAGCGCCTCTCAACGCTGCGGTTAACGAGTGGGTTACGAGCGGATACGCACCGGCGGACTCGACCACCACGTCGAATATGGCCGCACTACCCGGGCCCACCACGTAGGTTTGGACTCCCGACAATTTGTTGGCCGGATTGCCGCTTTCATAGACATTGTCCCAAATCTCGCCGATTGGATGAAATGCCGAGAATTCATTTGGGCCGGCGTTGACGAAGAAGATCCGTACTCGTTCCCCGGGTTTCGCATCGAGTTTGCCTCCGCCCGAAACGAACGGGTGATACTTGAAGAGACCACCGTTGAACATGACGCCGTCGAACTTGCGATCGAACATGGCCTGAACATCGTCGGCATTCTTGAAGTACTCAGATTGGATCAAGACATATTCGCGGTCCGCCTTCGGCCACGCACTGGCATTCTTTGGATCGACGATGATGGCGCCGAACATGCCGCGGGCCACGTGTTGAATCATGGGAGGTGCGCCGCAGTGATAAAAGAAGATGCCCGGTTTCTTGGCGACGAAGGTGTAGCTGATCGTTTCACCGGCGTTGATGGCTTTGTAGTTGTTAAGGAAATCTATCTCCGCGGCATGAAAATCCATCGCGTGCGGATATTTGTTTGTCGCCGGATTGGTCAGCGTAAACTTAACCGTGTCTCCCTCGGTGACCCTGACGACCGGGCCTGGGACCTGTCCATCGAATGTCCAGGCTGCATACTTCTCGCCGCTGCCCTCTATCACGACCTCCGTTTCGACAGCTTTCATCCCGATCTCATGAGTTTTCGCGACAACCGTTTCCGGCGATATCGCAGTCAATACTGTAGAAATGCTCAGGGCGGCAAGACCAAAACCTGGAAATGGGCGCATGGACATCGACGGGATCCTCCTCGGAGCAACGGCAAATAGAGTCCAGAAAATACAGGCCATCCTGCGAAATTGACCTGGGCGAGCATACCGAAGTGCCACTGAGCAAAACATGACCAATGTCATGTTTTATTGGAGGGGGGTATCAGCCTGAGGCGAGCGTTCTTAACCGGTCAAAGTCGAGGATGATGAGACGGTTGGCAGTTCCCGAGACCAGGTGCGCGCGCTTAAAGCGGCTCATGATCCGGATGACGGTTTCGGTCGTCGCTCCGACCATATTCGCCATGTCCTGCCTGGTCAATCGCATGGGGATTCGGAGTCCCTGGCGCTCCTTGATTCCGTTCCTAGTCGCGAGGTCAGTCAAGAGCGCCGCCAGCCGTTGGTCCGCACGGTCTAACGCGAGTATTTTGTTTTTTTCCTGCGCCTCGTGCAGCCTGTTGCCGAGGTACTTGATGACTTCGATTGCGGCGTCGGGGTTCCGTTTCAGCATGTTGAAGTAGGCCGACTTATGCATGCGGAGGATGCTGACGTTGCCCATCGGCTGTGCGTTGCCGGGATGGTTGGCGCCATCGAACGCCGCCGCATCGCAACAGAACAAATCCCCCGGCATCAACATTTTGAGCGTGCATTCCTTGCCGTCCGAGGTGGACTTCACGCATTTAACGGTGCCTTCTTTGACAATATGGAAATACTCGGACGGCTCGCCCTCCCGAAAGATGAAGTCATTTTTGCCGTAGCGGGTTTCTGAGAGTTCTTGCAACAGCCGTTGACGATCCTGCCGATTCAGGATGTTGAACAGAGGCACACGATCGAGCAGTGCGTCGATCGAGGCGGGGGGCCGCTTACTTGATGATATGGTGAGTGGCTTCGACAATGGATCGCGTTCCGATGCCATAGTGATCGATAAGCTCGTCCGGTTTTCCGCTATGCGGGATGGTGCGCACGGCGAGCTTATGGACGCGGATGCCTTCGGATCCGACCGCGTCGAGCACGGCGTCGCCAATTCCGCCGTGTGCATAATGATCCTCGACCGTGAGGAGGCGCCCCTGGGTTGCCGAAGCGCTTTCCAATAAGGTCGTGCGGTCGATCGGCACGATGCCGTAGAGGTCAATGACGCGCACGGAGACTCCCTTCGCCTTTAGCTGATCATGAGCCTTCAGCGCTTCGAACAGCGTCACTCCTGCCGCGACAATGGTCAGGACATCATTCGCGCTGTGCCGCAGGACCTTGGAGCCACCGATCTGAAACCGCTCCTCCGGACCATAGAGCACGGGCGATTTGGGTCGTCCCGTGCGCAGATACACCATTCCTTTGTGGTTGGCCGCGATCTCCATCAAGCGATACGTGCAGGTGCCGTCCGAAGGATACAGCACGGTAACGCCTGGCTGAGCGCCCATCATCGCGATGTCTTCCAAACCCATTTGTGAAGGCCCGTCCTCACCGATGCTGACCCCGACGTGGGTTCCGACAAGCTTGATATTGGATTGGCTGATCGCCGCCATGCGGATGAAATCATACGCTCGCGTAAAGAAGGCGGCGAATGTTGCCGCGAACGGAATCTTTCCGCAAGCGGCCAAACCAGCCGCTGAGCCAAGCATGCTCTGTTCGGCAATGAAGTTCTCGAAGAACCTATTGGGGAACTTTTTGCCGAACTTTTCGGTGTACGTCGAATTCTTGACGTCGGCGTCCAGCGCGACAACCAGCGGATTGACTGCCCCCAGCGCCTCAAGCGCGACGCCAAACGCTTCACGTGTCGCAACAGAGTCACCGACCTTATAAGGAGGGGCGGGGAGGGGCGTGATCGTCGGGGCGGAAGCCGAAGGGGCGGACGGTCGCGGGATAACAGGCGCCGTGCCATTGGGTTGAAGTTGCTGCGACAGCTCGTCAATCGCCTTTTGCATCTCGGCACCCTGAGGAACCGGCTTTCCATGCCAGTTCGGCTGATCCTGCATGAAGGAGATGCCTTTGCCCTTGAACGTTTTCGCGAGAAGCACCGTGGGCTTATGCTTGGTTCGAGCCGCCTCTTCAAAGGCGCCGAGAATGGCTGGCAGGTCGTGACCATCGACGATCACCGCATGCCACCCAAAACCTGACCAACGCGCTCGATAGCTTTCCATGTCATGTTGCAGCATCGTAGGATCGCTTTGACCGAGCCGGTTGACATCGACGATGGCACACAGATTGTCCAACTGCTGCTGTCGCGCGACTTCGACCGCCTCCCAGACTGAGCCTTCGACCGATTCGCCATCGCCCATCAACACATACGTACGATAATCGAGTTTGTCGACATGCTTAGCGTTCAGCGCAATGCCAACTCCTACGGGTAATCCCTGTCCCAGGGAACCGGTAGCCATGTCGACAAATGGAAGCCGGGGAGTGGGATGTCCCTCCAGGTCGGAGTGGAGCGTGCGGAGTTTCAGGAGATCCTGTTTGGGGAAGAGTCCGGCTTCAGCCCATGCGGCATACAGCACAGGGGCGGCATGACCTTTTGAGAGCACGAATCGGTCGCTGTTAGGAGCCTTCGGGTTCTTCGGATCATAGCGCATGACAGAAAAGAAGAGGGCGGCCATGATGTCTGCGGCGGAGCAGCAGCTCGAAGGATGACCGCTGCCGGCAGCGGTGGTCGATCGAACGCTTTCCATGCGCAAATGGGTCGCGGTGTTTCGTAGGGCCGTTAGTTGCTCGTGAGATAAGGTGGTTCCGGGCATGTGCTCTCCTTGGTGTCGGAGCGTAACCGCAAAAATAACCGGACCGCCCTGTGAGTGGACGGCTCCTCTTCCGTGAAATCTGAAGCTAACAAACCGAGGGCGAAGGAGTCAACGAAGACGCACGGAGTCCGGGCGAGACGACCAGGGTCCGCGTGAGGAAGACAATAAAATGGCGCGTGGGTCGTGGTCCGACATGAGGCTGTTCTGGAAGTGACTCAGTTGACTCGGTGCGTTCTCATGGTCCGCCGACGATCTCCTCGGCGTAGCAGCATCCTGGTACCGAGGTCGTCCGAACTCGTGTCGACCTCGGGGCAACGCCTTCGCTCTGACGGGATCAGCCAATCTCCACGGGGTCAATATCACCGCTGTCGCTCGGGTGTTCGGCCGAGCACTCACTTTCGATACCGTTGTAGGCGCTCACGGCAAAGTAGTACGTGGTGTTCGGCGCGAGCCCGGCCACGATGGCGGAGGGCGTCGATGTAAATACTTTATTCGGATAGGAACAGGAGCCAGAAGAACCCTGAGACTCCGTTCCATAATACACATAATATCCATGGACATCGTCAACCGGATCCCAGGTCAAG